>CAYQDJ010000063.1:0-18565 GCA_964416255.1 uncultured Nitrospira sp. | reverse complement strand
TATCGCAAGGAGGCCACGGGTAATCTGGACGATACGCAGTTGCGGACGTTGGAAGAGCGTCTCGGGTACCTTCGTGAATTGGAAGAGCGGCGGTCGGCGGTTTTGACCACGATCGAGGAACAAGGGAAGCTCACCGAGTCATTGCGCGGCGCCATCCAAGGCGCCGTGACGAAACAAGCCCTTGAGGACCTGTACCTCCCCTATAGACCCAAGCGACGCAGCCGAGCCCAGATCGCGCGGGACGCGGGATTGGAGCCGCTGGCCGATGGACTGCTGGCTGATCCGACGCGCGACCCCCTCGCGGCGGCGGCACACTATGTTCTCGTGAAGCCGGCCGCCGAGGGGTGTGACGCGATCCACGTGCCCGATGCCCGCGCCGCGCTCGACGGCGCGCGTGACATTCTGGCCGAGCGGTTCGCCGAGACCGCGGAGTTGCTTGCGAAGCTGCGTGCGCGTTTGTGGGAGCAAGGTGTGCTCACGTCCGCGGTGGTGCCCGGGAAAGAGACGGCGGAAGCCGAAAAATTTCGGGATTACTATGCATATGCGGAAGCGAT
Source organism: uncultured Nitrospira sp. (assembly GCA_964416255.1). Classification (GTDB taxonomy): domain Bacteria; phylum Nitrospirota; class Nitrospiria; order Nitrospirales; family Nitrospiraceae; genus Nitrospira_D. The sequence continues at coordinate 18,011 of CAYQDJ010000063.1, read as the reverse complement.
TCGCACGATCCCTTCACACCGGACGCTGGCGCTCTTTCGCGGATGGCATCTGGGTATCCTCAAACTCGATCTACGCCTGGAGGAAGCGCTGGAGGCCGCCGTGCCGCATCCTTGCGTCGCCATGATCGCCGTCCATGTTGGCATCGAGGACCGCGGCCGCTCCGCCGATGCGTGGCTGGCCGACGTTTGCCGCTGGACGTGGAAAGTCAAAGCCCACCTGCACCTCAGTGCCGAATTACTGACGCAGGTCCGCGAGGCGGCCGAAGCGGAGGCGATTCGCATCTTTGCCCGCAACCTCCATGACCTCTTGTTGGCAGCTCCGGCGGGACCTCAGGTCGTGCTGGGTCTCGATCCGGGACTCCGCACCGGGTGCAAGGTGGCCGTGGTGGATGCCACCGGGAAATTGCTGGAGACCGCGACGATTTATCCGCATCCTCCCCGCCACGATTGGCAGGGAGCGCTGTCGGTGTTGACGCAACTGGTTGAGCGGCATGGAGTGACCCTGATGGCCGTCGGCAACGGCACTGGGAGCCGTGAGACGGACAAGCTGGCCGTTGAACTCATCACCTGTGTCACGGCTCGGAATCCCGAACGGAAGTTGGTGAAACTCGTGGTGAGCGAGGCCGGCGCGTCGGTCTATTCTGCATCGGCGCTGGCGGCGGCCGAGTTTCCGGCGTTGGATGTGAGCCTGCGAGGCGCGGTGTCGATTGCCCGCCGTCTGCAGGATCCGCTGGCCGAACTGGTGAAGATCGATCCGAAGTCCATCGGCGTGGGGCAGTACCAGCATGATGTGAACCAGCGCGCGCTTGCACGTGCACTCGACGCGACCGTGGAGGACTGTGTGAATGCCGTGGGTGTCGATGTGAATCGGGCGTCGGTGCCGCTTCTGGCGCGGGTGTCGGGGTTGAATCAGGTCCTGGCCAAAAACATCGTCGAATACCGCGACGTCCATGGCCCGTTCTCCAACCGACGCGCGCTTCGCCGGGTGCCGCGTGTGGGCGAGAAGACGTTCGAACAGGCGGCGGGATTTCTCCGTATCACCGAGGGCGACAACCCGCTCGACCGTTCCGCCGTCCACCCGGAGGCTTATCCGGTCGTCGAGCGGATCCTGTCTCGATTGGGAAAACGCATCACCGAGGTTATGGGGCAGCCGGCGGTGCTGAACGGGATTCGGCCGGAAGAGTTCATCACACACCAATTCGGCATGCCGACGGTCCGGGATATCCTATCGGAGCTGGAAAAACCCGGGCGCGATCCACGGCCCGAATTCAAGACCGCCGTGTTCAAGGATGGCGTCAATGTACTCGCCGATCTGCGCGCGGGGATGGTGCTCGAAGGGGTGGTGACCAATGTGGCGGCCTTCGGGGCCTTTGTCGACATCGGGGTCCATCAAGATGGGTTGGTGCATGTGTCGGCGCTGGCCCATCGATTTGTGAAAGATCCGCACGAGGTCGTCAAACCCGGCCAGATCGTCACAGTCAAAGTCCTGGACGTGGAGGTGAAGCGGCAGCGCATTGCGCTAACCATGCGGCTGGAAGATTCGACCGGGTCCGCTCCTACGAACAGTGTGCCTGGCCAGACGGCTCTGAGCGCGGCCCAGGAGCGTCGTCCTGCTTCGGCGATCCCCCGTCCGCCACAGCCTGCGGGAGCCATGGCGCTGGCACTGGCGCGAGCCAAGCAGAAGCGGTGACGGACGTCCGGGTCAGCGAAACTCTCTCGACCAAAACACGAAGAAGCCGTGCCGTCCCGGCACCGGCGGCCCGCCGCCACGGTCGCTGTAAATGCCGAAGTTGTAGCTGTAGTTCAATTCGATCATGGAATTCCAAGGGGCCCCGCTGATGATGCCACCGCCTAACGCGGGCATGGCGTCCATGCGGTTGCGGATACTGCCGTCGGGCTGAAAGCGCGGCTGCTCGACCACGCCCCAGGTGGCGCGGACGTAGGGATACAAGAAAAACATCGCTTGATAGCGGTACTGGACGTTGGCGATGGCATAGCGCGTGGGAAATAATTCGTTGAACGCGACACTCGGGAGTAAGGGCAGCGCGAGCGCTTCCCATTCATAGCCGGTCGGCCGTCCGGGAAGCCGAAAAGTGGAAAACCGGTCGAGATTGCGGCCGATCCCGCCGTACCATGAGGTGATGAGCCGATGATGCTCGCTGTTGAGAAAGGGAAGGTTGCTGGCGGTGACGGCGTAGACGCTCCCCATGAGGTATTCTCGCTCGCGGCCGGCGTTGGGCGTGTCGAACGGCGCGCCTCCCGTCGCGCCTCCCCACTGCCGCCAGGTCGCCCGGTGCCCGTAAAAAAAATCGCCCCCGAACGCATACCCTCGGTGAGGCAATTCCATGATGTTGCGTTGCAAGGCGTCGTTCCGGATGCGGGCATGCACGCGTCCTTCGTATGTATCCGAGGGCACAACAAAATTGGCAGGGGCTTGTGAACTTCTGAACCACCGATAGCCCGGCTCATAGGTGAGGGACAGTTCCAGCGCATTGTCTTGCTGGCCGGGTGACAAGAGCCTCCGATACGCCAGACCGAACCCTACGAAGACGAAGTTCCACTCCACTTCCACATCGCGGATGATCTGTCCCTCCACATACTCGGACCGCCCCAACGGAATGATCATGTTATTCAACGTAAACCGCAGTTCCCATCCGTTGCTGAAGTGTGATCCGACATTATAGGCGACGTCGTTCACCGCGACGGAAAAGGTACCGCGCAGGCGCTCCTTGTAGTCTTCGGAGTGGCGCCAGAGGTAAAACGCCCCAAAGGGCAGCACTTGATAGAAGCTGGGGCCGTTCGGCAGGACCTCAATGCCGAAGCTGGCGGCTGTGACCTTTTTGCGATCGCGGGGAGGAACAGAGACCGACTCCCCGAGGACCTCGGTATGGAATTCTTCTCCGGCGAGCGGCGTAGGTTCCTCCGCCCAGGCCTCGATGCCTGGGGGGATCCATAGGGTGAACAGGACAATCAGGCCGAAGAAAAACCAATGCATTGCCGTCTGTCGAAGTCAGCTCACGCGAGCCCGCACAGATCAGCATGTGTTTTCAACCAAGGAGAAGGCACTCGGGAGACGCCTAGTTCATGCAGGGAACAGCGGGAGGGAGAAGGGATCGGCTCAGGGATTCAACCCTGGCGATTCAGGGGTTTCCCCCCATTTCGAGTGACATCGCTGGGTGTACAGTGCGTCCATCCAGGAAGGAGGCGGCGATGGAACATTCAAGCGACAGTGTCCTCGACCCGGTCTGCCTCATGCAGATCAATCCCCAGGATGCGGCTGCCAAGGTAGAGTACAAGGGGCGTCGCTGGTATTTTTGCGCCGAAAACTGTCGGAGGGCTTTCGAACAAGATCCCGACCGGTTTGCAGGCCGAGCGGCCTAAATCGTTGACGATGGGTCAGGCGAACGAGGAGAAGCGGTTAGGGTCGTTTGAATTCAGATTTCACCTGGAAAAAATCGCCGCCTTTGACGGTATCGTCATCCGTGCCCCAGTGTATCTGTTTATCCAGCCGTTTCATGAGTGGTACGTGCTTGGAACAGTGGATATACGCCTCCTCAATGTCCACCACCACCCACGATTCAGGACGCCGGCCTCCTTTCCTCGCCACCTCCTCGCCTTGACTGGGAGTCACGTTCGGCAGTGCCAAGAGTTCGTGCGAGTTAATCACGCGTGCCCGGCCGTTGACGTGTAACCCGATCGTCGTCTGGCAGTAATCGATAAAAATCATCCCGATGTGTGGGTTCTCCAAGATATTCCCTACGCTCGCGAGCACGCCGTTGCCGCGGTATTCCGGATACACGAGGGTCTTGTCATCGAGCACCTGGACGAACCCGGGATCGCCGGCACGGAACGAGCAGTCGCACCGCCCAGAGGCGTCCGCGGTCGCAATGGAGACCATGTCCTGGCGGGCGATGAATTGCCGCATCGGCAGATTGAGATGTCCCAGCACCTGATTGGCATAAAACGCCGCAGCCCGACTGGTCGTGCCGAAGCGAGCCTGGGCATGGCGTTCTGCCGATGATCCCGGCCGTTTCATCCCGCGCGCTCCTTTCCGGTATGACTGTGCGGAAACTCAGTCCGCGCATTGTCGCTGAAGCCGGTGTCGAATGGAAGGGTGTTGCCGCAGGTGGCCCGTGCCGGACGCTGTGAGACGCCGGCACGAACCGAGGAGTTACTTCATTTTGTTGGGGTCTTGATAGACCATCAGATGTGCGTAAGGTGTGCCGTCGAACATGATATAGACGCCGGCGGGATTGGGGATCGTCGGCAGTTTGCTGACGGCGGGATCGAACGGCCACATGAGCATCCAATGCGGCGGCTCTTTCACCACCTTCGCTCCATCCGGTTTCATCACCACCTTGCCGTCCTTCTCAAAGTGCGAGCCGCCACGCGCCATATACGCGATCCCGGGAACGGTGTTGCTCGGCTTCTCGGCGCCGTTGATCAGATCGGTCATCCACTGGTGCGTGGCGGCATCCATGCACATGGGATCGGGATCGGGCAAGTTCATGACGGTCGGAATGCAGGTGAACCCGTTGCCGCTGGGTTTGACTTCGGTCAGCTTGCCGTCCGCGCCGTAGACCATGACGCCGGCCTCCTTCGCGATATGGTTCGGAGCCGCACTGAGGGCCAAGTCGGTCTGTTCTTTTTCCGACAGGGCCTTGACCTCTTTGACACTGGCGGCCTTCTTCTCCCCTTTCGGACCCGCGATGCTGATGCCCGGCAGACAAAGCAGCACGATGACCATGAGACTCCTGAGCAGATGGGTGATCATGACCGAGCCTCCTTGGAGTGAAATGAGAATGGGAGGTCGATGATAGCTCTAATGCCCGTCAGAGTCTAGGCGTGCGGCGGGTGAGGGTGTTTCAACTTTGCCAACAAGGTCTTGTAATCAATGCGGAGTATCTTGGCCGCGTGCGTTTTATTGCCCCCGCAGGCGGCGAGTACATGTTGTATGTGGCGTTGCTCGATGTCGGCCAGCGACAAATGGGTGAGGTCCGGAGGGAGAGCGGCCTCTTCGGTGTGCGGCAGGGCGCGCACGACGTCGTCATGGCCGATGGATGCGGCGTCGGGATTCATGAGCACGACTCGTTCGATCAGATTCCGCAGCTCACGGATGTTTCCCGGCCATCGATAAGCGGTCAGTTGTGCCAACGCCTCCGGAGACATGGTTCGGTTCGCCGCTCCCGGAACTCGGAGCGTGCGAAGGATGTGGACCACGAGGTGAGGCAGATCCTCCCTCCGCTCCCGCAGGGGCGGGACCTGCAAGGTGACGGCATTGAGCCGATACAAGAGGTCTTCACGAAAACGCCCGGATCGAACCAACTGCTGAAGGTCCTGATTCGTCGCCCCCACCACGCGGACGTCCGCCTGTACTGTGCGGGTACTGCCGACGGGCCGAAATTCGCCGCGATCCAGGACTCGCAGCAAGCTCACTTGCATCACGGCCGGCATTTCCCCCAGTTCATCCAGAAACAAAGTGCCGCTTTCTGCGGCGGCAATGAGGCCTTGTTTCGAGGTCGCCGCTCCGGTGAATGCCCCCCGCTCATGTCCGAACAGCTCGCTTTCCAACAACTCTCGGCTGACCCCGCCGCAGTTGATGGCGAGGAATGGACCGGCTGATCGGGAACTGAACCCGTGCAGCAGGCGGGCGACAATCTCTTTCCCCGCCCCCGTTTCCCCTTGGACCAGCACCGGGGCATGGGAAGGGGCCACCCTGAGGATCTGGGCGTTCAACGCCTGCCAGGCCGCGCTGGGCCCCTCCACAATCTCATCGTGGCGATACCCGCCGTGCCGGGCGGCCAAGTTTTCCCGCCGGAGACGTTGGATGGTCCGTAATTTGTCCAGAGCCGTCTTGATCGCGGCCGGGTCGAACGGGGTCTCTTTGACCAGGAAGTCCCACGCACCCTGTTTGATGGCCTCAACGGCGTCTTTCACCTCTCCATGTCCGGTCAACACCAGCACATCCACATCTGGTTGATGGTCTTTGACCCATCGAAGCACGCCCCTTCCGTCGATGCCCGGCATGCGGAGATCGGTGATGACGCAGTCAAAGGACGAGTCCTTCAACGCTTCGATACCGGCTTGTCCGCCGGCCACCGCGGTGACCTGGCAGCCTTCCGCCCGCAGGGTCTGCTCCAAGACCAGCCGGACAAATTCTTCATCGTCGATGATCAGTATGCGCATGGTCTTCAGTTCGACGCTCACAGCGGATAGAGAACAACTCGGATTCCGGGTTTTCGCGACCGGCTATGAGCTGCCGGCTTCCAGATCTGGAAACGCGAGGAAAAACGTGCTTCCTTGGCCGGGTGTCGACTCGGCCCAGGCTCGACCTCCGTGTTTTTCCATCACCATCTTGACGATGGCCAACCCGACGCCGGTCCCTTCGTAGTGATCCGGATCGTGGAGTCGCTCAAAGAGCCCAAAAATCCGGTCCGCTTGCTCAGCGTCAAACCCGATGCCGTTGTCGTGAACCCAGATCCGATGCTCCGTGCCCGCGACGCCGCCTCCGATCCGAATCGCCGGAGCCTTGTGGTGACGAGAAAACTTCACGGCGTTGTCGACTAGGTTCACGATCGCCTGGCGGATGCTGACCGGTTCTCCATACAAATCGGCAAACGGCAGGTCGACGTGGATGGCGGGTTTGTGCCCTCGGTCGTGCCCAAAGCGATCGACGGCCAAGCTGCCGATCATCTCGAGGACATTGAACCGCTGTTTCGGCAGTTCTTGCTGTTCGAGGCGGGAATACTTCAACAACGCGTCGATCATATGGGTCAGCCTCAAGGCGGAGCGGCGGATGACGGCGATTTGGTGCCGGACAGGCGTGTCATCCGTGTCGGCAAACTGCTTTTCCAACAGCGAGGAAAATCCCTCGATCTCCCGCAATGGGCCCTTGAGGTCGTGGGCGACCGAGTAGGTGAAGGCCTCCAACTCCTTGGTTTTGCGCATCAGCGCCGTTCCCCGCTCACGCAGGTTTTCCAGCATCAACGCCAAAGAGGAGGCTAGCGTGCCCACTTCATCGCCCGTAGACCATGACTCGAATTGGGCGGTCAAATCATGGTGGGCCACACGATCGGCGGTGGCCGCGAGTTGCTGCAGCGGCCGGGCCACCAGCCGCTGCATCATCAGAAAGACCGACACGATCAGCAGCGCAAGGACGACCACGACTCCGGTGACAAGAAGCCGGGCCTGGTCGACAAGTCGATCGCCTTCGAGCTTCATTTCGACATCGATCTTTCGGTGGATGTCGATGAGAGCCGTAATGGCTTCCTCCGCCTTCGCCATGGTCTGTTCGTACGCCGACTCGGCGTGTGACGGATTCTTCATGCGTTCGAGCGGGATCGAGGCCCAGTCCTCCCGCTGGGCGCGCAAGGCGGTCAGCCCGTCTGCGATGGCGACGACGAGCCGGCTTTCTTCGTCCGCCAACTCGCCCCGTCCGTGCTGTTGCAACATCCCGTAGAGAATCGGGTGTGTACGAGCCGCATGGCTGGTCTGATAAATGTCCAACGCCGTGAGGATGCGGTGCTCGATCTCGGCGACGGTTGTGTGGCGTGCCGCCTGGGCTGCGGCGTGAGGATGCTCGAGGAGGTGATGCATGTGTGTTTGCATGGCGCCGAGATTGCGGAGCATCTCGGCGGCCGTAACGACGCCGGGGATCGTGATCCGCTGATGGCGGTCGACGTAGCTGTTGACTCGGGACAAATAGACGAGCGTGGCGCCGAAACTCCCGACGAGCAGCAGGAGAATAATGCTGAAAGAGAGGGCCAGTTTCTTGCCGAGGGAGAGCCGACTGAACCACCTGACAGACATGGTCCGTAGCCTAGCACAGCGTTTCCAGGGGTGCCAGCCGCGTCTAGGGAAATGTCAACCCAAGATAGAAATGTCCGGGCACGGCGATGGCTGCGTCACCATCGACGCGGGAGGGTGGACGCTCAGCGCCTCGATCACCCGCCAGGCGATCGAGGACTTGCAGATCGCAGCCGGCGATTCCGTCACGGCCTTGTTCAAAGCGACCGAGGTGTTGCTACAGAAGCAATAGAGCCCCTGCCATCGGCCTGAGGAGACAAGGATTAGAAGGAAGCGGTGGCCAGGCCCAGCCGCGTAATCGGATTGGATTTGGCCGTCCCAGCCTTCTGCTCCAGCGGTCTGATTCCACGCTCATGGCGGTTCGGAACGGCATTGCGGATGCGTGACCTAGCTGGGTGCCATCATGGTCGCACCCGTAGAGGTCCACGTATTCGAAAGGTATCGGCGCAGACACACTGTCATGCAAACCACGAAACCAACAGTCCCAGCCCTGCACAGAGTCCCACGATCGGGATAATGCCGATTGTCCCCCGGTAGAGAGCAACAAAGGCGGCTATCGTGATGACGGCGGAGACCCAGTCGAACGGGCCGGTGATGCCCTGCGGCCAGAGGACGTGATAGGCAAAAAACAGCGCCAGATTGAGGATGACGCCCACGACGGCGGCCGTGATGCCCGTCATCGGGGCCGTGAACGCGAGGTTGCCGTGCGTGGACTCGACCACAGGCCCGCCGATCAAGATGAACAAGAAGGAAGGCAAGAACGTGAACAGCGTGACAACCACCGCCGCGAGCGTGCCCGATGACACCATCGTATCCGGGCCGAGAAACCTATGCGTCCATCCTCCGACGAATCCCACAAACGTCACCACCATGATGAGGGGTCCTGGTGTCGTTTCTCCGAGCGCCAGACCATCGATCATCTGGTGCGGCGTCAGCCAGTGAAAATGATCCACGGCCCCTTGATAGACGTACGGCAGGACGGCATAGGCGCCCCCAAAAGTCAGTAAGGCTGCTTTCGTGAAAAACCAGCCCATTTGGGACAACGGGTGCGCCCACCCATACGTCCACAGGAGGGTTCCCATGGCGATGCCCCAGAACCCAAGTCCCGCCGCAACATAGTTCAACAGGCGCCTCCAGGAGAAACGTGCGTGCACCGGGATGGGCGTGTTGTCGTCAATCACCGCCGGTCCCGCTGAAATCTCCTGTGCCTGATGGGCGCGACTCACACTGAATCGTGCAGGGGCATAGCGGCCGCCGAGAAACCCCCACAGGCCGGCCAGTCCCACGATCGCCGGGAACGGCACATTGAAGAAGAACATGCCGACGAATGCGGCGGCGGCAATCGCCCAGAGCCAGGCATCGCGGAGCGCACGAGATCCGATTCGCCATGCCGCGAATAACACAATGGCGGTGACGGCGGGTTTGATCCCGTAGAACATGCCCGCGACGACCGGCACATCGGCATAGGCCATGTAGATCCAGGACAGACCCATGAGAATGAACAGCGACGGCAACACGAACAATCCGCCGGCGACGATCCCGCCCCACGTGCGATGGAGAAGCCAGCCGATATAGGTCGCCAATTGCTGCGCTTCCGGACCAGGTAGCAGCATGCAGTAGTTGAGGGCGTGCAGAAAGCGACGCTCGGAGATCCATCGCTTTCGCTCGACCAATTCCTGATGCATCACGGCGATCTGACCGGCCGGCCCGCCGAAACTGATGAATCCAAGTTTCAACCAAAAGCGAACGGCCTCGGCAAAGGAGACGGGCGGCGGGGTGGTCATGCCGTTCATTTCACGCGCTGCGATCGAAGATCATCGAAATACGTCACGGCATCCGACTTGGTCCATAATCCGATCTGCCCTGTGCGGAACGTCTCATCACAGAGGTCCAACACCTGCGCGCCGTCGTAAAAGATGGTGATGCGACAACCTTGGTGGGTGACTCGCAGGCTGTGCCACTGTCTGACATCGATCGTCTGGTCGAAATTCTGTAACAGGTGTCGTACGCCCTTGACGACTCGATAGACGCGAATGTTTTGTTCCAGCGGGTTGGCTCGTGCGAGATAGTAGTTGCGATCATCGGCCGCTCTCCAAATCAGCCCGCCCCCCATGTCTGCCTGTCCCTGAATCGGCAAGAAAGACACGTGAAGATCGAGGTCCGAGAAGGCGCTGTCCTTGATCAACGCAACCTTGTAGGCATGTTCCGCTCCCTTGGCCATCACCTGCGCCAACACATGGGGCGGACTTTTCGCGCGATCCGTGGCGACCACTTGCCAGTCGCCTGCCGGTCTGCCATCGAACAGCGTTCCGATCGAGAAATCGAGAGGAAGAATCCCAGGCTGCTCGACGTCAAAATTCCAGATTCGCACCGAAGGCGCTGTCTCGGCCTGCGTGTGTCCAAGACCGAACGTCACCAGAATGGAGGTCAGGACGGTGATGATGGTCGCCGGTAATTTCATGGGACTACTTCCAGGTGACTTCACTCCAATAGAGGTGGACGAACGTGTCAAAGGGGGGAAAGTTGTTGGTGTTCTGCTCCTTTGATCTGACCCAGAGATCGATTTCCATGGCCGCCGGGTCTGTTTCCCCTCCGGGGAGTGTCCGCTTGACGGGATAGCGGACCTGGTTGGTCTTGGGATCGCGGGACCGCTCCATCACCATGAAATGCGCATCATAGTCCTTGTACAGCATGTCCTCGTTCTTCCACATGGATGCCGTTCCCCAGCCGGCAAGATACAGCCACGTCTTTGGATACAAGGCATCGCCGTTGCCGGAATCGCCATGCTCATAGAGTCTTGTCGCAATTCCGCCATTCTGAAACGGAGCCTTGGCGGCGAACCGATCGAACACGATTCGGTACCGATCAGGGCCCTCCACGAATTCGGCGACGACGGTACCATTGTTCGCGACCTCATGCACATCGATGTCGATGGATCCCTGCACCGGGAGGAGGTGTTTGCCGCCATAGTCGAGGTGATCCCAGGGTGAATGATCGTTGACACTGCCGATCAGAGTCGTGCGTTGGCCGGTCAGGCGAAAGTGTGCGCTGTAGTACGGGTGTTCGGTCGCTTGAAAGATCCTGGTGCCTTCGTCGTCTTTTGGCGTGCCGAATAGCTCCGGGATTGTCGCCGGCGCATAGCCGAGTGCGGTCCCCAGTACGAGTGCGGCAACGAGCAATGCCGCGATGATGCTGCTGCTGTGTCGGGTCATGGAGGTCTCCTGATGGGGTTTTATGAACGTGCGGTGCCCCAACGCCGATGAAGAAACCGGTCGATGGGGGCGAAGAGCGCTTTATCCACTGCCAGTCCTATGAGAACGATGACAAGCATGACCCCGATGACTTGATCCATGGCGTGGAGTTCCCGGCCATAATGCAACAGATGCCCGAGGCCGAAGCCGGACAGGATCGTCACGAAAATCTCCGCTGCCATCAGCGAGCGCCAGGCGAAGGCCCAACCCTGCTTCATGCCGCTGAGCAAAAAGGGCAACGAGGCCGGCAGGACCACATGGGTCCAGGTGTGCAATCCGGTCGATCCCATGCTGCGGGCGGCGCGAGTATAGATGGGCGGAATCGTCCGCACGCCGTTGTCGGTGGCAATGATCAAGGACCACAGCGTGCCCATCACGACGACGAACAACATGGCGGCTTCTGTTTGTCCGAACCAAAGCAAGGCCAGCGGCACCCAACAGACACTGGGCAGTGTCTGGAGGCCGAGAGCGAGCACGCCGATCGTGTCCTGCGACCATCGAGAGGAGGCGGTCAGCAACCCCAACGGTATCCCGGCGGCAACCCCAAGCCCATAGCCGAGCAGGAGCCGGCGCACCGTCACCAGCGTCGCCTGGAGCAAGGTGCCGTCTTCGGTTGCGGTGAGGAGGTACTCCAGGACGCTCAACGGAGAGGGCAGCAGCAGCGGAGACCACACACGGGCTTCCACGGCCAGATGCCACGCGATGCCCAGCGTCAGGAAAAACGGCATAGCGGAAAGCCAGCGCACGATCATCCCGCCACCTCGCTTCGGACGTAGCCCTTCAACACGCGGGTGATGTCGGTGGCGTACCTGGCAAGGTCTACGCTGTTGATGTCGCGTGGACGGGGCAGCGGAATCGAGAATGCCTCACGGATGCGGCCCGGGTGGGGCGAAAACAGAATGACCCGATCGCCGAGGCAGACGGCTTCGCGCACATTGTGTGTCACAAACACGATCGTCTTGCGATGCTGGCTCCAGATACGCTGGATGTCGCCATACAGCTGCTCTCGCGTGAGCGCATCGAGCGCGCCGAAGGGTTCGTCCATCAACAGCAGGCTCGGGTTGGGGGCGAGGGAGCGGGCCAGGGCGACACGCTGTTTCATGCCGCCGGACAACTCATGGATGTTGGCATGCATGAAGCGCTTGAGGCCCACCAACTCGAGGAAGTATTCGGCTCTCTCCCGGCGTTCGGCCGCAGCGAGACCGTCGATGAGCTTGAGTCCGAACAGCACGTTGCCGAGCACGGTCAGCCAGGGGAACAAGGCCGCGTCTTGGAACATCATGAGGCGGTGCGGTCCCGGTCCGTCGATGGGACGGCCGTCGGCTTGGACCACGCCCGCATCCGCCTGCTCGAGCCCGGCGACAATATTGAGGAGGGTCGATTTCCCGCAGCCGCTGGGCCCCACCAAACAAACGAATTCTCCTTCGGGGATGGAGAGGGTGACATCATCCAGTGCGTGGACGTTCAACGCGCTGGTTTGGAACCACTTGGAAATGTGTTTGAGCACCAGCTTGGGCTCGCTTGCGGGCACTGCCGACTCGGTGAGCATGTCACGGCACCCGTACGATGAGACGTGAGAGATCCGGGATTTTGCGAATGAAGCCGGCCTGCCGGGCGTTCTCGACGAAGGTCCGGTATTCCTCGGGCGCAACCTCCGCCGTTAAAGAGATCCGCTTCCAGGCCTGTTGAATCACATCGACCGAGATCTTGCCCTGCGTTTCAGCGGCCAATTCCTCTTGCACCATCCGCTTCGCCTCCTCCGGGTGGGCGATGATCCAGGCCGTCAATTCCCGATGAGCCTGGACGAATTTCTTCGCCAACTCGGGCTTCGACGTAAGAAATTTCAGGCTCGAGACCAGGACCGTAATGCTGTCCCGGGTTTGCTCGACGAGGATTGTGCCGCCGGCCTCACGCTCCAGCCGGGAGACCCAGGGTTCCACCGTCCAGACGGCATCGACTTTCTTTCGTTGAAACAGCTGAAGCTGATCGGGATTCGGTGTAGGGATGATCGACGCGTCACCGCCCGTCTGCGTAATCCTCAGCGCGCCATTGGACAGCCAGGCCCGGCAGGCCACGTCCTGCGTATTGCCGAGCTGGGGTGTCGCGATCGTCTTGCCCCGGAAATCAGCGGGCTGTGTCAACCCGGCATCGGGTTGAACGACCAACGCGGCCCCGCCCATCGCGGCGCCCGCAAGAATGCGGATGTCCGCACCATTGGACTTGGCGTGGGCGTTCAACGCCGGGCTCGGGCCGACGTAAGTCAGGTCGAGCGAACCGGCCACGAGGGCTTCCATGGCGCTCGGCCCGGCGTTGTACACGTACCAGTCGAGCTTGATGTCCTTCCCCAGCCGCTCCTCGAACCATCCCTTGCCTACCCGTGTGAGATGGTGCGCCACCAGCCCTTGGATGTGGGTGACATTGGGGAAATGGCCGACGCGGATCGTCTCAGCGGCGGCGGTCACGGACGTGATGGCGATCCAAAGGACCAGCATGAGACTCACGAGCAGTGGCATAGAGTTCCTTTCAATTGACAAGCCGCGTTGAGGCGGTGTCGTGAGATGCATCTGATTCATCAGCGGCGAGGCGGCGGAATGTTTCCGCCACGCTCTAAGCCGGGCTGCACCGGTAATGCGGCGAGTGCCTCACGGTAGCGGATCTGCAATTCTTCACGCTGGTCCGGAGCGAAGAGCCGCCCTTCGGAAGAGACCTTGACCAGGTACTCTTCCGGCTCGAAGGTCACATCGAACGGCGCCGACGCCTCGGGGATGTCGGGCATCTGGCGGTCGTATTTGCTGATGTCCGGTCTTGGGCCATGCCGATGGTGGGCCTCGCTCAAAGAGAGATATAGCAACTCTCCTCGCACCGACAGCCACCCGCTCGTGGTTTCTTGGTCACCTTCCTCCGTGGCATGACTCAAGTGGAAGTACATCCGCTCCGTCGGGGCCGCTTGACTCAACGCCTTTGACAGTGCCGGGGCGAGAATCTGAATTTCATCGTCCCTGAACGCCCTGGTGCGGTCGGCTTTGCCGGCGAACAGCCGGTGGATCACGTTTCTCCGTTCCCAGACGCGGACGCCGCGAAGCAAGGTGCCGACTTCAGTCGGTGTCAGCGAAGCCGGGTGGCTGTTGGATGCGGAGTCCGGGTCCTCCGCGAGACTCACCGTGTTCAACCCGGATTGATAGATTGTTCGCTGGTGGGCACGGGGCGCACCGGCGCATCCGGCGATGACAGTGAGCCCTGCCAGCGCGATCAGGAACGGAATGGATGCCCGAGTTCGGCGGACTGCGGTCTGGAGCGTGTCTATCATGGTTTGGCCTCCTGTCGCCGGACAAAGCCGACATCGGAGATCACGTCGTCAAATCCATACTCTCTCAACTGGGCCTGCACCTGAGGGGTGAGCAGGAATTCGATGAAGTCTCCGGCCCCGGAAATATTCTTGGCGGTCCAGACGGCGGCGACCCCATAGCGCACCGGAGTGTGTGAGTTGGGAGGAGCCGTGTCGAGGATCCGCACATGGCTGTCCTTGATGGCGTCCGTCCGGTACACCACGCCGATTTCCGCCTCACCCTGAGCGACCAGATCGAGCACGGCATGGGAATGTTCCGCCACGACATACTGAGATTTCAGCCGAGGTTCGAGTTTGGCGTACTTCAGGAACTGGGCGGCGACTTTTCCCACCGAGGCGGTTTTGGGGTCGCCCACCGCAATGCGTCGGATGGGGACCGTATGCAGATCCTGAATGGAGGCGATCGGCGCGGGGAGTGTGGTGCCGGTGATCAACACCAATGAGGTTCCGGCATAGACGCGGGTGGTGCCTTGAATGACCAGACCTTTCTTCTCGAGGTGATCGATCTCTTCGAACAACGACGGAAGAAAGACGTCGACCGGTGCGCCTTCTTCGATCTGTTTCCGGAGCGTTTGGGATGGGCCGTACACGACACGAATCGTCATGTCGTTGTGCTGGGCTTCAAACAGCGGAAGGATCTTGCGAAAAACATCCTTGAGACTATTGGCGGCGGCGATCGTCAAGGTTTCAGGCTGCGCGGACGCCAGGCGAGGCGTCCATAACGCGACGGCGATGGCGCCGAGCACGATCAGCATGCGCGCGGGGAGGGCAACGTGTTTCATAATGATCCTCGTGTGTGAGTGATGATCCCATTGATGAACATGGTGGTTTAGAAAAAGAATTGGTATTGCACGTTGATGCGATTCTCAACCAGATCGCGCCCAAATCCGGGCAGGCTTTCGAACGGAAACCGATCCGGCGCTCGTCCGCCGCTTCCCATGGTGATATTGGAATAGTCGATGATGAGCCGGTTGTTGTAGGTGCCGTCCAAACTGTAATTCAGGGCGACCCCGAACTCTTTAACCAAATCATCCTGCTGTTTGGTCGAGGGATCCATGAATCCATACCGGAGGGCCAACTCGAGTTTTCGGGGAACAATGTATTTCCCGAGCTGCGCGTACCAGCCCCACGCTTGGCCAAGATCCACCGGGGGACCGGTAAACTGCGGCGGAGGGATCGTGTTCAAATCGAACGGCAGTGTCCCGCTATCCCGGCTTCTCACCCGTTGGTGTCGGTAGTACCCCTCGGTTTGGAGTGCCCAGCCGTGATACTTGCCGATGAAATCCACCTCGTAGGTCTGGAAATCATAGATGCCCCCGCCGAGGAGCCGTCCATTGAAGGCTTTGGTCACTCGCTGGCGGTAGGCGCGGCTGACAATGTCGGAGCGAATGGAACTCAGATAGTTCTGTCCGGGATTGTAGGCATACCCGAATGCAATGGCGGCTTGCGGGGTGCGGGAATTCAAAATGTCTCCCTCGCCGTACCCGGGATTGCCGGACAATTTATAGAGCAATCGTGCGGTGTACATCATTTCGCCGGTCATAAAGCGTGTGTTGTAGTTGTAGGTACGTGTGGTCGCGGCTCCCGGCGCCCCCGGTGTTCCTGTCTGGGGCAGCA
Source organism: uncultured Nitrospira sp. (assembly GCA_964416255.1). Classification (GTDB taxonomy): domain Bacteria; phylum Nitrospirota; class Nitrospiria; order Nitrospirales; family Nitrospiraceae; genus Nitrospira_D. The sequence continues at coordinate 1,991 of CAYQDJ010000063.1, read as the reverse complement.
CATTCTGGCTCACTGAATAGCCTTCCCGGGTCAGGTTGGCCCCGACTCCTCCCCACACCCCGAACGCATAATTGAACCGGAATTGATCCTCGTCGCTCAACACGATGAGTCCGACGTCGCGGTTGCCCTGTTGATTGGCCGCAAAGGCCCTCTGGACGATCAAATCATCGGAAAACGTGGCGGTGGCGATGGATCTGATCATGGCCCGATTGAACCAGACTCGCTGTTGGCCGGCCTGGACGGTGGCCCAGGAGATATGCCAGGACGAAATATACGCATCAAGCAGGCCGGCCCGTCCGCTTCCTCCTTCTTGATCCCAGGCCGTGTGGTCCAACGCCCAGGAAAAGTTGTAGCGAAAGTCAGGATCGAAGGCATAGCCCAGAAATTGCACCCGCGTACGAGGGACCGTAAAAAGATTGGAATCGCTCTGCCGTCTCACGGCTCGAAACTCAACCTGGCCTCCAAGAATTTCCGGGTTGCGCGAATCGCCGATCGTGCCCCACGCTTCGTTGTAAGTGCTGTGGGTATAACGTACTTGGGTCAGCAGGCGGAGCTTCAAGAAAAACTTGTTGCCGGCTCGAATGTTCAAGCCGTTGTTCACCTCGATGCTGTAGTTCGGTTTGGAGAGTCGCTCTTTGGTCTCCAAAACCTTCAAGCCCTTGTCGTATTCCTCCTGTGTGATGATTCCTTTGAGGTACAGATATTTCAGGCCCGGGTCCTCGCCCGAATAGTACTCCCACTTGCCTTCCTTCTTCACGAGCTGTCCTTCCTCGACGGCGAGGATGTGTTGCGGATTGAGCAGCAACACGCTTCCCAAAAGCATGACCACGAGCGCATTGAATGTTCGCATGACCTAACTATCCTCTCCTCTTCGTGCTATCGGACCGTCCGGTTCACATGTGAACGTGAGTGCGTCCAGTGATCTGGACGCAGGGTCGAACGATGGTTAGGTGCGACAACAACGGAGGGGTATCATGCGCGGGTGGCCGGCTTGGACATGATCCATGCGGGTGGAGTCGTTCGGATATCTTCGGGTCGATCCGAGTGAGGCTGAGCTGGTGAATGGTGTTCGTGACGGAATCATGATGTCCTTTCGAGTCTTCCCAGGAGATGGCTTGTAACTTCCCGCTTTGGTGCCTGTTAATACTGAATTCCGATCGAGTACAAGTACATGCTTTGTATATGAAGTGGATTTACTTTGTCAACAATATTTTAGTACAGGTCGGTAAAATTGGAGAAAGCCATATTCTTTGATTTCATCATAGTTTATAGGTCACTTGTCAAATGTAAAGCGATGGGATCATTTAATTCTATTCTGTTCTTTAGCCATTCAAATCTTTAACAGAAGGCAGGTGATCGATTCGCAGCCAGACAAAAAGCAGTTGACACAAGTAAAGTATACTTGCTAATTATTCGACCATCATGAGTGAAAAGAGCAAGGCGGAACCAGCGGAGAACATCGACAACCGGCTTCGCGCTCAGCGCATGGCGAAAGGTCTCTCGCAGACCGAGTTGGCCGAGCGCACCGGGGTGACCAGACAGGCGATCTGCGCGATCGAGGCCAATCACTATTTGCCGACGACGGCGGTGGCGCTGCGACTGGCCGGGGCGCTTGGTTGCCGCGTCGAGGACCTGTTTAGCCTCATTGCCATGGGCGACGTGGTGCAGGGGGATCTGATCGCTGCGAGCGGTCCGGCATTTGGATCGGGGACACCTGTTCGGGTGAAATTGGCCAAGGTCGGCACGAGGCTTGTCGTGAGGCCGGTTGCCGCGCTTGGTGATGTGCTCACCTATACCGTGCCGGCGGATGGGCTGATTGTCGGCGGGCTCGAGGCCTCAGGTCGTACATCTCTACGCAGAGTCACGGTTCGACTCCTACGCGACCGGCGAGCGATCGATCAGGAAATTGCGATTGCCGGATGTGATCCGGCCGTGTTTCTGGCCGGCGAATATCTTCGCCGGAAGCGGGAAGCCAGCACGGTGGTTGGATG
>CAYQDJ010000062.1:0-18620 GCA_964416255.1 uncultured Nitrospira sp. | reverse complement strand
GCGCGTGGCGAGATGACGCGGCGGGCTGTGCCTTCCCGCGCCGTCGCCGCGGGCTGTTCCGTGAACGCTCCGATCCCCGCCTATGGAGTGTTGGTGCGGATTGGCTGGAGGCTGTTATGGCCGATCGCCGGCAGTTTCTTGGTCCTGATGATGATGGCGAATGTGGGCCTTGTATGGCTCCTTCCCGAATTGACACGCACAGGCCCGTCCGTGGCAGCCTTCGTGTTGCCGCTGGCAATCGTGACCCTTCTGACCGTCTTCGTTGTCATGCCTCTGATTCTCCGCACGATCCTGTCAATCCCCATCGGCGGGTACCGTGTAGTTGTCATCGAAGAACCGACCACAGCGCTACCGCACGCTGTGCGCGGTCCTGAATAAAGGAGGTCGGTCATGAGGCTGATTCGAATCTTCGCCCTCGTCCTGCTAGTGAGTCCGGCATTCCTGGCGCCGCTCGCGATCCCGGCAGAAGACCTCCCCGGTCCGCATGTCGTGTCCGGGACGCTGGTCAAGCTCGATCTGGACACCTTGCGCGGCCAATTAACCATGGACTTCGGAAAACCGGTGTTTTTCGACGTTCCCAAGGCTTATCTCTTCGAAAACGTCACGCTCGGTGCGCGGATCACCCTGGAGTTGGACGAACAAGGTCGGGCGATGAAAGTCATGGACACGTCGCTGCCCGACATCGTCCCTGCCCCCGCGGCCCTGATTCAGCCGGTGGCGAGTGAGTCTCTGGTGCGGTAGGGGCCCACGGAATCCAGTCGGGGATTCAGGCATCGGCCGTCCATTCCACGACGGCTTTCAGGGGCAAGTGGTCGGAGGCCTCTCTTGATCGGGGGGTGCGATGGACTCGAATGTCACGGAGCACCGCCGGCGGCCGGATCCAGATCCGGTCCAACGGCAGGAGCGGCCGATTGGACGGAAACGTGGGCAAGGCCGGCGCATGCCCGAACATCGCTCGAATCCATTTCAGCGGATGGCCCCAGAGCCACCATTCATTAAAATCGCCCATCAACACGCAGCGAGATCCTACTTGCGTGAGAAGCCGCTCGACTTGCGTCCTTCGTTCTGAAGGCCACAGCCCCAGATGCGTTGCAATCACCTGGATGGCTGCCCCGTCACAGACCACATCCATATCGATCGCCCCGCGCGGTTCGTAGCCTGGCAAGCTGAGGTCCACCAGGCGCACGTCGCCGGAGGGACAGCGAGTGAGGACGGCGTTGCCGTGATGGCCCTTCCGTTCCCGCAAGGTGGGACCGGCGATGACCTTGTATTTGGATTCCTCCCCCAACCAATGCGCCAACTCCAATCCATGGTGGCCGGGCGAATCGAGCTCTTGCAGGGCAATGATATCGGCATTGAGTTCCTGCACCACGTCGCGGATCCGGTCGGGCTCATAACGGCCGTCCCGGCCCACGCATCGATGGATGTTATAGGTCGCCAACACGAGCTGCATGCTCATGACCGGTCCCGACCTGCGCGCGAATGGGCGCCGAGCCACCGACGAAGGCCGACAATCCCCAGCCCAATCACGATGGCCAGAGCCGCCAGGAGGACGAGGCTGCCGGGGCCGGGGTGTCGAATGGTTTCCTGAATTTGGTCGACGAAGAGCGCCAAACTCAGGAGGCCGGGGAGCTCCCCGATCATGGTTCCCAAGAGAAAATCCCTGGCGGTGATATGGGAGGCCCCCGCGACGGCGTTCACAATGGAGAACGGTGCGATCGGAAGAATCCGCACCGTGACGACCGCCAGGACGCCTTTAGAGGCGAGCGTCCGGCTGACATGATAGACGCGCGACCCCGCGAGACGGTCGATCAACCGGTGGCCCAAGAGCCGTCCGATCCAGAAGGTGCACATCGCGCTGGCCGTCATGCCAAGAAAAGCGTAGAGACCGCCCCACCATGGCCCGAACGCCAGAATCGTCACGGCAATGAGCAGCAACACCGGCAGGACGAGCACCCCTCCGATCAAAAATCCCGCTACCGACACGACGGCCGCCGTCGGACCGCTGGTCATCTCCTCCAACTGTGCCGCCAGCTGAGGGACATCGAGAGATTCTCGCACCGGCGACCATTGCCAAAATGCCGCCAACGCCATGAGCACCAACAACCCCAGCGCACCGACGATGACTTGTCTGCGCGCCGGCGGACGCTGCTCCTCCGGCATGAAGCGCGCTTCGTACGGGCCGCTTGGATCAATGAAGTCCGCGTCCGGCACAATCTCATCGACATCGGCCGAGACGTGGCCGTTAAAGGCGGCCAATGAGCGTCCCTCGCCGCGCAGGCGCTCGATCGCGCCGATCAAGGACCCGCCGCCCGCCGCCGTCTCCCGGCCGATCTGCTCAGGAGTGACGCCCAGGTGTTCGGACAGGAGCCGATTTCGAAACCCGGCAATCTGCTGTCGCACCGCCGCCCGACCGGCGGCGTGAACGGCCAAGTCGCATTCGGTGTCCATTCCCATCGACCGGTTGCTCAGGTTGGCCGACCCCACGCGAGCGAGTTCGTCATCGACGATGCAAACCTTGCTGTGCATGCTGATGCACTGGCCCTTCAAATCGGGAATGCGGGGGTAATAGAGGCGCAGACGATCATGCCGGTCCAGATTCCGAAGCCGTGCCAAGACGCGCCCGCGCAGCACATCCATGGTGTGCTGTTCGAGCCAGCCGTCGCTGTTCGGATGCAAAATCATGACGATTTCCGGTCCGTGCGGATCTTGAAGACGATCCGCCAGCCTGTCGGCGATGGTGCTGGACGTCAAGTACTGCGTCTCGATGTACACCCAGCGGCGGGCCGCCGACAAACTGTCAAGGAACAACGTCTCCACTTCTCGGACCGCCGGTGCACGGCCAAATTCCGGCTGAGTCCGCGCAATGGCGACCGGAACGTCAACGAGGCACGGCGGGGTCGACGCGGGCCACACCTCGCGGCCGGGCACGACGCTCCGTAAAATTGAGCGCCCCGTCGCCCGTTGCCATCGCTCGCGAGCCAAGATCCCCAGGGCAGCCGCCGCATCCCCGTCCACCATTATTTGCACATCATGGAACGGTCGGCAGGGAGAATGATCGGCCAACAGCACGCGGTCCGGATGTCGCGGGCGATGATCGGAGGTATCCCAGCGGCATTGTGCCAGATCGATTCCGCCCACGAAGGCGACGGCATCGTCGACCACCACGACCTTTTGATGATGGGAGGCGCCGACCGGATGCCGCGCGTCCCTGACAAAGTGCAAACGCCGGTGGGCGGCCAACTTCGCCGGCAGCCACCACTCCCGCTCCTTCCAGTAGATCATGTGGAAGTCCCAGGTGAGCACGTAGATGTGCAGCCGGCGGCGGCGAATAAGCAGGCAGTGCAAGAACTCTCCGAGGCGGTCGGGATACCCGTCAGGCTCGCGATCGATCGCCATGCGGATGCGGCTGTCGAAATCCCATCCCAGGATGAGGAGGCTGTGCCGCGCCTGTTTGGCAGTCTCACGAAAGGCGGTGAAGTACGCATCGCCGTCGATGAGAAACGCGGCCCGTCGTGCCGACTCCACTCGCCAGCAATTGCGGCCCGGGGCGAACCACGTCGACCGGCTGGAGTCGTTCGTACCGGGGACCATCACCGGATCGTGGGTCGACATTCGCCTGAGATTATCCGGCATCGGCCGATGAGAAAATGCAAGTCAGGTGCCCCTGACAGAATTGGTTCCTCACGGTTCGGTGACCCAAGGTCAGATTCTCCTCATGGTTCCATTAGTTCGGATGAACTGTCCTGGAGTAAGACATCCTGTCCGGCATGCACTCGACTGGCATGCGTCCGCCTTGCCGGGCCATCAGTCGGGTGTGAACTTGTCGGCCCGCAATTCTAGAGGAGTTCCGGAAGCGTCCGTTCAAGGTTCCTATTCCCAGTCTGTCCCCGCCCGTGATCGGTCCATGTTTTGCAAACCCTCAGGCGTCACAAGTGATTGACGCAAGGAGCAACGCGGGCACTTCGCATTCACGTTGGAACGTTCATCGGGCCCATGATAGAGGCCGACCAAGCGGCCGGCCCTGGGACAATGTGTGCCGGTAAGGAACGTGGGCATGGGAAAAGAGCCAAAGCAGCCGCCCCAAGAACAAGCTCGTCAACCGGGAATGGAATCTGACATGACGCCCAAGCCGGCCCACGGTCCGCGGGACCATGGCAGCGGTCGCTTGCGCGGAAAAGTCGCCCTGATCACCGGCGGCGACAGCGGAATTGGCCGCGCGGTTGCAGTGGCCTTCGCCCGTGAAGGGGCCGATATCAGCGTGGTGTATTTGGACGAACACGCGGACGCTCAAGAAACCAAGCGTCTTGTTGAGAAGGAAGGACGCCGGTGCCTCTTGATCGCAGGGGACATCGGGAGTGAAGCGTTCTGCCGGGATTGCGTCCAACGGACGATTTCCGACTACGGGCGCCTGGACACCTTGATCAACAACGCAGCCGAACAGCACCCGCAAGACAGCCTGGACAACATCACGGCGGACCAGTTAGAGCGCACCTTCCGCACGAATATTTTCTCATTCTTTTACATCAGCAAGGCGGCGTTGCCTCATCTTCGGGAAGGCAGCGCCATCATCAATTCCACCTCGGTCACCGCCTATAAGGGGAGCGCCCACCTCTTGGATTATTCCTCGACGAAGGGCGCGATCGTGTCGTTCACGCGATCGTTGTCGTTGGCTCTCGCGGAGAAAGGGATTCGGGTCAACGCCGTCGCACCGGGACCGATCTGGACGCCGCTGATTCCCGCGACCTTTCCGGCCGATCGAGTGGAGACGTTCGGGTCTGATGTGCCGTTGAAGCGCGCCGGGCAACCGGAAGAAGTCGCGCCCAGCTATGTCTTCCTAGCATCGGACGATGCCTCGTACATGACCGGCCAGGTGCTGCATCCCAACGGGGGAACAGTTGTGAACGGATAGACGTGCCGGCGGGTTGAACAAGGAGATGGCAATGCCCAAACAGTCGCGAAAGAAGGCGCAATCCAAGGCTGGGCCTCACGAACCGGATGCCATGCAACTGCTCAAAGCCGACCACAAGCACGTCAAGAAGCTGTTCGAGCATTTCCACGCCGCATCCGGTTCCGAACGGGCCTCGATCGCCTCCCGGCTGTTCTTTGAACTCGCGGTTCATACGAAATTGGAAGAAGAACTTTTTTATCCCGCCTTGCAGCGCACGCTTCGACCTGCGGAGGCCTTCGACACGTCCGCCAGGGCCAACGGGTTGGATCTCAGCGACGAAGACCTCGACGACCCGCACCATGAGGTCAACGGCATGGATCTTGATGCCGACGAGAATGACGACGGCACCGACGCAGAACTGATCGACGCCGCGTTCGAGGAACACCAGGGCGCGACGGAACTCGTGGAGCAACTCAAATCGCTCGATCCCAGCGGCACCGATTACGAGCTGGTCTTCGAGGAATTCGAGGACGCGGTGATCGAGCACATCTCGGGAGAAGAAGACGTGATTTTTCCCATGGCGGCAGCAGAGCTCGACCTCCAGTCGTTGGGTGTGGCCATGCAGCGGCGGCGCGACGAGCTGTTGTCTTCGCTCGCCGCCTGACACGACCGAAGGGCCATAACGTGATGCAAGACTACAGGCGTTGTCTCCTGCGAATGAAGCTTGCGTGACCGGATAGGGAACCCGGACGTGCCCCCGTCCGGCCTTCCCGTCATAGAGCCAAATGAGAGTCGCCCACTCTCGCTTTTCTATGACTATCAGGCACGCTGGCCTAACGTGGGAGACAACAGGGGCAGAGGAGCTCAGCTCCTCTGCCTTCCCGTGTTTCCGTATGAACGGCGGAGGAGGTTTGACCGAATGCTGGGATGGATTCTGTTCGGGCTGGTGGTCGGGATTGTCGCCAAGCTGCTCATGCCCGGGCCTGATCCCGGCGGCATCGTCGTGACGATTCTCCTGGGCATCGCCGGAGGATGGCTGGGGGGCGTGATGGGCCGCTCATTGGGTTGGTACGAAGAAGGAGACCCGGTGGGCTTTCTCATGGCCGTCTTCGGCGCCGTCTTATTCTTGCTGGGCTATCGCCTGTTCCTCAAACCAACGGCGGCCTAACCCCTACTGGACACACTCTCCAACCGCACCGGACTCGCATGAACCGAGGACATCCGTATCACGAATTCCTTCTCCCAACGGGGCGGGGTGACGTCGGTGTGCGAGAGTATCGCTGCCCGGACAGGGGAAACGGGATCATCTGGGTCGGAGGCATGGGCGGGTTCTGGGATGGTCCGGCCGGGAATCTCTATGCACACCTGGCAGAGGCCTTCACGAAAGAAGGCATGATTTCTTTACGGATCAAGGTCCGGTGCCCGACCGACCTCGACGAATCTGTGGCGGATACGTTGGCGGGCATCGCCTACCTGAACTCACAGGGCGTTCGCCGTGTGGCGCTGGTCGGCCATGCGCTGGCGGGCGCGGCGGTCATCCGCGCCGGCGTGTATTCAAACCGGCCGTCCACCGTCATCGCGTTGGCCACACAAAGTCATGGCGCCGAACTGGTAGGTCAACTTCCAGTCGACTGTTCGTTGTTGCTGATCCACGGGACTGCCGACGAGGTCGTCCATGTGTCCAACGCGGAATATTTGGCGGCCTTGGCACACGAGCCGTATGAGCTGTTGCTTTGCGATGGAGCCCGGCATAGCCTCGAGGAGTCCGCTCCAGCGATTCATCACCGAGTCGGCGAATGGATCCGCCGCAAGTTGGGGCCCTCCGAGCAACTGGCCTACCCGCAAGCGAGCTAGCCACTCGACATCTTTGACGAAGTGTCCGACCTGAGACAATCCTTCCCGCTTCGTTCCACCGCCCGGTCGGCCTCATGCACCGCCGTTCGTGGAATATTCTTGGAAACCGGCGGTTGGTGATTCGGAGTTTCCTGGCCACGAAGAGAATACGCCTGGCCTCACACTTGCAGGAGGGTCCCACACCATTTGCGAGGGCGCCGCGAACCGGTTTCATGCGGGGGTGGCGACAGGCTGAAACCTCCACCACTTTGTGAGGACCATCATGGCAGACGACACCATCAAGGATACGCGTCCGGAGACGCTCCGTCATTTTCTCCTCACCCGCCGCCAGGAGCTGCAAAAGCAAATCGACCTGCTGCTCGCGCAACACCGGGACGGTCACACTGACTTTCGAGACAATGCGGTGCTGGACTTGGAAGACATGTCCCTTCGCGATAGCACCGGTGCGCAACAGATCGCCCTGCTCGAATCGCGCACCAAACAGCGCAACCAACTGGACGAAGCCTTGCGGCGACTCGATGAAGGCACCTATGGCGTCTGCGAGGATTGTGAGGTCCCAATCTCGCAAGCGCGCCTACTCGCACTGCCGTTCGCCCGTCGCTGCCTCGAATGCCAGCAGCAAGCGGAACTGTTCGAGCAGATCATGCGGCGGGAGGACCGCGAGGAGGTGCCCCCGAGCCGTGGCTCGTACCACGGCCGTGGCGGGTCTCTGTAACGTGGGCTCGGTCACCGTACACGTCAGAAATCAGAAACCAGAGGAGACCATCATGCGAGACAGCAAATCCGGTCATCGCAACTCAGCCGATGAGGCCGACAAGGATAGGGAGACGGACGTCGAGGATGTCTTCGACTCGTTGAAGGCGGATCACCGGCGGGTGGAGGAGCTCTTTGCCCAGTTCGAAGAAGCCGACAAACGCAAACGCGTTCAGATTGCAGAAGACGTGCTGCGCGAATTGACCGTCCACGCTTTGCTGGAGGAAGAATTGGTCTATCCGGCAGTCCGGGAGGTCCTTGAGGAAGAAGATCTCGTCGACGAAGCCATAGAAGAGCACCATGTCGTCAAGCTGCTCATCAAGGAACTGCACAAAATGAAGCCCGGCGACGAGCGATACGCCACCAAGCTGAAAGTGCTTGGTGAACTCGTTCGGCACCATGTCGAAGAGGAAGAAAACGAGATATTTCCCCAGGCGGAAGAGGCAGGGCTCGACGCCGGCGAACTCAGTCAGGCCGTGGCCGTGCGTAAGGCAAAATTGTTGGAGAAGTTGGAGCGCGGCGGCAAGACCTCGAGTTCCTCGCGGAGGCGGAAGGCCGCCTGACCGTCTCCTCGTCCGGACGGGTGGGCCGTTTCCATGATGGGCAAGCGCCAAGGGGCGTGAGATCGTTACATGGATAAGTCCGGACGGGTTTGGAGCCACCGCTCAAGACGCCGCCGCGACAATATCCCGTGTAGCATTCCGCCCGAGACGACCGGCAAATGTTTGAGCTGGTCACGGCTCATGGTGTCCCACGCTTGCAGCAGCGAGGTATCCGGCTCGACCACGGGCTGCGTGCGCAGCGGGCGTTGACCGTCGGCCACCATCGTGCCCGGCCATCGTGCCCGGTCAATCCCATCAGCCTCGGCCTGCGTCATCCATCCCTCCACGGTCTGCTGATCTTCGACGCGCACCACGCGTTCACCGGTTTAGAAAAACGACATTTCTGCAGGCACCCACCGGCAGTGGTTCATCATCATAATGTCATCCCCCGCAGGTCCTCCAGATCAACCACGGCCTTGCTATGAGCATAAGCCAGCGTGGCGGCATCCAGCAGCACCCATCCTAATACGGCCAACCAGACGCCCCCGACCCCGCCCTGCACAAAGAATTGCCACACCCCGAATCCGAATAGGGCCAACCCGGCGCCTTGTCCCGCCCGCGCCGAGACGCGGGTCGCGCCATCAGGGTCGCCGGTGAGCTGCCACACGACCGCCCGAAGGAGGCGCCCGCCGTCCAATGGGAAGCCGGGGATGAGATTGAAGACGGCCAGCATCAGGTTGAGGGAACTGACCGATGTTGCAATCACGATCGATGGGCTCATCAATGGAGGGGCGGCGCCATCCAGCCAGGCCGCCAACCCCGCACAACCGTACCCAATCGCCCCGTTTGTCAGAGGACCGGCCATGCCCATCCAGAATGCGGCCGCGGGCCTGCCGGCCTCGCGCCCGATCTGCGCCACGCCGCCGATCCCGAACAATGTCACGCTCCGCACCGGTATACCGTAGCAGGCCGCCACCACGACGTGCGAGGCCTCGTGGAGCAGGAGCGATCCGAAGAACAACAGGACGACGGCGAGCGTGGCCGACCAGACCACCCGTGGCGTCCACATCGGATTGGCCTCGGAGAAGTACGCGGCGAAGGATCCGATCAGCACCAGCGCGATGAGAATCCACGTATAGTGAAGTTCGACGGTGATGCCGCCGACCTGCCCGATCCGAATGGAGTGTTGCATGCTCGGAATCTTCCCGCACCGCGCTCATCGGGAGAATCACCGACGAGTGGGACGAGACCTCATCGCTCGTTGTGCCCACACGTGTTCACAGGGGATCGCGAGGCCGTCGGACCGTCGGAAGTCATTGACCCATTTTTTGCCGGCTGTTCCGAGAGGTCCGTCCCAAATCAAGGAACCGGAGGGTGGAGGACGTCTTGAACGGGTGAGGGCTTGCGATCGCGGTCGTGATCTCATGACACGGAGTGAGGCACCGTTCCGCTGGGCACCCGGAGAATGTCAAAGAGTGTTCCTCGGAGAAGGAGAGCCGAAGTTGAGTGCTTCCGGCCGCTTTCGAGCGAACGCGGCGAGACGGGAGGATAGAGGCTCTCCCAGCGAGGAAGCCGGATGAAACCACCCTTTTCGATACAGCGCGAACGCCGCCAGTCCGGTGAGACCGATCAGGAACAGCGCGGCCACGGCCCATATGGAACCGCCCTCGCCCCATCGCCCTTGCAGCGGGTGAGACTCCCTGACGGTCGTGTGGTACCCGGCTGCCATAGAAGCCAGCTCCACGGCACGCCTGACGGCCTCATTGCCCCCTTCCGAGTTCCAGGGGATCACCCATGGAGGCGGCGGCACGGACTCATGCGGCATGCGGCTCTCCGAATTCGTCAGCAAAGAGCGAGACCTGTCCGTCCGTCGAAAGCCCGACCGGCGCGGACGTCTCCGTCTCCTCTTGCCTGAGGACCGCCGTCATATGCCGCGTGTCCTCCTCCGTCAGGGACCCGCGAGGGTGGTGGCGGGCGTCTTCATACTCGCCCCGCTCGGTATGAATGAGATATTGCGCCCAGGAAAGCAGCGTCCCTTGACAGACGCGCCGGTCGGCCGGTAACGCCTTGGTCTCCTGATCCATTCGCCTGAACATCTCCCGCATAAACCACTCGGGGACGCGCAAACGTTGTTCCGGGTAAATGAATCCGAACAGCACCACATGGCTGAAGAGGACACGCCAATGGCGGTTGAATCGGGATAAGAGACGGGCCCAATCGAGCTTCGCCGCCTGTGCACGCAGCAAGTGGGCGATATCGGCGCCGTCATAGCGGTTCCGCTCCATGATGAACGCTTTCGACCACAACATTTCTTCCGCGGGCGTGAGCCACACGTCCACGCCGAGGACGACCGACGGCAGCGCGTGCGTAAACCAACCGTCGTCCACCGTACATAGGCCGTTTCCCGAACTGAAAATCACATCGATGCTGTGCCCTTGGTCCCACGCCTTCCCCAGCCAGTGTGGAAAACGCATGGTGGTGTGAAACCCGGCCTCCGCGAGGCACTCCAAGAGGCGGCGACTATCCGAGGGACGCACAAAGAGATCCAGATCCTTCGTCTGGCGCGCGAATCCGGTGAAGCTCTCAAATCCAAAGGCGCCGCCGACCAGAAACGGGATTCCCGCATCATGCAGCGTCTGCAAAGCACGGCGATAGACCAGATGCGCCGGATCGTCGGGTAGACCGATGGAATGCACGAGCGCCTCCTTAGGGTTGTACCGCCGCGGCGACCGTCGGCAGTTCGATGATCCGAACGGGCGGCCGGCCGGGAAATCGCCGGCGAAGCAACGGCATCGCCACGTTGTAGACCGGAATGCCGCCCAGCGTCCGCCCTTCGAGCGCGCCATGATGCGCATGACCATGGCAGACGGCGGTCACATTATAACGATTGATCGGTTCTTCCAGCCGACTCGACCCGAGGAACGGAATGATCTCGGCGGGTTCGCCCATCACGGTGTCAAGAATCGGCGAATAATGCGTCATCACCACCCGCGAGGCGGTGCGTAACTTGGCGAGCGCCGATTCGAGCTTCAGCGCCTCGTCGACGGATTCACGGACGAAGTGTTTCAAGACGGGCTCCCCCCAGGGCTGCAAGGCGCGCTCCCCGAATCCGCCGCAAAACCCTTTGACGCCGGCGAACCCGATGCCGTTGACTTCGACCGCCGTGCCGTCCAAGACCGTGACGCCATGCGCCGTCAAGATGGCGGCGACTTCCGACTCTTGCCCGCATTCATACTCGTGGTTGCCGAGCACGGCCAGCACCGGCATCCGGCGGACGGCGCTCAAATGCTCTGCCAGCTGCCGAGCCTCCTCCGGTTTTCCGTAATCGACGAGATCGCCGCACAAAAGGAGAATATCCGCCCGGTCCAAGAGGCCGTTGAACAGCGCTTTCAGGTCTTCCGCGGACGTCCGGGGACAATGTAGGTCGCCGACCGCCGCGATCCGAACACTGGCCGGTTCCTCGTTCAGCACCCCGCATTCCCTTCTTTCGGCGACGAGTGTTCCTCTGCGGTCGGCAAAGAGGAACCCATTCGCTGATCCGCAGCAAAGACGGGCAACCTCCCATGAATCAGCTCTTCTTCGAACAGATCCCGGTTGATCGTCTGGGCGGCGACGGCTCCTTGTCCAGCCGCAATGATCATCTGGCAATTCGCGGCCGTCACGCATCCCGCGGCATAGAGTCCCGGCACCGTGGTTCTCATATCGGCATCCACGACGAGCTGGCCGTCGGCGTCCTCTTGCGCCCCCAGACCTTCCGCCAACCGGGTGTGGAACACATCGCCTCTGGTGACAAACAACGCATCCACGGGCTCGCAGGTCCGTATGGTCTCGAACCGGATCGCCCTGGCCCTCCCATGATCGTGCACGAGTTCTCTCACCGGTTCCGTTCGAACGGGCACCCGATACTCACGTAACCGTGCAGTCGAGAGCGCCCCCCACACGGGCACTTCTCCGTTCGTCGCCACCCACACCGACGGCGAGAACGCCAGCATCGCCAACGCATACCGCGCCGCTTCCTCTCGGGATCCCATCACGCCGATGGTCCGGCCCTGGACTCGGTAGGCATCACAATCTTTGCAGAAGAACACGCTGTGCCCCAAGCAGGCTTTGACACCGGGTACGTCCGGTAAGAGATGCGTCAGGCCGGTGGCCAGCAAGACCCGTCCGGCCCGATAATTTGCACGCGCCCCCTGCAACCAGAACGATTCCCCCTCTTTCGTTCGGATCGCTCCGACCTCATCGTCGAGGAAGTGAACCCCGAATTGTCCAGCCTGGCGGCGGCTGCGATCGAGCAGTGTCTCTCCGCTCAGCCCGTCGGGAAACCCAAGATAGTTTTGGACCAGCGGCTCCCACTTGGCCATCGAGTGGCCCGAATCGATGACCGCCGTGCGGCGACGGCTACGTCCCAGGTACACCGCGGCGGACAATCCGGCGAAGCCGGCCCCCACCACTGCAACATCCCAGCAATCTGGCCGATCGGAATCAGTCATGACCTGTGGCAATCCGCAGGTGATTCGTCACTCCGCGGACGCCCGTCACCTGTTTGGCCAGATCTTCGGCCCGTTGCCGTTGATCCGCGGACCGGACCGTGCCCGTCAGCTGCACGAGTCCTCCCTCCGTGTCGACCTCGACGCGGCTGAAGTTGGAGCGCCGGTCACCGGTCAACCGGTGCTGCACTGCGGCCGTTATGGAGGCATCGCCCATCGACTCCTCAGCGGTCTGGCTGCTCGGGGATTGACACGCTGGCCAACCGCACGCGGCAGCCACAACCACCAGGCACCGGAGCAGATCGGGAATGCGCATCGGGCGGCTCGGCTAACCCCGCTGGGTTTTCGAGGCCTCCCGCTGGAGCGTCTCTTTTCCGGTTTGTGCAAAATCCCGCGCCGAGCGACCGGCGTCGTGCATCGCCTCTTGGCCCTTCTCGTAGTATTCCTTGCCGCGCTCGACCGCGGTGTCCCAGGCCGCCCGCCCCCGCTCCACGGCTTCGTCTTTGGCCCGCGAGGCATAGTTGCGCAGCATGCCGCGCAATTCCGTGCCGGTTTGAGGTGCGAACAAGAGTGCGACTCCCGCTCCGATCAGCGCGCCGGCCATGAACGCCGACCACCCCATCGTCTCTTCATAGTACTCATAATCCCCGTTCCGCATCGCTCGACCTCCTTTGGTAGACGGCAAATTGACCCGTGCCGCGATTGATTCTGCAATCTGCGGACCGATCCGATTCCGCTCGCGCCTCTCAAAATGATCAATGGGATAGAACCGCGCATCCATCGGGCGGCGGCGACCTCAGACAGGCTGTCCGGGCACGCGGGACAGCCTGTCCGGCCAAGCCGGAGGATGCGGCTGCGAAGCGAACAGACGCGCGGAAAAGTTTCACCTTCTTACTTAGGAGCTCTTTACGCCGGGCCGTTGATCGCCTTGAAGTCGTTCACTTGGATGGCGCCTGCGTTTGGGCCGACGCCGCCTTCCATGGACACGTTCGAATGACGCAACGACTCTTGTTTCGCCGCCTCTGGACTACATCCGCCCCTTTCGCTGGGAGTTGACCGGCATCTGGCTGTTGGCGATGCTCTCGATCCCGTTACACCTCCTCTCGCCCCTGCCCCTGTCGATCGCCGTCGACAGTCTCATCGGCTCACAGCCGTTGCCGGGCTGGCTCCAGATGCTTGCGCCCGACGCGCTGACCGGGACACCCACCGCCCTCCTGGTTCTGATTTTACGGGCTACGTGTTGATCGCGCTGTACACACAGCTGCAGGGACTGTCCCTTTGGCTCCTGTCTTCCTACACGGGAGAGAGGATCATGTTTTCGTTTCGGAGCCGGATGTTCGAGCATCTCCAACACCTGTGCGTCTCCTATCACGACACCCATGGCCCGGCGGATTCCGTCTATCGGCTTCAGCATGACGCCGCGTCCGTCAAACAGGTACCCATCGACGCCATAATTCCGTTCGTCCGCGCCGTGTGAATGCTGGGAGGCTTGGGCGTCCTGATGCTCATGATCGATTGGCAGTTCGCCCTCGTCGCATTCGGCTTGCTGCCCGTCCTGTTCGCCCTGACCCGCTATTGTGGGCGGCGGCTGCAGGCCACGTGGAGCGCGAAGTCAAATCGACGGAAAGCGCCACGGTGAGCTGTGCCCAGGAAGTCTTGAATGCCTCTCGTGTGGTCAAGGCCTTCGGCCGCGAGCCTCATGAATTGCATCGGTTCGTGACCCACGCGACGGATTGGGTGCGCAAGCATAACTCGCTCGCCTCCATCGGCAGCGGATTCGATTTTTTGTTCGGCCTGTCGGGTGCTTGGTCTCGGCCATGTTCAGTCCGGCCGCATCAGCCTGGTGAACTTCTCCTGTTGATGGTGTACTGTGAGTAAGCTGGTCGGGCCCTTGGATATGGCCACCAAAAAGCTGGCCGAACTGCAATCGTCTTTGGTTGGATTTCGCCGGGCCATGGCGATTCTCGACATACCGCCTCTCATTACCGACCGCCCGGTCGCTCGGGCAGTGGCGCGCGCGTGGGGGCGTGGCGTTCCGAGGCGTCACCTTTGCCTATCCGGGCGCATCGCCGATCCTTCGGCGCGCCTCCTTCACCATCCCGCCGGGGGACGAAAGTCGGCGTCATAGGGTCAAGCGGTGCGGGCAAGTCCACACTGCTCAACCTGCTCACCCGTTGAGCCCACCACGTCCTTCAATTCGGCAGGATCCTTTTTGGGAGGCGGCATGACGTGCTCGGCTGCTGCTGCTGATTGGGATCATTCAGCGCATGGCGTTGCGCGTCGGCGCGATCTTGTGTGTGGCTTTCCCCCACTGTGCTTGACAACTTGTCCGCAGACTCTTCCGCGACCGGACAAATTGTCTTGGCCCCTAGTGGCTCGTTCCCTAAGTGATTGATCTCACGGGTCAGGCGATCGGTGCGGTTCTTGCTCAAGCGCGCCATGCCTGCAGGCCCACCATCGAGAGTTGTCGGGCAACGGCTCTTCGCAGGCTAAACAGCACTCGCTCTATCGTACATCACATAACGGACATCAATTAGGAGTCCCCATGTTGACTTCTCAATCAGGTGAACGTCGGAGGCCCTGGGCCAGAACGCTGCTCGCGATCGTCGCCGGCGGCCTGCTGATGGCGCACTGGCAATGCAGCGGAGGCGGCGGAGACGCTCCTTCCGGAGGCGCGCCGGGTCCTCAAGGAGGAGGCCCGTCGGCCTCTGCCAACGCCATCGCACGAGAAAACCAGCTCCCGGGCTCATCCGGATGGCGCGTGGTCAATCCTGAACAGAACGGTGAAATCGCCGCCTATGCCGACCGTGAAAGTTACCCCGCCGGCGCCACTGTCAGCCTGTCCGTGACGGCGAGTCCGGCAGGCCAGTTCACCTATGAAGTGTTCCGGATGGGGAGCTACCGGGGAATGGGCGGCCGCCTTTATGCGAGCGGCGGGCCGATCTTCGCGCCGAATCAACCGGCCCCCAGCTTCGACCCCACCACGGGCTTAGTGAGGGCGGGATGGCCGACGACCTTTTCGTTTCCTACCCGGCATGCCGACGGAACTCCCTGGCTTACCGGCGTCTATCTGGTGATGCTGACCAAACAGGACGGATTCCAAAGCGCGGCTCTGTTCATTTTGCGGGATGACACTCGAGACGCGGAGGTGGCTGCTCATTTTCCGACCGCCACCTATCAAGCCTACAACGATTGGGGAGGCGAGAGCCTCTATGTCTCCAGCCGCGGGCTGTCGGGTGGCAAGGCGCGTAAAGTCTCCCTGGATCGTCCGATCGCGAGGCAATACGGCAACGGTACCGGCACGTTCCTCTACCAAGAACGCGAGGCCGTGGTGTGGTTGGAAGAAAACGGCTATGACGTCGAATATGGGGGCACCGCAGACCTCGGAGGCCCGAACGGGCGAATCGGCACACACCGGCTGCTCATGCTGATCGGCCATGAAGAGTATGCGACCATGGAGCAATTTGATCGGCTGGAAGACGCCGTCAACCGGGGCGTCAATCTTGCGTTTCTCACCGGGAATACGATGTATTGGCAGATCCGCTACGAAAACAATGGTCGCGTGATTGTCTGTTATAAGGATGCGTTTGAAGAAGATCCGATTTACCGCACCAATCCGCGGCTGACGACCGTTCGTTTCGGCAGCCCCATTGTGAACCGCCCCGAGAACCAGCTCATCGGTGTCATGTCGGACGGCAGCCACATTGAAACGCCCCACGACTGGGTGGTGACCAACGCGGACCACTGGTTCTACGCCAATACCGGCCTCACCAACGGTAGCCGCATCCCCCGCCTGGTCTTCACCGAATGGGACGGACTGATGAACAACGGCCTCACCCCGCCGGGCATTACCGTGCTGGCCTCCTCAGTGGTCCCGAATCCCTTTACGCCGGGCAGCCGCCATGAAGCGACTCTCTACGAACGAAACGGCGCATTCGTCTTCGCCGCGGGCACCATTTTTTACAGCACGCACCTGCGGGACCAGCCCGTCGTCGGACGCATGACGGCCAACCTCTTGGCGAGAGCGGGAGCCCGGCGTTATGAAGCGGATTAGGGAAACCTAGAACCGACTGTCGGATGCTCGAAGGGAGCGAGGACGCCTTGCCGGACGGGAACGAGGAATCGACACAGGAAGATGCCAGGCGCGCGCTTGGCGGTTGAAACAGACAGGACAATAGGTGTGGCTCAGTTCAAACTCGAATTCGTCGAGATGATGCCGGTCTTGATAGCGCTTCAACTTCATCCACACTTCGGATGAACCGGCCCTCTCGGCAACCTGTTTACACATGCAGCACATCGGAAGCAACAGCGTGGATGCCATCGGACGGTCCTCCTTGGTCTGCATGCGGCACTTTAGCCCGGATGGGACATCCCGCGTACTGGGTATCCCCCTAGTTTATAGCTCCGGGGTCTGGAGGCAGGGAGGCTCGGGGAATTCCTAGTAACCTCGAAGTCGGGACGCGGCTACGGTGAACCTGGGCCTGTCGAGTGCACCGCTCTTGCGTGCGCGCTCAGACAGATTGGCAAGGGCATAGGAGATCAGATCTAATGCACGACACGATCACCCGCGTACCTTTGGGAACGGCCGCCACCGCCACACGCCGCAGTGATCCTGGAATCACCGGCGAGGCCAGAAAAGACCCATCGACCCGCTCTTTCCGAGTCATGCTGGCCGACGATCACAACCTGCTCCGGCAGGGCGTTCGTGCCCTCTTGGAAAACAACGGGTTGGCGGTGGTCGGTGAAGCAGGAGACGGCCGTGAAGCCGTGCGCATCGCACAACAGACACAGCCCGACTTTGCGGTCGTGGATGTGATGATGCCGCTCTTGAACGGCTTGGATGTCGTCCGGGAAATCCGGCGCGTATCCCCGCAGACCAAGTCGCTGCTGCTCACCATGCATACCGACGACGCATTCGTGATGGAGTCCCTACGCGCCGGGGTCAAAGGATACCTGCTGAAAACGCAAACGGTGGAAGATGTGGTCCGGGCCATCCGGGAAGTGGCGAAGGGCTCCTTTTACCTCAGTCCTGGAATCTCCCAGGCGGTGATCCAAGCTTATTTGGCGAAATCCGAGCTGCCTCCCGACCCCCTGACCGCGCGCGAACGGGAAGTGCTCCAACTGGTCGCCGAGGGAATGACGACGAAAAAGGTCGCAGGGCTGTTGGGGGTCAGCGTCAAGACGGCGGAGTCTCACCGGAACCGGATTATGGACAAACTGGATCTGCATGATACGGCCAGTCTGGTCCGGTATTCCATCCGTCGCCGCTTGATCGATCCCTAATCAGGCTGACCGCCGAGTGACATGCCGAAGATTCTCATCGTCGAGGATATGGAAAGCGTGGCGAATCTCCTGCGTTCGCTGCTGGAGCGGGAGGGATTCCACGTCACGACCGCCCAGGATGGGTTCGAAGCCCTTGACGCAGCCCGCCGGGATAAACCCGACCTCATGCTGTTGGATTTGATCTTGCCGGGGCTCGACGGATTGGAAGTCTGCCGGCGCATTCGCAACGATCCCGTGACCGCACACCTGCCCATCATCATTCTCAGCGGGAAAGAAGAGGAAACCGATAAGGTGATCGGACTGGAGATCGGCGCGGACGACTACATCACCAAACCGTTCCAAGCCAACGAGCTGATTGCCAGGGTGAAAAGCCGCTTGCGCCGGACGACCGCCAAGGAACCGGCAAGAGTCCTCAAGGTGGGACAGTTGGAAATGCAACTGGATCGCTATACCGTCACCTTGGAAGGGAAACCGATCCACCTCACGTCCAAGGAGTTCAGCCTGCTGCGCGCGCTGATCATGACTAATGGACGGGTGTTGAGCCGGGATGCGCTGTTTGAGTCCGTCTGGGGGCACCACAAGGACGCCGACTTGCAATCGCGAACCATCGACGTCCACATCCGCAGCTTGCGGAACAAGCTGGGACAGGAAGGGCGTCGTATCTATACCGTTCGCAATGTCGGCTACCGGCTCGATCCCGAGACCCATCAATAATCTTCGCAAGAATTCTCGTTCGCCTCACCTTCCTCTCAGCCGCTGGTTCCAGTCCGGCCGGTCACCCGGTGCGTCGCGGGGCCTGCCGACGCCGAG
>CAYQDJ010000061.1:0-19035 GCA_964416255.1 uncultured Nitrospira sp. | reverse complement strand
GGGGTAACTCGCAGGCCTACACCTCGCGGCTGCTGAAGCGGGAGCGGTGTCGGCATCGGGGCGAGTTTTGCCTGATTCATACACTGCTCATACACGACGCCTTGCCCGACTCGCTCAATCTCGCAACTTATTGATTTATGGTGCGCCCGACAGGACTTGAACCTGTAACCCCCAGATCCGTAGTCTGGTGCTCTATCCATTGAGCTACGGGCGCATCAAGGAGGATGCTGCGCTTCGAGCCGGCGCGGCCGCTTGAGGGGCACGGAAGGGTGCGCGTGGCTGTGATCTCAGCAGGGGAGGTTATACAGTTGTCCGGTGGAGAGGGTCAAGAGATGAGGCGCGGGCGTGTGCCGCCCGCGCCGGCTGCCGCTAGTAGACGCTCTTGCTCACTTCGTTGGAATACTGGCTTTCCGTGCCGGCCGTATCATAGGCCGTGATCGCGAAGAAGTAGGTAGATCCCAATTTCAGATTGGTCACCTGATGGCTCGTGACGTTCCCGAGCGTCACCGGCGGACCGTATACCCCCGACTGCGTACCCATATAGAGTTTATACCCCGCCAAACTTTTCTCCGTATTGGCATCCCATGAGAGCGTCGCGCTGTCGACCGACGACGAGGTGGCGCTGCCCAGGGTGAGCGAGACGGGAATGGTCTTCGTCGTGGCCCCGGTGGCGGACACGGAGATTGTGGCGTTGTACGTTCCGGCGCTGAGCCCGCTGATGTTGACGCTCGCCGTCACACTCCCGGTATTCGTACCGCTGGTCGGGCTCAAGGACAACCAGGCGGCATTCTTGCCGGCCGTCCAGGAAAGTGTCCCGGTCCCTGTGTTGCTCACGGTGAAGCTTTGAGACGCCGGATTGCTGCCTCCCGCCGTTCCCGAAAAACTTAAGGCGGTCGGCGTGAGGCTGATTACCGGGGCGCTGGTGGTGCTGCCGGCTGTAATCACCACGGTGATCGGCAGAATGGTGGTGCGTTGGCTCGGATCTCCGTTGAGCGTGACGGTCAGGGTGGTCGAATGGGTGCCGGCCGCCAGGCCGGAGATGTTCACCCCGACGGTAAGAGCAGCAGTGTCGGTGGAGATGCTTCCCGACGAGGGGGACACACTCACCCAGGGCACGCTGGCCCTGGCCGACCAATTGCGTCTTTTACCGCCGTCGATCGAGTAGCGGACGGTTTGGGCCGCCGGGTTTGCGCCCCCCTGGGTCGCCGAAAAAGACAGGGAGGACGGGCTGAACTGGGCGGCCCAGGTGTCGGTGAAGGCGCCCAGCAGAATGGCGAGGGTCAGCATGCGGATCATGAGAGCGGGGCCGGCGAAACGGCTTCGCAGCAGCAAGGGCCTTGTGAGTCGGTGCATGGTCAAAGGCTCCTAGTCGGATAGGTGGTACAAGTGCCGCTTCCAGTGGCGGCACCAGGAGGGGACGGTGAGCAACGGTTATGCCGCAAACTTCCTTGTAGCCGACCCTCGGAAACCGGCTTGTTTCCCCGTGTTTTTACAGAAGTGACGCAGAATGTTCCCAATTCCCCGCGCAAAAGCGAACAGGGGGCGGCCTGGCGTCTGCACGGGAAGGAACAGAACGTAAAGGTTGTGTAAGAAGCCGAGACGAGAACGGGGAAAAAGTGTTCACGGTCTCAAGACTCATGTAAAATTCGCCGTTGCCGTATTTCGGCAAAACCGTGAGGTGAGCCATGGGCACATGCATCGTCACCGAGGCACTCGAATCACGACCGCTCGAACGACCGTCTGCGGCGATCGGGCTCTTCGCGCAGCTCCGACCGTGGCTGTACGGTTTCGCCGCCCTGCTGGCGTTGACCGTCATGGGGACGTGGCTGGTGTGGTTTTCCGCGTATATTCAACGTCAATTTGCGGAAAGCGACGTGCGGGCTGCCTGCCGCCGGGTGATGCCGCAAACCGCGGAGCGGTGCTTCGACACCGTTGTGATTCAGCGCGGAGGAGTGAACCGGTGAAATGGGGTCGTGTCTCGCGGGTGCGCCCTGTGTTGTCCCGTGTCATGTGCGCCGTGGCCATGCTGGTCCTGTTCGCACCGCTTGACGTCTTCGCGGGGGAGGAGCAACCGAGTTCCCGGATCAAGGTGGATCTCTCCCTCGGAACCTGGATCAGTGTGGGAGACACGCGGTGGAGTCACAATGCCTCTTCCATCCCTCCGCTTGGGAATCCGACCTCCAAGCTCACCTATGCGGACCACTCGACCAACATTGTCGAGGTGACGGCCAAGGTCTCCGTCGGCCCTCGCTGGTTCGGCCGGTTGAACATCGGATTTGCGGATATCGGAGGAGGGCGTCTGACGGACGATGACTTTCTCGCTCCCGATGGGGGCCATCCCTCCTTGACGACGCACAGCGACATCAATGGCTCTAACATGTGGTACATCAACGCGGACGTGGGCGGACGTCTCCTGAACTATCCCAACGGCAGGGGGACGCTGGACGCCCTCGTCGGATTTCAGGCCTGGCACCAGGAGCATCAGGCCTATGGGGTGCGGCAGCTGTCTTGTTCGAACGCGGGCCAGACGATCGACCTCGGCGGGGGCCCCCTCTGTAATCCGGGGGCAACCCCGGTCGGCAACTCCGTGCTGGCGATTTCCAATACCGTCAACTGGTATTCGCTCCGCGCGGGACTGCAAACTGACTATCGGCTGACCAGATGGCTGAGCGTGCAAGGCGCGGTGATCTTCAAGCCCGTGAGTTTCATGGACAACAAAGATGTGCATCATCTGCGATCGGATCTTCAGCAGAATGCGAGTTTCTCGATGCAGGGCGTGGGAGTCGGCGCGGACGTCGATGTAGGAGCCAAGGCGATGTTGACGAAGGCGCTCTCGGTGAATGTGGGCTACCGTCTCTGGTGGAACCGCACCTGGTCCGGGACCTGGACCAACCATCCGGTCAGCGGGCCGTCGTTCTCATTTCCCCTCAATGAATTTCAATCCATCCGCCACGGGTTGACCGCCGGAATCAGCTACAGCTTCTGAAACAATGCTCAGTGATCAATGTGCAATGATCAATCTTAGTTGATCAGAAGCGACACATTGAGCATTGACAATTGAACATTGAAAATTCTCGAGTGTCATCGTCTCGGCCGTCCCGAGGGGAGGGTCTCGTCTTCATATTCGGCAAAGAGACGCTTCGCCTCAGGATGCAGCTGGCCGGGATGACCGTAAGGGATGCCGGCGGTCTTGAACAGCGGAACCAGTTTGCCGTTGGGGTGCAGATATCCGGCGCGTAGGGGAACGGTGCGTTTGCTGTGCCGGACGAGCCGGCAGGCGGTGGGGCGAATGGAGGTCAGCCAGTCGGCGATATCTTGCGGGTTGCCGATGGAGGCGGAGAGCAGCAGCAGTTTGGCCTGCGAGGGACTGAAAATAATCGTTTCTTCCCACACGACGCCCCGCTCGGGATCGGCGAGATATTGGGATTCGTCGAGGATCACCAGGCCTAAGGTGTCAAGGCGAACGTCGATCTCGCCGCTGGCAGCGTCATAGAGCAGATTGCGCAGGATTTCCGTGGTCATGATCAGCAGCGGGGCCTGGCCGTTGTCTTGACGGTCTCCCGTCAGAATGCCCACGCGATCGGCCCCGAAGATCCGGGAGAATTCCGTATATTTCGTGTTGGACAGCGCCTTGAGCGGTGACGTGTAAATGACGGTGCGATTGTCGTCCATTGCCCGGCGCGCCGCTTCTACCGCCACGTAGGTCTTGCCGCTGCCGGTCGGCACGCTCACCACCACATCCGTATCCTGAAGCGCTGCCAAGGCCTCCTCCTGCCAGGGATCGGGCACGAAAGGTTGCGGCTCCGGAACCCCGATGCCCTCAAGCCATCCGGCGAGAGAGACGGCCGGGCCATGGTCCGGTTCCTGACTTCTTCCCGGATGTTTGACTAACGGCGGACCGCTTCGACGGGGGCGAACTGCGGCCGGGGGTGTTGGGTCAACACTTGCGTGCTGCGCCTGGCGGTCCTGAATCAAGGTGTGTAAGTCGGACTCGAGCCCCGCTCGATTCTGGCTGGAATGCTGCAACAGCAGTTCGATCAGCCGCCGTTTGCCGGCTCGGAAATGCCGATGCACGCGCCCGCGGGCCAGCCGGTGCAGGAGGGCCACGGGTTGTTGCGCCAGAAGCTGTTCCAGTTCGTCAGTGGTCATAGCGGCCGAGGCCCCATAATGTTAAATGCTGAATGGTGAATACGGAAAACAATCCAACATTTCTCATTCACCATTCAACATTGAGTTCGATCATGGCAATTCCTCGAGCACGCCGCGCCGAATCAGGGCGATGGCGTTGGAGGCCGATTCCGCGAGGCTCGGGTGCGTGGCTTTGAGCGTGTGGATCTGCGACAGAAACTCGAGCGTCCGGGCCAGCAGCCGGTAAATATCGCCTTCCGCCATCGTGGTCAACCGGCAGAGGCCGATCCATGTCAAAGTGGGCTCGGCGATCCACCGTTCGGTCAAGGCGGCCACGTCCGCCCGCAGCAGCGGGGGATCTTCATAGGGCGACAAATTTTGCGCCAATTTTCTGACCTGTCCCAAGAGCGAGCTGAGCCCCATGCTGATCCGAGGAAAGGCTCCGGGCCGATCATCGTCATGCGCGATGCTCGCCATGACCCCGGTGAGGAGAGCCGGATCGGCGCCCATAAAGGCCTCGGCCCGGATCAGTTCCGTGATGAGCAGCGAATGGTCGATGCGGATCAGGCGGGCCCATTCACCCTCGGCCGTTAATTGGCCCTGGGGCGTCAAGTAGCCGAACTGTTGCAGGACCTCGACGCGTTCCTGAAAGCGGTGCCAGAGGCTGGTGCGCAGGGCTTGAATCGATCGGGTGTGGCGCTGCTGCTCCTGGCGGAGCCGTGACGCGACGGCGAAATCCTTGTTGCAGGCCGGACGGGAAGGGCAGGTGGGACAGGGGAAATCGCCGAGGGTTTGGACGATCGCATCGGGGAGCGGGTCGTGGTCCTTGGAAATCAAAATCGGCAAGGTCGGCAGTCGTCCCGGCAGTTCGGCCAGGTGTTGCGCGAGGTCGTCGAAGGAGTTGGCCGTACACCAGGGATAGCTCGTGGTCTCCTGGCAGTCGTAGACGCGGTCGTAGACCTCGGTGACGACGGTGGCGGGGCACTCGGTGACGGCCCCGTCGGGACGGAGCACCGTCACCATCGGATTCTTCTGCCCTTTGCTGCGGTACTGCCGCAGGACAATGGCCCGTCCCTTGGTGAGACCGACGATGCGGCCGGGCGTCAAGAAATGAAACCGGGCGGAGACCTCCGGCGACTCCTGACGCCGGACATGCTGGCGCGAGAATTTTTGGCGGCGGGCCTGATCGAACGTCTGCCACTGGGTGATCCAGTCGGTACACACGCGGGGTCCAAAGGGCTCGAGTTGGGCGTGCACGTCGTCGAGTTTGCGCTCCAGCAGTTCGGCGCGCTGGTTCAACTGAAATTGCGCGAAACTCTTGGCCAGGATGGCCTGAATCTGCTCGTGAGGGTGCGCTTTCAACAGGTTGAGCACCATGGGATAGGTGATGGTGAACTGGCTGTCGATCCCCTCCGGATGCCCGGTCATGCCTTTCGTGAGCACCTCGAGATCGATGTAGGGCGACGGCGTGACGACGGCGAAGCCCACGTTGTCTTTGCCGCGCCGTCCGGCACGCCCCGCAATCTGTTGGACTTCCCCGATCGAGAGGTCGGTAAAGTCCCGCGACTTGCGGATGCTGGATTGGGTGATAACGACGGTGCGGGCAGGAAAGTCGACTCCGGCGGCCAACGTAGTCGTGGCAAACACGGCATCCAGGCAGCCTTGCCGCATCAACTCTTCCACGGCAATTTTCCACGAGGGCAGGTGGCCGGCATGGTGGGCCGCCACTCCGATGCGCTGCACCGTGGGGAGCAACGGGTGCTCGGCGATGCTCGGGTATTGGGCGACCACCCGGTCCAGCGCCGCGGCGATGGTGGCCTGGCGCGCCGGCGGCAGGACGATGTCGGCGTGGTCGAACGATTCCATCGCCTCGTCGCAGGCGCGGCGGGACGTGAGAAACACGATCGCAGGGGTCAGATGTTTCTGCCGGAGGGCCGCGATGAGATCAACCGGATGAATCGACGGAGGCATGCAGTTTCATTCCCTTTGAGATCACGACGAGCCCGGACTCCGTGACGGTAAACCGCTTGGCATCGGCCTCAGGATCATAGCCGATTTCCGTGTGGGGCGGGATGACGACGTCTTTGTCGATGATTGCCCGGCGAATGCGGGCATGTTCTTGGATGACCACGTTTTCCATCACGATGGATTCGCGCACGTCCGCATGGTCCAGCACGCGGACGTTGGGCGACAGTACGGAATTCTGCACGCGCCCACCCGACACGATGCAGCCGCCGCAGACGACCGAATCCAAGGCCACGCCCATCCGGCCGCCCTGATAGTCCTGAGCGAACACGAATTTGGCCGGCGGGAATTGCCCTTGGTAGGTCCGGATCGGCCAGCTCGAATCGTACAGATTGAACTGTGGATCCACGGCCACGAGATCCATATTGGCTTCCCAATAGGCGTCGAGGGTGCCGATGTCGCGCCAGTACTGCACGGCCTTTTTGTTGGCATCGTGAAACTTGAATGCGTACACCCGGCAGCCATCGATCATCCGGGGAATGATATTCCGCCCGAAATCGTGCGCCGTGCCTTCCTGGGCGTCGGCGATGAGCTGTTCGCGGAGGACGGTAGTGCGGAACAGGTAAATGCCCATCGACACGAACGCATGGGCCGGATCTCCCGGGATGGAGTCGGGGTTCTTCGGTTTTTCGGTAAACCGGGTGATCCGATAGTCTTCGTTGACGCTGATGATGCCGAACCGACTGGCTTCTAGGATGGGAATGTCGATGGCCCCGACCACCGCGTCGGCATTTTTCTCCAGCAGCCAGCGGTACATCTCGGCGTAGTCCATCTTGTAGATATGATCGCCGGCCAAAACGAGGACGAACTCGGGCTGCTCGCCGTCGATCAAAAACATGTTCTGATAGACCGCGTCCGCGGTGCCGCGATACCAGTCTTCGCTGATGCGTTGCTGCGGGGGGACGGAGGCGATGTATTCTCCCAGTTCGGCGTTCAAAATGTTCCAGCCGACGCGGATATGCCGATCGAGCGAGTGGGACTTGTATTGAATGAGGACGGCGACCTTGCGGAGGCCAGAGTTGAGGCAATTGCTCAGGGTGAAGTCGATAATGCGGTACTTGCCTCCAAACGGCACCGCCGGCTTGGCGCGTTGGTCGGTGAGCGGGTACAGCCGCTCGCCTTTGCCGCCGGCAAGCACCATGGTGAAGATGTCGTTCATTGAAGCAAATTGTAACAGGAGCTGTATGAAATAGAAATATAAAGGGCGGCGAACATTGACTTCGCCCGGGGGCCGGATAATACTACGCAAGATCAGCCATGGCTCGTCGCAGGCACGATAAAGGAGAGAGTATGAAGCGAGACGTCGTCGTCGCGGCCTTGCCGCGCCGCAGCCGCAAAGTGGCGGCATATTCGAAACCATCGCGCAGCGCGACCGAGATGGCGTGGCGGCTTGAGCGTGTCGAAGGGCAGCTGCAACGGTTGTCGGAATTGGTCCGGGAGCATGCCGAAGATGTCGACCGTCTCGTCCGCATTGTGGCGGAAGACCGCGACGTCATTCGCCGGCAGCTGCTTCGGAAGCACCATGAAAAGGTCCGCGTGCGGAAACATCTTCGTGAAGCCAACTCGAAAGTGGGTTTGGATAGTTGAACGCGCCCCTTTTGCCCGGGTCTCTCGCCGAACGTGGGAAGTCACGATTCCAACCAGACACCGGTCCCGTGGATCGGGAGGTGTGCGGGGAGTGGGTCTGCTAACATCTGAGCGGTGTGTGACGCGAGCCATGATCGCCTTGCAGTTCACCGCCGTCGAGTGAAGCCGTGCCCGGATTATGCAAGCCATCGTCCTGCCTCGTTGTATGGGTCTTACTCGTGCTCTGTTTCGGGCCGTTTCAACGCCCGGCGTTTCCGTCTCCGGTGGCCACTCCGCCGCCGCCGGCACCGCCGTCCTCCCCGCGCCCCTCCGCGCAGACGATCCGGTTGAGTCTCGACGAAGCAGTGGCCTTGTTTCTCCGACAGAACCTCGACCTCCTGATGACCCGATTCGGCATCGAGTTCGCCAAGGGACAGCAAATCACCGCGTCGCTCTATCCGAATCCGTATCTGTCGGTCTCCACGGTCGGCTCGTTCAACCGCCGGCAGTTCGGCGAACCGTCCAATATCGTGCGAAGCGGGCAGGTCTTTCCGCAGATCCAACAGCTCTTCGAATTGGCCGGCAAGCGCGGCTATCGGATTGAGAGCGCGGCCTTCGGCACCCAGTCGGCGGAAGAAAGCTTTCGCGACGCGGTGCGTCAACTCGGGTTCACCGTGAAGGACGCCTACTATCGGATTCAACTGGCGCAGCGGCGACTGGCCCTGGCGGAGGAGAACCGCGACCGCTTTTCCAGGATTCAGGAAGTCAATACCATCCGGTTCCGCAAAGGTTATATCGCCGAAGTTGATCTCATTCGCATCCGGCTGCAATTTATCGACTTTCAATCACAGGTCATCCAATCGCTCCAGGAAGCCGAAACGGCGCGCGCCGACCTGCGTCAGTTGCTGCACCTCTCGCCCCAGGTGGTCCTGGAATTGACGACGGAGCTGGATTATAAGCGGGTAGATCCCGACATCGGCAAACTCCGGTCCGTGGCCTTGGACGCGCGCCCGGACATCCGGGCCAAACGGTTGGCGCAATCCCAACGCCTGGCGGATCTCAAGCTGGCGCAGGCCTATCGGATTCCGGACGTCACGGTCGGAGGCGGGTATGCCGTCCAGGGCCCGGTAGGGCCCGATCTGCAGAACCAGGTGATGCTGAACATGGGCATTGCGATCCCATTGTTCAACCGGAATCAGGGCGGTATCATGCAGGCGGAAATCGCCGTGCAAACGGCCGAGGCCGACTTGAACAAAACGATCAATCAGGCGGAAAACGAAGTGGACATCGCCTATCGCAATCTGCTCCAGAGCCGCCGACTCGTCGAAGCCTACCTGGGAGGCGTGCTCGAGGACGCACGCTCGACGTTGACGATCGTCGAACGTGCCTATGAACGCGGCGGGGCCACGATTCTCGACTTGCTCGATGCCGCCCGCACGTCGCGGACAATTTTGCAGAATTATATCGAGGCTCTGTTTACCTACCAGCATAATGTGATTCAATTGGAAAGCGCGGTCGGACAGGAGATGGCCTTATGAATGCCGACGGGCAAGTGCCCACGACGTCTCGACGCGGGGACGGCCGTTCCTTCCGGCGGCGCCTGGTGATGGTTGTGGTCGCGGCCGTGACGGGACTGTCCGGCTGCGGGAGGGGAGAGCAGCCGCCCAGACTGGGAACGCCCCCCGGCACTCCGGCCGAAACCGCCGTGCCCAAGACGGAATCGAGGCCGCGGATCGAAACGGCGGTCGTCGCGGTGTCGCCCTCCCACCAGGCCCTGACGCTCTCCGGCAAGGTGGCGTACGGGGAAGACCGTTATTCCCGCATCTCGTCTCCGCTCCAGGGACGAGTGGTGGAAGTGCGGGCGCATCTCGGCGATCGGGTCAAGGCCGGCGACATTCTGTTGATCGTCGACAGCCCCGATATCGCCCAAGCCTATTCTGAATACGTGAAAGAAGACTCCGAACTGCAGTACGCCACGCGCGCGCACGAATTGGCCAAGGATCTCTATGAGAACAAGGCCATGCCGCTCAAGGATCTCAAGCAGGCGGAAAACGAATTGGTCAAAGCTCGAGCGGAGTACCGGCGCGCAAAAGAACGGCTGCTGTCGCTGCGGATTTCGGCGGACGAATTGACCAAGCCGCTGGACCGGCAAACAATCACCTCGCGTTTCGAAATGAAGAGCCCGCTGTCCGGCGTCGTCGTGGAACGGACCGTCACGCCTGGACAGTCGATCGGCGGCGATCCCTCGCAAGTGCTGTTCACCGTGGCCGATCTGGACATGCTGCAGGTGTTGGCCGACCTCTATGAGCGGGATCTCGCGCTGGTGCGGGAAGGCCAGTTTGCCGTCGTGAAGGTGGAGGCCTACCCCGACATGGATTTTCCCGCCACGGTGGCCGCGATCGGCGACGTGGTGGATCCCGCGACTCGCACCATCAAGGTGCGGGCATGGGTCAACAATGAAGCGCACAAACTGAAGCCGGAGATGTTTGCCCGGCTTCAGCTCGAGGTCGGAGACGCGGTGCAGTTCATCGCGATCCCTCGCGAGGCCGTACTGGAAGTCGACGGCAAACAGTTCGTGTACGTCGTCGATGATCACGAGCACTACGTGCGGCGGGAGGTGAAAGCCCTCACCGTTTCTTCGGATCTGGTCCGGGTGTTGGACGGACTGAGCCCCGGTCAGCGGATTGTGATCAAGGGCGCCGTCTTGCTCAAAGGGCAAGAGGTGAAAGGCACGTAGTCGATCGAGTCTTCGAGGACCCCTACCGTTAGAACGGACCGGGCAGTAAGATGACCGACGACGGATGAGTGCAGACCGTCCGATGGATGTGATGAGTCCCCCGCCGGGAAAAGGAGGTTCGAGTACCGTGAAACACCCACTCAGACGGATCGCGTGCGGACTGGTGCTCGGCGTGCTCGTCGGACCCTGGCCGGGACTCTCGGAGGGGGCGGTGGGCCTACCGGTGCAAATGCCGTATGAAGCGCCTCCGCAGGCTCAAGAGGTCCCGGACGTTTCGATCCCGCCGAATACCAATCCGTTGAATGAAGAGGAACTCAAGCGCGCCGAAGCCTTGCTGCCGTTGCTTGAGGGGAAGCAGGAATTTTGGGCGATGGGCGAGTTCGTCCATCTTGGTGAACCGTCGGTGCCGGCGCTGGTCAAGGGGTTGACCATGCCGAGTCCCCGCATACGGTACAATGCGATCGAGACGCTCTCGATGATGAAAGGCGTCGCCGGCGTGCCCGCCTTGTTGACCACCGCGAAGGAGCCGAACGAGATTCCCCGGGTGCGCGAGCATGCACTCCGCGTGGCGATTCGGCTGGATTCGTCCAAGACGCCCGAGGCGATCGCCGTGATGGCCAAGGATCCGAATCCGTCCGTCCGGAAGGCGGCGGCGTTCGAGGCCCGCTACGTGCGCGAAAAGGCGGTCATCCCGATCCTTCTTCCGATGATCACCGACGACGAACGGTTCGTCGCCATGTCGGCGTTGCACTCGCTCTGGATCCTTACCCGGCATGAGACGGAATTCCACGATTGGGATACCAGTACGAAGCAGGACCGGCAGGCCTGGTCGACGGAATGGTTTGAGTGGTGGGACCAGAACAAGGACACGTTCGAAATTCCCGAGCCGCGCCGGGCCAGGCGGCTCGAGTAGGGCCTCTATCGGTTGCGGGTCTTGAGAATCCTGTGTTAGGTGTATACCATCCGTTGACGAGTCACGCGCCATGGCCATCCTGAAAATCGCCAAACTCGGTAATCCCGTGCTCCGCAAGGCGGCCGCGCCGATCGATCCGCGCGAGATCAAGTCCGCCGACGTGCAGCGGCTGATCGAGGATATGTTCGAGACCATGTACGACGAACCGGGGATCGGGTTGGCTGCCCCCCAAGTGTCGCAGTCGGTGCAGTTGATCGTGATGGGCTGCGAAGGAGAGGGCGGGTTTCCCGAAACCGTCCTGATCAATCCCACCATCGTGTATTACGGTCCCCAGCAAGTGGAAAACTGGGAAGGCTGTCTCAGCGTCGACGGGCTTCGGGGCAAGGTCACGAGACCGTCGCTCGTCCGGGTGAACGGGCTGGACCGGGACGGACAGACGGTGGATTTCGAGGCGACCGGGCTGTATGCGGTCTGTATTCAACATGAAATGGACCATTTGGTCGGAAAGGTGTTTCTCGATCGGATGACCGATCTCTCCACCTTAACGCAGCTCCATGAGTTCTCACAGTACTGGCAACGCGAACCATCGACGGTCATCTAACCACCACCCGTGTTGAACCATTCGTGAAATCCCTGCGCCGGGTCCTGCAATATCTCCTGCCGCATCGCCGGCTGGCCCTCATCACGCTCCTGTGCGCGGCCGGCGCCACCGCCATGGAATTGGCGCCTCCCTGGATCGTGAAGGTCATCATCGACGATGTGATTCAAGCGGGACAGCCTGAACTGCTGCCCTGGACCTTGGCCGGCCTGGTCGCCGCCTTCGTGCTGAAAAACGGGTTCGCCTCGCTCCGCATCCGGTTGAACAACCGGTTGGAACAGAGCGTCGTCCATGACCTCCGGTGCCAGGTGTTTGCCGCCTTGCAACGGCTCTCCGTCCGGTATTACGAGAACCGCTCGACCGGCGAAATCATGGCCCGCGTGACCAACGACACCGAGCACGTGGAACGCATCTTCATCGACGGGCTGGAAGGGGCGCTCACGGCTTCCTTGACGCTCGTCGGCATCACCATCCTCTTGTTTACGCTCAGTTGGAAGATGGCGGCCTTGGCCCTACTGCCGATCCCGCTGCTCATGCTGTCGGCCGCTTGGTTCACCCGCACGGTCCACGGCTACTATCACGACATTCGCCGGCGCTCGGCCGAGTTGAGCGGTTATCTCCAAGATGCATTGTCGGGAATTCGTGAGACGATGGGCTTCGGCCGGCAGGACTACGAACAACGACGCTTCGATGATCTGAGCCGCACGTACAGCGAGGCCAACCTGCAGGCGATGTACCTGTGGTCGCTCTATTCGCCCGGCATGATCCTGATCGGCAGTTTGGGCACCGTCCTCATCCTGTGGCACGGCGCGGGAGAGGTAGCGGCCGGCCGGCTGACGCTCGGCGAATTGGTCATGTTTTTGTCGTATCTGGCGCTGTTTTATGTGCCGATCAACCAAATCCATTCCGTCAACCACCTGTTGCAGCATGCGTTGGCGGCGAGCGAGCGCGTGTTTGAGGTCTTGGACGCCGTGCCCGACGTGGTCGACCGCCCGGGCCTGCCCGTGCCGCGACAGCGGGTGCGAGGCGCGGTGCGCTTCGAGGGCGTAGAGTTTCAGTATCGGCCGGACGTTCCGGTCCTGAAACGGCTGTCGGTCTCCGTCGCCGCCGGAGAACGGATCGCACTCGTGGGGCCCAGCGGCGCCGGCAAGAGTACGCTTTTGAAATTGTTGATGCGGTTCTACGACGTCACGGCCGGCGCGGTGCTAATCGACGACAAGGACGTGCGCGACCTGCCGCTGACGTATGTGCGGCAACAAATCGGCTTGGTGCAGCAGGAGCCGTTTCTGTTCAATGGGACCGTGCGGGAAAATATTCTCTACGGCGATTTGGGCGCCTCCCACGATCGTGTGGAGGCGGCGGCCACGGCCGCCCGCGCGCATGATTTCATTGCCGCGCTCCCGGAAGGTTATGAGACCTGGATCGGCGAGCGGGGCGTCAAATTGTCCGTGGGGCAGAAACAGCGGGTCTCGATCGCCCGGGTGCTGCTCAAGAATCCGCCCATCGTGATCTTTGACGAGGCGACCTCGAACATCGACACGGAAACAGAAGTCAAAATCCGGGACGCCTTGCATGAACTCACGAAGGGTCGCACCACCTTGATCATCGCCCATCGGCTCTCGACGCTGCATGACGTCGACCGCATCCTGGTGATCGACGGCGGGCGGCTGGTCGAGGAAGGACGACATGAGGTGTTGCTGCCGCAGGGCGGCGTGTATGCCGGGCTGTATGAAGCGCAATTTCAAAACTAATGCGAGGCCCTGCCCGGCGAGGCTCATGCCATCGTCGTCCGGCGGCGGAGTTGCGGCGCCGGTTCGGCGCTCGTTATACTGCCGGATAACGCGGAACAGGATGGGGCCATGGTGCTGATTTACGAGAACGATCCGTTGGACGACGAACATGCCCGCGGCCGGTTTTATCACGTGTGCCGCGGACGGATCGATCGCACGCCGCTCGCGATTCCTCCCGTGGAGACGCCTCACGAATGCCGGCAGTGCGGTATCGACCTCGAAGCCGAAGACTTCTTTGTGGCCCTGCAGAGGGGATCGGTGTGACGTAGCCAACAGTGGTGAATGGTTTGTTTTGATGGTGAGTTTCCGCAGAATTCACAACCTAACACTCATAACTCAACAGTGAAGTTCTGACGATGCCGGGCAGCGCGGGAAGAAAAACAGTGGCGGTTTCACGCGGACTGATGATGCTCTGCGAGACTTGCTACGACGAGGTGATGGCCGAGAAGCTGGTGGATGGACGCAACTTTGTTCAGGATCACGAAGGGCTCTTCGCGACCATCTGCCTGGGGTGCACCGACATCAACCGCCCGTTGATCGACGACATGCTGGGGAGTTCCGAGTAATTGAGCTGGAACCACCGGCTGCTATTTACATTCTTTCCCGTTGAAAACCATGCAGGTCGATTCGCCGGATTTGACCTTCCAGGTTTTGATCAACGGTATCTTCCCGTCTGCCCGCATTTCCACGACGAAATCCACCAGGCCCGAGATCGGGAGCTTCTCGATGTGCGGCTTGGCGGCTTCCGGTGCTTCGATATAGAAGACTCCCCCTAGTTGGGAAATCAAAACGGTGTTGGTGTCCTTGTCGATAAAGATGACGGGGCTGTAGAAGCTTTTGTCTTCGGCATGGACCGCGGCGGAGAGAAAGACGACCAGGGCGGACGCGACCAAGAAAAGAAGGGCGGATAAGCGCATAACAACTCCTCGGTCGAGGTGAATAAGATGATGGCGCCCATTATTGCATTCCGATCACGAGAAGGAAACTCCAAAAACGGTGACTTAGCCGATCTGGACGTGGGCCGTTGAAACGGTGCCGTCCTTGATCCAGTAGGTACGAATGTCCGGCCGGTCATGCATGAGGGAAACCAGGAGATAGGCTGGAGCCGGCAGATTGATCTTGGGCCAGATCTCTTCGTAGTCGGTGGCGATCTTGATGTCGGTCACCGACGGCCGGGCCGGGTCGTGCGGATGGGAATGGTAGACGACTTGAAGGTCGAGGCCTTTGTTGCGCATGTCTTTCTTGGCCGCCGAAAAGTCCTGCATGTCCATAACGAAGGCGATCTCCGCGCGCTCCGACGGGGACAGCCGTTCCAGATGGGCGACCTTGGCCGGATCAAAAGACGAGAGGGTCTGTGCGCCTTCCAGTGCGACGATGTTCTTGATGCGGTACAGGGTGGTGACGGTGTTCTCATGGCCGGCGAGGAGCCCGCAGCATTCGTACGGGGCCAATTCTCTGGCGTGCGCCACAATGTCGTCGAGGATGAACTGGGGAATGACGAGGTCCGCCACAATTAGATGAGTAGGCTGGTTAAGGTGTGGGAGGTGGGGCTGTACATCCAATCAGATCGTGCAGGTGACGGTGTAGTCCATGCTGAGGTCCGTGATCTTGGGATGGAGACCGCAGAGCGGGCAAGCCGGATCTTTCGGTCGGCCCACTTTTCGGAACTTCATGTCGAGGGCGTCATAGATCAGGAGTTTGTCGGCGATCGTCTCGCCGATGCCGAGAATTTCCTTGATGGCTTCGGAGGCTTGCAAAATTCCCATGGTTCCGGCCAACACTCCCAAGACGCCGGCCTCCTGGCAGTTGGGGACCAGTCCTGCCGGAGGCGGTTCCGGATACAGACAGCGATAGCAGGGATAGCCCTCATGGGGCTTGATCGTTGTCAGCTGGCCTTCGAAGCGGAACATGCTGGCCGAGATTAACGTCTTCTTGGCAAAGAAACAGGCGTCATTGACGAGAAACCGCGTCGTGAAATTGTCCGATCCGTCCAGGACGATGTCATAGTCGAAAATCAGCGGAAGGATATTCTCGGCGTCCACCAACTGGTGATAGGTTCGGATCGTGATCTCCGGATTGATGGCCGCCAACGTCCTCTTTCCGGATTCGACCTTGGGTTGGCCGACGGTGGCTGTCGAATGCATGATTTGCCGCTGGAGATTCGACAGATCGACGACGTCCCCGTCGACGAGCCCGATGGTGCCGATGCCGGCGGCCGCCAGATAGAGCCCGGCCGGAGACCCCAGCCCGCCGGCACCGATCAGCAGGACCTTCGCCTTGTTCAGCTTCAGCTGGCCTTTGCCCCCCACATCTTGCAGGATGATATGCCGGCTATACCGCTCGATTTGTTGTTCGGTGAGTTCCATCGGTCTGTCGCCTTAGCCTGGCCGCCTTGAGGATTCGGAGTCGGGACGAATCTCCCCGTGCATCGATCTCATGAAGCCGTGGGGTTCTTTGCCTCCGGTCCCCTGGTCCGTCATTCCACCACGTTCAATTCGATGGGATCGACCAGGACCCCCTTCTTTCTGAGTCCGTCGACGGCCCGCTCGATTTCCATGGTCTCTCCCGTCAGCTCGACGTCCATCCAGCCGGTGGTTTCGCGCACATCGGCCCGACGAACGTTGGTGACGACTTTGTACTCGCGCCCGATCTCATAAATCACCGGCTCTTTGATCTTCTCCTCCGGGAATCGGATATGAAACCGTAGACTTGACATGTCAGCCTCCTGCGATGGCGGGGACGATGGAGACTTCATCGCCGTCCTTCAGGGAGGTCTCCTTCCCTTTGAGAAAACGGATGTCTTCTTCGTTGACATAGATGTTGACGAAGCGGCGCAGCTCGCCGGAATCATCGCACAACCGGTCTTTGATCCCCGGATGGGCGCCGTTGAGCGTCTCGATCAGATCCGCGATGCTATCCGCCGTGGTCTCCACCTCACCTTGGCCCTTGGTGAGCGGGCGAAGGGGAGTCGGGATACGAACTTTAATCATGCGTCACCACCACCATTTTTGCCCATCTTGAACGTTTGTTCGAAGCTCACGAGACTGGGTTGAATGCGGGTCGGCCGGCCCACGGCATCGATCACCGCCTCCTGCGTCTTGAGCCCGTTGCCGGTGATGTAGGCCACCGTCACCTCGTGTTTCTTGATCACACCCTGTTTGACCAGCTTCTTGAGCACGCCGATCGTCACGCCGCCGGCCGTTTCCGCGAAAATGCCCTCGGTCTGGGCCAGGAGCTTGATGCCGTCGACGACTTCTTCGTCGGTCACCATGTCCATGGCCCCATGGCTCTCCGCCGTGGCTTTGAGCGCATAATAGCCGTCGGCGGGATTGCCGATCGCCAGCGACTTCGCGATGGTCTTGGGCTTGACAGGTTTGAAGAAATCCCGTCCCGCCTTGAAGGCGGTCGAGATCGGAGAGCAACCTTCCGCCTGCGCGCCGTTGATTTTCGTCCGAACGCCGTCGACCAGCCCCAGCTTGTGCATTTCGTGCAAGCCCTTCCAGATTTTCGTCAGCAGCGAACCGGAGGCCATGGGAATCACCACCTGGTCCGGCGTCCTCCACCCCAGTTGCTCCACGGTCTCATACGCCAAGGTTTTCGACCCTTCGGCATAGTAGGGACGAATGTTGATGTTGACGAAGGCCCACCCGTGTTCTCCGGCGATTTCGCTGCAGAGCCGGTTCACGTCGTCATAGTTGCCTTCGACTTCGACCACGTTCGGCTTGTAGATCAGGTTGCCGAGCACTTTGGCGGCCTCTAAATCTCCCGGGATGAAGACATAACAATGAAGATTGGCGGAGGCGGCGTGGGCCGACACCGAGTTGGCCAGGTTGCCGGTGGACGCGCAGGCCACGGTGCTGAACCCCAATTCCCGGGCGCGTGTCAAGGCCACCGCCACCACCCGATCCTTAAAGGAGAGGGTGGGGTGATTCACGGTGTCGTTCTTGATGTACAGTTCGTCGAGCCCGAGATAGGCGCCGAGATTCTTGGCGCGGACCATTGGCGTCAGCCCCGCATGCGCCCCGACGAAGGTGGGGCCTTCCACCGGCAACAGATCGACGTACCGCCACATGCTGTGCGGACCGCGCTCGATCTTGTCGCGGGAAATGTGTTTTTTGATCTCGTCGTAGTTGTATTTCACTTCGAGAGGACCGAAACACATCTCGCAGACATGGATGGCTTTGGTCGGATATTCTTTCCCGCACTCCCGGCATACCAGGGCTTTCATTTTGATCATTGCCACACCACGGTAAATGGTTCAATCCTATGGTCGTGCCGCACAACCGGCATAAGGGTCTCCATCGTCGAACAATTCGGTGATCGTCGGATGGGCGCCACAGAGGGCGCACTGGGGATTGCGCTTCACGTTGATCTCCCGGAACTGCGTCGTTTTCGCGTCGAAATCGAGCAGCCGGTCGGTGAGCAGCCGGCCGATGCCGAGCACCAGTTTGAGCGCTTCCGTCGCCTGAATCGTCCCGATGATGCCGGCCAGCACGCCGATGACCCCCGCCTCCTGACAGGACGCCACGAAGCCCGGGGGCGGCGGCGCCTTGAAAATGCATCGATAGCAGGCCGATTGCCCGGGCAGAATGGTGGTCACCCGCCCGTCAAAGCGCAGAATGCCGCCGTGCACCAGCGGCTTCTTCGTAAAAAAACAGGCGTCGTTGATCAGAAACTTCGCCGTAAAGTTATCCACGCCGTCGATGACCACGTCGTAGTCGGCGAATAGCTTCAAGGCATTGCCGGCGGTCAACCGCTCCTCGTACATCGACACCGTCACGTCGGGATTCAGCGCTTGGATCTTTTCTTTTCCCGACACGACTTTTGGGCGTCCGACGTCCTCGGTGTGGTGGAGAACCTGCCGCTGCAGGTTCGTGAGATCGACAACGTCACTGTCGATCAGGCCGATCCGGCCGACGCCGGCGGCTGCCAGATACAGTGCGGCGGGCGAACCGAGCCCGCCCGCCCCGACGAGGAGAATCTTCGCCTTGGCGATCTTCTTTTGCCCCTTGCCGCCGACCTCCGGCAATAAAATATGCCGGCTGTAGCGATTGATCTGCTCTTCCGTAAACTCCATGTTCCACGGAATACTGAAAACGGCCGCCAGCGTCGTTCTCGGCCCTAAGAAATCCTCAACGTACCCCAGAGGTACGCCTCCGGTTTCTTATCGCCTGCGGCCTTGCCGGCCGACCGTTCAGCATCTCTCCTTCCAGACCCTCAGGAGAGAGGATCAAATGTTGAAATACTTCTCGATGCTGATATACCGCTCGCCGGTGTC
>CAYQDJ010000060.1:0-19451 GCA_964416255.1 uncultured Nitrospira sp. | reverse complement strand
TGGTGGATCGCATTGCCTATTTCCGCTCATTGGGGCGCTCTCTCCAAGCGGGAGCCCAGGTCGCCATTCTGGATTTCCATCCCCGCGGCTTTTTTTCTCTTGGGCCATGGAACGGAGCAAGAGGTCGTCCGACGCGAGATGGAATCGGCCGGGTATCGATTCCTTGCCGCCTTCGACCTGATCGACCGTCAACATTTCCAACTGTTTTCGAGGACACAACCATGATCGAGCTTTTCGCCGTGCTGCTCATTCTTCTCGCCATCGTCAAGATCGTGCTGCTCTCCGTCCATGCCCCCGCCTGGCTGGGTGTGACACGGGCCCTGTATGCGAACCCGGCTCTCACGGCGCTCCTCTCCTATGCGCTCGCCGGGATGGTTCTGTATGGCCTGATGGAATCCGGCCTGACGATCGTGCAGATCCTGGCCGTCTCCTTGTTCGTGGTCTTGCTGATCATCCCAGGATTCGCCCCCTACATGGATGACGTGTTGCGCCGGCTCGAAGGAAAGACGTTCGGGAACCTATTGCGTGAACAATGGCTCTACACTCTCGTCTGGGTGATCTTGCTCGGATGGGGTCTCTGGGCTCTGCTCGTTCGTTGAGGGGAGTGGGCACGAGCGCCGCCGCGTTCAGCGCGTGGAAGGCATCCGCTCTGTTGACTCCCCGATCCCCAGGCAGTAGTCTACGCTCGTCTGTCTGGTCTCGTCGAAGTTCCGTGTCCTCCCTGTCGCGTCTCAGCAGCGGGGCTGCCATGAATCACACCACGCCGGTCGTGCGAAGCCGCGTCGAAGCGCAAGGTTTTCTCGGGCTGGACGACCGCACGCTCTGTCAGGTCAACTATTGGCTGCGGCTGTCGCCGGCGATCTGCATGGTCTGGGCAGCCGTCGGAACCGCGCTGCAATCCGCCCCAATCCTGTGGGCGTTGGCGCCGTTCGCACTCTTGGGCGCGCTCTTGCCCGGCCATCCGTTTGATGTGGTGTATACCTATGGCGTGCGCCCGCTGACCGGCGGCCCGGTCCTCCCACGCTATCCGCTCCCGCGCCGGTTTGCGTGTCTGCTCGCCACACTCATGATAGTGGGCGCAGCCTGGAGTTTTCAGTCGGGACGGATCTTGTCCGGTCAAATCCTTGGATGGAGTCTGGCGACTGCGGCGTTTGTGAACGTCAGCACCGGGTTTTGTATTCCGTCCTTTATCTATGGCCTTCTCTTCAGAAAACCGGCACCGAATGACTTGCGAAAATAGTCTCGTACGGAGGCTGGACTCATTAGACCGGTATGCCGACATGTTGGAGGCCGATGATCGGATGACAATCGGGTCTCCTGCGTCGTCCCCGCGGCAGAAGGGTTCACATTCTTAAGCCCATACCCGATGGACTTCGCTCACCTGCTCCACGCCGTTCAACTGGCTGATCGCCCATTCGACATCGTCCGGGATGGTGACGATTTTTAACTCGGCGCAATGGCCATTGGCCTCCGACCCCAGTTCTTCCACGACCTGGACCAGCTTCGCATCATCGCGTGGGATCTTGGTGCCGTACTGATTCAAGCTGGGCTCTCGCGCCCCCGCCGCTTCCGGCCAGTAGGCGCCGCGGTCTTCCTCGTGCAGCGTTTCTTCCTGCCCGAGGTCACGCAGGCGGCGGAAGGCTTTGTGACTCAGACAGAACCGTTCATAGCTGGTGTTGATGACGATTTTTTTCATGGCGGCCATTCCTTATAGATGTGCCGGATCAGGGATTTTTTGCCTCAGAGGGTGGGGCAGGATCCTGATAACCGACATAGTTGCCTGTCCAATGGGAGTAGCGACGGTCCACCCAGGTTCTGATCTCGTCTCGTTGCGGGACGCCGTAGCGGGTCTCCACCACGGAGGTGAATTTGACGAGATTGCCGTCGATCTCCAGCAGATCGCCCTCGGTAATCTTGTCGTACTTGGACCGCAGCGGCCCTTTGACCTGTGCCCAAAACTGGCCGAATTGTTCGTTATTCACGGGGTGCTCCTTTCGTGAGCGGACGATGGCCGTGCGAGAACGGCACACTCATGCTCGATCTCATCGACGGCAACGGGACATGCTGGCGTAGAAGCGGCGGAGACTGGGGAATCAGACGCTTGGGATAGTCGGCGAAGCTTACGTCAGGGGTACACCCTACAGCACCCGACCTATTCTGTCAACCGTGGAGACCAAGGCATTGCTGTCGTCGAGCCGCGCTCATGTGCGAACTGCTCATCCGCTGTTATGGTGGTCGCTGGTCGGGGATGCCGGCGTGCCGGCTGCCAAGAAACTCCTGGACGGCTCTCAAGCAGGACGTTTGGAGGATACGCACTAATAGGTTTATGTCGCGGTGGGAACGGTCTTCCAGCCATGAGAAGGCGAGTGCACCAGCGCGGAAGGATGGGCGGCCATGATTTGGAACATGTCGGAATCGGCAAACTCCGCGGTGGGATAGGTGCACAAAGCTAAGAACCGCTGGTGATTCATCAAGGTCGTCGTTTGCCGCTCATAGGCGAGAAAGGCCTGCTGGGCCTCAGGTGACGAAAATTTTCCGGGCCCTCCGGCTACCCGAACTCCGGCAAATCCTTTTCCCGTAGCGATTCCCATCGCGTCCTGCCACTTGGCCGCCGCCTGGTCCGCGTTAAAGCGCCCGTTTTCCATGTACCACTCCGCCTGTGGAACGAGGAGAAGCTGTTGCCTGGACGTGTGCTGCGTCACATTCACGCCGCCGTCCTCCAGCGCTCGCTGGGCCTGCGTGTGGCTTAGCGGTGCGGGGATAATCCAGAGACACAATTCGTTCTCCGCCAATCCCGCCTGCACAAAGGACGCGGTGACCTGAACGAGTTCAGCCCGAGATCGATAGAACATGCACAGATGAGCACCCCAGGGAATGCCGTCGGCACCCTGCAGACCGCTGGATCGCATCAATTGCTCCTTTCACCCATTGTTCAAGTTGCCGAGACGGTACCAATGCACACGTCGGAGTGGGCGGCTAACACGCCGACGACGTATGCGAGTTGGCGCGATAATGGGGCATCCCGGCCTCGAGGTCGCGTACTGTACCATTCTCCCAGGTCGGCTTGATAGAGCCGTGCACGCGGTAGCTGACCCGCCGCGAAAATGCTGGACCGCAGGCCTTGTATCTTCCGCAGCGCCGAGGCTTCCTCACCTCACGGCCTGCATGGCCCGCACTTCTTGGGCTTTGCCCAGTTCGATCGTGGCTTCGCCTCCGGTACGGTGCACGCCACGGAGGCACCCATGAATTCTACACCAGGCACACCGGCCGGGCATCATACCGTGACGCCCTATTTGTGCATGAAGAATGCGGCCCGGGCATTGGAGTTTTATCAACAGGCTTTCGGAGCGACCGAGGTTTCCAAACTGGTGATGCCCGACGGGCGGCTCGGTCATGCGGAGATCCGCCTCGGCGATTCGACGATCATGCTGGCGGACGAATTTCCGGAGTATGGCGGCCGGGCACCGGATACGCTCGGCGGATCGCCCGTCAGCATCCACCTCTACGTCGATGATGTCGATGCGGTTTTTCGGCAGGCGCTCGCGGCCGGCGCCCGGGAACGCAAGCCGGTCATGG
This sequence comes from uncultured Nitrospira sp., assembly GCA_964416255.1. Taxonomy (GTDB): domain Bacteria; phylum Nitrospirota; class Nitrospiria; order Nitrospirales; family Nitrospiraceae; genus Nitrospira_D. Next base: position 15,875 of record CAYQDJ010000060.1, on the reverse strand, counting down.
ACCAGTTTTTCGGCGACCGGTCGGGACAACTCGAGGATCCGTTCGGCCATCTCTGGTGGATCGCCACCCACAAGGAAGACGTCTCGCCGGAAGACCTGCAGCGCCGCGTGCAGACCCTCTTCACGGCCAAGCCGTGACCGTGTTGGCCGAAGCCGTTGAGCGATACTGACAACACCATCCACATCCGCTCTTCCCCTGTAACCTTTTCCTCATTCGGTACGACTGGGAGATGAAAGGGGGACGACTCCCCGGATCACTGAACGTTCTATTTAAAGGAGGCAGGTCATGAGCTATCACAAACACCTGACGGCGGGACTGGCCCTTGGAGCCCTGTTGTTGGCCGCCCCGGCATGGGCCGACGGCGGATACCGGCATGGGAGCGGAGGCAGCGGGCACCACAAGTCGCGGCATGGCGCCTATGGGCACGGCCACAGCCACGCCGGCGGGCACATGCTCCGGCACCTGTTCAAACACAAGCAGGACTTGCAGTTGACCGAGGAGCAGGTGTCCAAACTGCGAACCCTGGCGCTGGATGCCGACAGGGCCGAGATCCGTGCAGACGCCGACGTGGAAGTCAGTCGGCGGGAGTTGCGCTCGATGCTGTGGGACCAGCAGGTGCAGATGTCGACGATTGAGGCCAAGGTGAACGAGCAAAAAGCGTTTGAAGCGGCGGCCCGCATCATCGAGATCAAGGCCCGGCGCGACCTGCTCGGCGTGTTGAACCAGGAGCAGCGCGACAAGTTGAAATCGCTCTGGCATCAACGGCGCCAAGGGCACTCCCGCTCCATGGGGGCCCAGGCCGGTGAGATGGCGCAGGCAGACGATGCCGGTGAACCAGAAATGGAGTCAGGCGACGGCGAACCGGCCGAGTCGGCCGGCGAGTCCGCGGCAGGGTAGGGAGTCAACCCTCGCCGGTCGCCGGATTGAACCGGGCGCGGTATGATGCAGCCGGCGGCATAGGGAGCGTTCCCACTGCCGACACGATGGATCTCGATGGCCGATCACGCGCGTCCCGACCATGAACCCTCGGTTGACGAGCAGGCGCTGCTCCGGCGCATTCGGGACGGCGACGTGGATCGATACGCGGAGGTCATCCATCTGCATCAAGACCACGTGACCCACATCGTCGGCCGGCGGGTTCCTCCGGATCGCGTGGACGAACTCGTGCAGGATGTCTTTGTCCGGGCGTATCTCGGTTTGGACGGGTTCTCCGGCACCGTGCCGATCGAGCGGTGGCTGACCGGGATTGCGGTGCGCGCCTGTTATGACTTTTGGCGGGCCGCAGGCCGTGACGCGCTGCCGGTCAGCGCGCTGGCGACCGACCATCAGCGTTGGATGGAACAGGTCCTGGCGGCCCGGTCCCATGACGACTTCCACGCACAGGCCCGCCGAAAGGACGCCGTCCAGGTGTTGGACCGGGCGCTAGGCCGGCTGTCGCCGGAGCATCGGGCAGTCGTGACCCTCGTGCATCTGGACGGGCGGTCGGTCCGGGAGGCGGCGGAGTTGCTGGGCTGGAGCATCGTGACGGTGAAAGTGCGGGCGCATCGTGCGCGTCGCGCATTACGGCGGATCATCAGCGAACAATTGAGAGGCGCACATGACGATGCACGGTGAGGACGAAATCGACACGGTCGAACGGGCCCTCACGGAGGCCTATCGCGCCCGCCTCGATCCCCCGGTGTCTCCCGGGGTGATGCAGCAGGTGATGCGCGAGATCCGGCGATCGGGCGGCCGGAACGGCCGGTGGAATCTCGTGATGGGCGACGAGCGCCTGGTGTGGCGGACGGCCGCGGTCGCCGCTGCCTTGGCCGCCGTGGTGGCGATGGTCTCCGTGGAGGCGGACCGGACGACGACCGGCGAGAATGGAGCCTTGTTCGCCGAGGACATCGAATTGGCCTATCTGCTCGGTGAGGAGTGAGCGAAAGAGGAGGGGCTTGTCATGTCGCGTATCACGTTATGGGCCGGGCTGGCGGTCCTCTTCGGCGCCGGGGTGTTGACCGGCGTCGTGGGCACCTCGCTTGCCCACAAGTTTGGCCAACGCCACCATGGAGCGCGCGGGCCGGCCGCCCAGCACGAACGGATTCTCACGCGCTTGGCGGAACATCTTTCCCTGACCCCCGCCCAACAGGCCGCCATCGATCCGATTGTGACTCGCGCGCACGTAGACATCTTGGAACTGCGCTTGTGCCATCAAGCGGACATCGACCGCATTATGCATCAGGGAATGGACGGTCTCAAAGAGACGCTCGATCCCGAGCAGCAGGCGAAGCTGGATCAGATGTATGCGCGGCTCCAAAGCCGGTGGCAAGCCTCGCGCAGCCATCTGGAGGAGATGAAACAACGTGTGGATGCTCCGCGTTAGCCGCCGGGACACACACCGCCTGCTCATGCACGTGCCTCGCGAACGCCGTCTCGCCGGTCCAAGTCATCTCTCTCCGCGCCGGCGCATCCTCCGCCACGCCGCCACTCCCGGCGGTGTCCACTGATCCGTTGATTCCGTTGCTCCAACAGCCGGCATCAAGGGCATTGAGCAGAAGCGGGAGAAGTGAGAGGATAGAGGTGAGGCTGGCGTCATGGATGAACTCGGTTGGCCATTTCTCATCGGAGCGGGCGGGATGTTGGCGCTTGGGCTGGCTCGGCGCTGGTACCGGTATCGAACGGCCGCAAAACTGGCCGACCGACTGCTGGAGGATGTGGTCAAAGGGAAGGATGCGTTTCGCCGGTAGAGGCGGACGGCGGTTGAATCGCCGCCGGCGGGTACTTGGCGAAACAAATGAGATCCAGGTGATGGTAATGATTGGGCAACACCGTTTCGGCCTTATACCCAAGCCTCATGAACAGGCGAACGTTCCTGGGTGTGCCCAACATGGTACAGGCATAGAACTTATGACACTTCGGAGAGATCCGCTCGATTTCATTTAACAACGCCTTGCCCACGCCATACCGCTGATGATCCGGCCGCACCGATAACAGCCGAATTACGCAGACCCCGGCGACGGTCCAAAAACGGACGGATCCGATCACGATGCCGTCCGCCTCAGCCACTAACAGGCGTTTGTCTTTCGCGTCCGCTTTCAGGCTCTCGAGGGTCTCCGTGGTCCATGCGCTCACTTCGTACACGGACGCGTATTCGCCGAAGGCGGCCTGCTGCACGGCGAGCAGGCTCTCGAAATCGGCTTCGGTCGCTGGCCTGATGCGAATCATCCCATTCACGTCCCTCGCCGCCGCCCAAGGCTGATCATCCAATTCCGGCAATCGGTCGTCCCATCACTGTTTTGGCTACAGGTCGGCTGCTGGGTCAGTGAATACCACAGCGGAGAGGAAAAGGGTCGAGAGGGTCAGGGTGTCTTGTTAAGACCGGCTTGCCCGCACCCAGTGCAACGTCATGCGTCCTCTCGGGAACCAATCATCAGCATCCTCTACGCCTGTACATTGGTTCCAACCATGACCCGCTGAATGGCCGAATACAGCTGCTCGACGGCCGCTTCCTTTGTCAGCAAGACCTCAGCCCCCGCATGGCGCATGGCCTCCTGATTGTCTCGCTCTGGGTTCACGGATAAGCCGATGACGTGAACAGCCTGATACTTGGCTTTAATGCGCGCCGTCGCCTCAATGCCATTCATCTTCGGCATATTGATGTCCATGACCACGACGGCAGGATGAAACCGTTCGACGGCCAGCACAGCCTCTTCACCATCAGCGGCCTCTGCGACGGTTTCTAGATCCCGATATCCATCCAACACGCTGCGCAATCCCTGCCGCATCATGACATGATCATCGACCAAGAGCACACGGATCGTCTCCTCCTTCCGCGGCGACGCAGTGCGGCCTATCGAGGGCACAGCCAAGGGAACAGGTGTCTGCACGTGCGCGTTTGTCCGTTGAGGGAGGGGGAGTTCAAGGACGGACCGTGTGCCTCGCCCAGGCGCTGATTCCACATGAAACGAGCCGCCGAGCGCCTTCATGCGCTCACGAATGCTGAAGAGTCCAAACTTCGAAGAGCGGTCATTCGGAATCCCTGCCGCAGTGCGGTCGAAGCCGTTTCCTTCGTCACGCACCTCAATGGAAAGTGCCTTGTCCTGCCTTTCCATGGTGACGGTGGCCTGATACGTGCCGGCATGCTTCCAGCTGTTCATCAACAACTCGCGGACCGATTGGAACAGCAGCACCGTCTGATCCTCCGGCAGCGTCAATTCGTCGTCCGCGGGCACGCTCACCGCGACGGTCATGTCATGTTTGGTCATATACTCACCGAGCCATTTCAGCCCGGCGGCAAGGCCATGGTCGCGCAGAACCGGCGGGCTGAGTTCCGCGACGAGGGTGCGCGTATAGGCCAGCGCCTCTGAGAGCAGATCATCAACGTGTTGGAAGATGTCCGTATTGGCGGGAGTCCCGAGCGGCACGCGTTTGCCCTGGGCGAGTTTGAGTTTGCCCAGCACCAAGATTTGTTGCAAATGATCATGCAGCTCCGCAGCCAACCGTTTCCGTTCCCGCTGCTCGGCCAAGTTCAACTCGGCAGCCAAGGCACGGAGACGCTCTTGCGACTGCCTGAGTTCACGCGTGCGGTCCTCCACGTGAGCTTCCAGTTCCTGGGCGAACGAGCGAAGTTGCTCCTCGTTCCGGCGCAAGGCCTCTTCGGTCCGTTTACGTTCCGTAATCTCATAGTTGATGCCCACCACGCGGGCGGGACAACCCTGGTCGTCTTTCAGGACGACGCCTTTGCCGACGAGCCAGCGGACCTGCCCGTCAGGACGGACGATGCGGAATTCATGCTCCAACTCACCCGTCTCCGTGACGGCGCGGCGGAGGGCCTCTTTCACCTGAAGGCGATCGTCCGGGTGCACGCGCCCATAGAACCCGTCGGTCGATGCCGCCGTTCCCTCCGTATAGCCGAGCAACAGAGAGCCTCTCGCATCCCAGGTGATCTGATTGCTCTGGAGGTCCATGTCCCACGTTCCCATCTGTCCGCCGGCCAAGGCCAGTCGTAACCGGCTCTCGCGCTCCTCGAGCGCGGCTTCGTAACGTTGCCGTTCGGAGAGGTCGTAGAAATGGCACACCGCCCCGAAGCGGCCATCGGGCAAGGTCACCCGCTCGATCTTCCAGTCGTAGGATTCGACCTGTCCGATGTCATGTCGCTGCTCGACGGTGGAGGGTGCATGGTATGGTTCCCCAGTCGCGAGCGTCTGGCGAAATCGGCCGATGGCCTCGCTGGCAAATGGTTCGGTCCAGATGACGCGCAGCACCTCGGCGAAGTCGCGGCCGAGCAGGGGACGCACATTCTGGAATACCTTCTGTGCGCCGGCGCTCACCTGCACGAGACGGAAGTCGGCGTCTACGGCATAGATTCCAAAGGGCGAGTAGTCCACAAGGTGGCGGAACGTATCATGTGCCACGCGCAACGCTTCTTCAGCCCGTTTGCGCCCGGTGATATTCCGAAAGGTCCAAACCCATCCCAATCGGGTATCCTTCATGCGAAGAGGCGAGCTGTAGCGTTCGTAGACCCGGCCGTCTTTCATGACCAATTCCTCACACACCGGATCATCAGCGGTGCCATAGACCTCCGCCACGCGTGCAAGAAAGCCAGCCGGGTCAGCTGTTTGCTGAGCGGCCCATTGCAATGCACGCTCATCTAATCGGGCATCAATGATTGCTTGAGGGAACTTCCAGATCTCCAGAAAGGATTGGTTACAATGCAAGATCTTCCCGTCGAGGGAAATGATCAAGACCCCGTCAAGAACGCTTTCCACCAAGGCTTCGAGAAGGAGCTGGTGACTTAGCACGGGATCTGTGTGGCTGTTTGGACGGTCGCCTTCTGATTGCATGTGGGCTGTTGAAATATGAGATACAAGCAGAGAAGAAACTATAAGTTAGCTACGTAGCTTCTATGACTGGGTGTACCCCTAGTCCTTCATGCAGGTCTGAGAATAGAATAAGGTCCGCTCCTTCTCAAGCAAAGTGAACCGTGACGAGAGTCGGCAAGGGCATCCTCGCTTGGGACATGCACCATTCGAGACATTGGACGACCTCGCGGTCGGTGGAAGGAGCCTATCACCGGCAACAGAATGTGGTGATGCCCTCCGCTCAACAGGTGCAAGATCTCTCCGGAATTCTGCGCTTGGTACTGTCTTCACAGTAACGCCGGTCGGCGCTTTGCCAAGCGGCCGTTCCTTTGCCTTGAAGCTCCGCCCCGGAACTCGTACAGTGAACAATGGATGGTCATCCGGGAGGGTTGCATGCGGGCCTTCGCTCTTCTCTTCCTGTCCTGTCTCATGATCGGCTGTTTGTCCACGACTCGGACGAGGGAAATCCACTGTTATGGGACATTGATGGTGGATGTGTGGGAGTCGCAGCGCCACAAAGAATCGCTCGAGGACGAATGGCGGGGTCGGCAACGTGCGCAAGCCGGCCAACTGAGTGTTCCCGCGGGCCACGGGAAGCCGCTGCCGATCGAATTGATCACCGACCGCCCCAGCGGCCTGACGCCCACACGCAATTACCGGCGTGAGGACGAACTGTATGGCCGTGTCGTGCAGGCCCGCGCGCGGTATGCGGAGACGGCGGCCTGGTACCGGCGCGTGGCCCGCCGGGTCGAGACCCGCTTCGAAGAAGACGACATGCTCTATCCTTTATTGGGCATGGCCATCACCGCACCGGCCAGTCTGCTTTTCTACCCGCTGGTCCGGTGGAATGTGCGGTCGGCGCTGTGGGACGACATCGATCCCGATGCCGATGACGACCCCATCCGACAGTTCTGCGACGCGCGGTTGAAGCAAGGTGGGGATGGGGCGAGGGCCGCGCCGGTTAGTACAACACCGATGGCAGAAACGCTCCGGCCGGTTTCTGATAGAGCCCCTGGCTCATGAGGGTCATGGGCTGAACGACGCGCAAGCCGTGAGCCAGACACCATCGTAGTAATTCCGCATTCCGGGTCGGGAGCAGGAACCCGGGGCCGACAAAGACCGCGACGGCGCCGATCAGCGCCTTCAGCTCCTCGTTCGTCCGCCCGACGGCGTGGGCAAAGTATCCGATGTTTGTGGCATAGCCTGTAATCCGTCCCTCCCGTTCCACCACCCTGGCCGTTCCGTTGGCGATGGCCCATGCGACTTCGCCATGCCGGTCATGCCCGTGCACGGTACAACACAGTGCATCACATGCGCTGAGATCGTCCGGTGTCGCAACCCGTACCAGATAGCCGGGCAGTTCGAGGTTGAGCGGCGGTCCGTGCAACACGGTCAGGGGTTCACGCGCCTGGAAGCCCAGCTTGGTGTAGACGGACAGCGACCGGTTGTGATACGCGGCTTGAACCAGCCGAACCCCGATGCGCCGTTCCGCTCGGGCTCGATCGAGCACGCGCTCCATCAACCCGCGTCCCACCGAGCCGTTTTGCGAGTCTGGCGCCACGGTGATTGGCCCCACCCCGGCAATGACATCACCTTCCCAGAGAAAGTTGCTGCCGACGACGCGATCGTTCGCGTGGGCCACCACCGAATAGACGTCGGGCCGTGCCAGGACCATCGACAGCAGCGTCACCGCCATGTCGGCGGAAGGAAAATCCGGCGGGAAGTTGTGCTGTTCAGCGATGGCTTTAAAGGCCTCATAACAGATGACCCCACAGGCGGCGGCATCATCCGGAGTGCCTGTTCTGAACATCACGGTCATTGGGGAGTTCCTTCGTGTGGTGGGGGGATACGTTACCGCTCGGATGGGAATGAGTCAATGGATCCTACACGGCACATGAGCCTCGTGCGTACCAGCGGCGCGTAGGTCCATGTCCTCGCAAGAGAACCCACCGATACCGGTGTGGTCCGCCGGGAGGAGCTGTTTTCCACAGATGCCGATTATGCGAAGAAGCGTTCGTTCAGCGACTCCACGTACAGGTGAATGATGTCGAGTTCCTCCTGGGTGAGGGACTCGCGACTCACCGGTGGGCTGAGCAACACTTCGCAGCATCGCATGAAGTCCGTGACCGGTGTGCTGAGTGATTCCGTCGACATGATCGGCCTCTCTTCATCGTTGGCTGATGACCTGCCGGAGACACCTCACTCAACCGCGCCTGGGAGCAGCCTGGGTGAGGTCATTTGCCCCTGCTGTAGAAGAGCAAACCCAATGCCGACAGTATTCATATCGTAACTATCGGTGAGTCAGAGACATACGGTGAAAGCAGCCTCACTGCCGGCGTCCCATTTGAAGGCATCCTGCTACGCTAGGCGGAAAAGACCAACCGATCCGCTTGATTCCCTTCAGGCAACGGACAGAAGGCGCCGCCCTTCAAGCCCTCACCCTCATGGAGCGGCACGGCTCGACAACGCGGCGGGCGGCCGCTGAATCCGAGGAGGGGTGGGGGGAAGGGGAGGAACCGGATGTATGGCGATGCCGTCCAGGATGATGCCGAAGGGTTGGGTGAGCGACGTGAAGCGGAGCATGGTCTCTTCGCGGTCGGCGGTAAACCTGCCGCTGTAGCGGCGATAGGCATCGAAGGCCCGGCTGTCATGCTGCACGTCGGCTTCCAGCACTGTCATGGAACCCAGCACCTCCACTCGCATTCGACCGGCATCGTCGCCTAGCTTGGCATGACGGGCATAGAAAAAGGTCAGGGTGTATTGCTGCTTTGGGCTTGTCGCAACCCGTGTGGTCAAGGTGCCCGCTCCCGGGGAGCCGTTCAGATGCACGGCCTGGGATCCATCAAAGACCGCGGTATCGTCCTGCTCCGTGACGATCTCGACGCCGCCTTCGGCCACGTTCCATGTCACAGACTCGGTCGTGAAGGAGTGACCGGCCGCATAGGGGCGGACCGCATCTCGAATTGGGGGAACTTCGAACTGTTCGAGCAGGACGGGAGGAGGCATCAGCGCGGACTCGACCGCGCATCCGAACCACATCCATCCCCCCGCCATCATTACGGCCGCGGTCATGCCTGCGCTGAGGGCGTTCACGAACCTCCTCTTCTCAACTTCTGATAGGGAACCTGCATGAATGCGCCTTGTGCATCATAACAAACCGTTCATAGCGCTCTTGACCCATTGTGAATTAGGGAACCGGCTAGTTCATGGGCGTCGAGGAATCGTTCATGGTGGGCCGCGAGCGGCAAAGTCACTCTCAACGCACGATGCAAGGAGGTTCGACAATGACCACGGCGGCGATGACGACGGATCCGGCGAAAGCCAAGCAATTTTTCGAGGCCAAAATGGCCTTTACGACCGGGCCGGTCGAACTGGAGCGGATGATGAAAAACCAGCAGGTGGCGATCATCGATGTGCGGGCCTCCGAGGACTATGCCAAAGGGCATATCCCCGGCGCAATCAATCTTCCCAAAGATCAATGGTCCACACTGAAGGGGTTGCGGAAGGACAAGATCAACGTCCTGTATTGTTATTCGATGGTTTGCCATCTCGCGGCGACGGCGGCCGTGGAATTTGCGGGTCAGGGCTATCCGGTGATGGAACTGGACGGCGGCTGGCGCTGGTGGAAGGACGACGGGTTCGAAGTCGAAACGTGAGGAGGCCGGCAAACCGAGGCGCGCAGATTTTTCACAACCTTTACATGCGTCCCTCCGTCGCTGTGGTATAACCCGCGCGATGACGCTCTTTATCGCGCTCATGCTCACGGCGGCGTTTCTGGGCATGTTTGAGAGAACCCGAGATGGACTGCTGTGGGGCATTGGGCTTGTAACGGTACTTTTTGCGCTCTCGATCGCCTTTCCCGAGTCTGTCCTCGCGGCGGCCGTGCAATTCCTTTTGCCCTTCTCCCTCAGACCGTAAGTGCCGCCTGCTCGGTCAAAGAACGGTGTCCACATGTGTTCCACTTCCACACCCTCGCATCGGCCGAGCGCGGCGCTATCCCATAACACTACTCCCGGGGAAGGGGATGATCGGGTATCCGCCTGGTTCGTAGCAGAAGACGCTACAGGTACAAGGGGAGCTGGGATGCGTGGGTGCGGGTCCTGGGCCGGGTGGTTTTCAGCAGGGGACGCACGTCCGCCATACGATCGAGGCCGTCCTGTCTCCTCAACCCTTGAATCTGTTTCAACAGAACTTTTTGGTGCGTCGTGCAAATGCCGTGAGATGGCGAGATATGTTCCCGCGCCTCTGTCTCATACATAAGGGCCTGCAGACCCTCCTGTTCGCACCAGGCACAAAGCACAATCATGGTCACAGTCCCTTTGTCTGTCATCCGGATTCGGTTGTCTTGTCGGAACAACCGTCCACGAGCACTGTTAATGGATTCAGTTGAGCAAAGCCGATGCCGCTCACGCCTATCAAGAGAAAGACGTTATTATTCGGTATGATCGATGACCGCACAGGATTCTCTTCCGCCGGCATATTGAAGGCATCTGTATGCACCCCATAGAAATGCATTTTACGATGTCTCTGATTTCATTCAAGAAATATTGGTGATGAGAACCCTACAGGTGGTTTCCCCGGCTGGGGAGCGCATGACAACTCGTAGGCACTCGTAGATGCACGCTCGACGCCCTCACCGACTCGGCGGCCCGGCAGGCTTGTCGTCGCCGGACTGGGCTGCCGGATGCTCCTGATACATGCGATTCAATCGATCGCTGATTTGACCTTGAGCGATAGGTGCGTCCGCCTCTCCCCTGCGCAGCCGTTCTTCCACCGTGTCACCCGATCCTCGTGGCCGGCCCGGCCGCTCGGGACGAGTGGAGTGCGCGGCTCCCGGTTGAATCCTCTTTGGTCCGGGTTTGGACGACTGAGCCCGGACCTCGGGCTCAGACTCTGTGGTTCCAGCGGCGGATGCACTGACTGGTGCGAATCCCAGCACACTCCAGATGGTCACGAGAAAGAGTTCGAATAACCATCGGCGGGATGTGGTCTCCTTTATCATCACACGTCTCCCGCTGAACATCCGTTCAACCCATTTATCATGCCTCCCGAGAGAGACCCAAGGCAAGCATGATCGTTTCGTGGATGGAGAGGATCTGGTTCTTGCAGACGAACGCCACGGCGCCCGCGGTTCGCATGGCATTATACACGGGAGCCGCATAACTTCCTGACAGGCCGATGACGACGGTCTGGGGACATGCTCTCTTGATGCGAAGCGTGGCTTCCACTCCGCTCAGATAGGGCAAGGCCACATCCATGAGAATGACGTCCGGCTGGTGTAAGGTGGCCATGGCCACCGCTTCTCTTCCATCGGCGGCCTGACCGACAACCTGAAGATCTTCATGGCTCTCGAGGATATCCCGCCATAATTCCCGTGTCCATTCGTCGTCGTCAACGAGCAGCACGCGCCAGGGAACTGCGGAGGACTGGTGCGGACGAACGGAGTCCTCCGCCTGTTCCGCCTGGATCGATCGAGGTTGCATACTGTTACTGCTTGCCGCACAAGGCACCATACTCACCTCTCTGCAGGTTCACCGGCTTGTATTGTCTGACCCCTTCGCGTCTCACGCTCCTCTTATTATTTTTATAGAAGTGTGCGCGGACATCCTCACCTAGGGAGTTCCCCAAGTTGGAGGAGGGGCTTACCTCTACGAAGACGGCGCGGAGCAGACCGCCTCCAGCCGAGCGTCGCGCCCGACCACTTGGCATCGTGTTCATTTTTGTCTTAGTGGACGAAGGAAGGATGGCGCGCACCCGGACTCCTCTTGAGAATGCCGGTGTTTCTGAAGGCAGAAGGACGGCACCCCTCTTGCTGAGCTGATACGGCCGATTTCAGGAACATGGAGGAGCTGTCGTGGCGATGACCAATGCAGGATGGCGGGGGATGCCGGCAGCGGGGGCGTTCATAGGACTGATGCTGCTGGCGTCACCGGGAGAATCCGGCGAAGGACCGGCCTCGCGCCATGATCAAATCGCCCGCGTGGAACAGGTGTTGACCCATGCGGCCCAATGCAGCCCTCGGTGGCACAGTCATCAGGCCTTGATCCAACGCGACGTGCACGACATCAGCTATTTGGTCGAAAGGGCGATGAAAACTCCGGACCCGATCTTGAGGCGGGAGTATGCGGCCGAGGCCCTGGCCCTCCTGAAACGAGCGCTGAGCCGGGGTTTTTTCCACACCGATGAAGTCCGGCACGTCGTGAATGAGTTGCACCAATTGATTCCGGATCGCGCCCTATAAGATGCGCGGACGTGATCTCGGCCCGGACAACCGGGTCGGCGCCGCGGTCCCCACCGCGCTCGTCAGGCCGTGTCCTGCTCAACACTCGGCCTTCTCTCATCCTGCCTCGTCTTCCCGTGCGACGCGGTTGTGATCCGCTCATCGAGAATGCGCTTCGTTTCCGGCAAGGTTTTACACCTCGCCCATCTTCACTTTGCCGAAACTTTACATGTCCTTCCACGCTTCTTCGCACCCTCATTCGGGAGCTTCGCTAAGGTGGCCCATCGCAAACGCGCGCGCGAGTGCGTGAATGGTCGCCCACCCTTAGCGTTTCCTGATGAGGTTATCCTATGGCGTTGTGCCTACGAATGTTGGCTCTGTCGGTGTTGGCTCCATGGTCCCTTCTGCTGCTGACCTCCTGCGGTTCCGGCGACGACGCCGGCGGTGGGGGTGGCGGCTCACTCGGTGGCGGCATGGCCTCCATCGCGCCGGGCGGGTTTGTCGAAGCCGCCGGTTCCGCCGTCCGGCCCCGATGGACGACCGACGATATCCGAAGTTTTATTCCAAGTGGACGCGGCACGTTTACCTTTCCCGCGCCCTACAACACCGAGGGGATCAGAGTCACGACGGCCGATGATTGCGGCGGGGCGGACTGTGTGCGAGGCATCGGGTACTCCTACTGGCGAAACATGAACAACCATGTCGGAAGCAACGAGATTCTGATTTTCCTCGGCTTGACCCGCGCTCGTGGGGGGAGCGGACCGACGTTGTTCAGCTATGACAAGAGCACGGATCAAATCCGGCGGGTTGGCCCGATCTTCGGCGAACGCCATCGATTGAGCGGGGCGTCCACCAGCGGATGGTATTTCAGTGCCCGGCTTCCCACCAAGCTGTATCTCCACGACGGTCCCCGCATGGTCCGCCATGACGTCATGACGGGTCAATCGGAAGTCTTGTTCGACGTCACCGCGCAATTCGGCAGCAATCGCGACGTCTGGCAAATGTCCTCCAGTAACGACGATCTGGTCCATGCGGCGACCCTCCGGGTAAACAGTACGGGCGAGTATCTGGGCTGTCTCGTGTACCTCGAAGCTACGAAGCAGGTCCGCTATTACCCAAGGGCCGGAAAGTATGACGAATGTCACGTCGACCGGAGCGGGCGCTATGTCTTGATCTTGGAACAACTCGACGGCCGAAACGGCTTGGACAATCGCTACATCTATTTGGAGTCGGGGGCCGAAGAACGGGTGATGAACCTGCCGGGGGTGGGCTCGGTCGGACACTTCGATTTAGGGTACGGGTATGTCGTGGGGGGAGACAATTCTAACGCGTTGCCGAATGCCGCGATCACGTGGTCGATTGCGCCGCTCGTCCGGGGGCCGGTTCTCCATCGGGGATTTGACTGGAATGTCGGCAACATCAACCATATCACTCACACCAATGCCCGGGCCGACGTGCCACGGGAACAACAGTATGCCTGCGGCAGCAATGCAGACCGCGCCAGGACGCAAAACGAACTCTTGTGCTTCCGACTCGACGGGTCCCTCACCCAGTTGGTGGTGGCGCCGTTGATGGCCAATCTCGATGCGCCGGGAGGAGCCGATAGTTACGAGCGCATGCCCAAGGGCAACCTGGACATCACCGGGCAATATTTCATCTGGACGGCGAACCTCGGTGGAAATCGCCTCGATGCGTTTATCGTGAAGGTGCCCGCTTATCTTCTCTATGCGTCGTAGGCGAACTCCTTCATGCCGCCCTAGCCTGCTCCCGGGCCGTCCATTGTTCGCAGGCGGCCCGGATGGTGAGGAGCGGCAGGGAGACGCACAGTCGGGTCTGCGGACCGCTTGTTGCCGGGACGCCACTCATCTATAGTTCAGTGTCAATGATACGGCCGCTGAGCCTCGGGCGCGGATCACATCGCGCCGTCCGCATGGGAGACTCTGACATGTCCGAAGTCCTCCGGATCGCGACGAAGCATCCGAAAGAAGTGGTGGATCTGACGGAGCAGATCCAGTCCGTGCTCCGCCGGACCAAACTTCAGGACGGGCTGTGTTCCGTATTCGTCACGCACACGACGTGTGCCATCACCACGGGGGAAATCGGAGAAGGGACGGAACAGGATTTCCTCCAAATCGCGGAACTCATCATCCCGCGCATTGACTTCCGGCATGCCCATGATCCCTCGCATGCCTGGTCGCATATGGCGGCCTCGATGATTGGCCCCTCTCTCACCATCCCGGTGTCCGGCGGAGAACTCGCCCTGGGCACATGGCAATCGGTGATGTTGGTCGAACTCGACGGTCCGCGCGAACGCCACGTGCATGTGACCATCGTTCCGTCCTGACGCTCACCGCTCGACGCCCCCTTGCTGAACTTCCCAGGCGTATTCAGGCTCGGGAGAGCGCTCGTGCATCTTCCAACTGATACTGCCCTCGAGCGATGACCGGATAGAGTGAAAACAGCGGGGTATTGGCGGGAACGACGGCCGCGGTCACCTCCGGCAGCAGCTGCAGATGCATATTGATGAAGTTGAAGCTTAACCCCTGCTGCCATGATTGACGGCCTGCACCGGCATAGGCCGGTGTCTTCTCCGTCGCGTACGTGCGCGTCAACAAGCCGGCCCCTCCCTGCAACCCATATTCATGAAGGTCCGGCGCACCTTGGATTAACAGCGACACCGACGCGGCGTCAAACCATACTTTGATATTGCAGCTCACCTGCACATAGGGTCCCAGCGTGTTGGTGCTCTCCAGATAGGCTCGCGGCAACGCGATGTCGAAGGGAAGATCGGGCGACACGGCCCGATCCACAGTCCCAAGCCGGTGCTCTGTGAGCGGCGACACGGAGACAAACAGCAGATGCTCATCCGTCATGGCCAGGTCCAGAACCTGATCGTCGTAATAACTGACCAGTCGCCCCATTTCATACCGCAGCGGATATGAGTAGCCGGTCTTGGCATACCAGATACGGACGCCTCCTTCCAGTGGATCATCCGGCGTTCGGCTGATTTTCAAATCGAATGGCAACATAACGTGCCACGCACCCGTGCGGGCTTGGACGAATGGGGCGCACGCGCCGGGAAATTCTTTGTGTACGGCCGGATTGTCCGGTTCGAACACGCGGTGTTGGCTTGCAAAATGCTGGGCGATTTTCGCTTCCTTGGCCAACCGGTACTTGCGCTGGTAATACAGGGCGGCGTGCTGTTGGGCGATCGAAAAGAAATAGTCGGGCATATCGGTCTCGATGATGACGCGCTGCCGACCTGCAGGACCGTCGCTTCGCGTCCGATCCGGTTTTAACGCGGCAGTATAAAATCCCAGTTCCGTCGTCAGGCGTTGAATATCCTGTTGGATCGCGCGGGCGATGCCGGGATCATAGAAGCTGGTCTGCGGAAACACCTCCAAGGCCTTCTGAAGGCAATCGAGCTTATGGCTGTAGCGCTTCGGTTCTTCGGCGAATGCCTCGGCGATGGCCATGAATAGATTGAACTGTTCTTCCGGAGTGAGCCGGGCCGTGGGATAACTGTGATCCTTGATAAACGCAAAGGCCATCGGCCCGAACGATTCGGCCTTGCGGATACAGAGGGTGAGCAAGAAGTTATAATGCGCTCGCGCTTCTTCCGGCGTCATCGGTGGTCCCTGCGAGATTGTAAGCGACCGGAAATTCCTTGGGCAAGCGGTCGAGGTGATCTGGCCGGAGTTGGACGGCAACGACCGACGCCGGGGACGCGTCGCGGTCGCTGGGGCGGACTTACCGATGGTCGGTCCGCCGGGGACGCGTCGCGGTCGCTGGGGCGGACTTACCGATGGTCGGTC
>CAYQDJ010000059.1:0-19636 GCA_964416255.1 uncultured Nitrospira sp. | reverse complement strand
CGCTTGCCGCCGCGTTGGCCCTGCGACCTGCGTCCCTGGAATCGATCGCTCTGGATCACTGGGAGCCGGTGGTGCAAGACCCGCCGGCCTGGGTGAGGACCGTGCAAGGCTCCATCAACGGATATGCCGTCAACGGATATCTGCTGCATGATCAGGGCCAGGCCTTGCTGATCGACACGGCCTACAATCCCGCGGCCGTGCTCGAGGCCCTCGGGAAGTCCCGGCTGGCGTTGGTGGGGATCTGTTTGACACACGGCCATGCGGATCATGCGGAAGGGATCGAGCAGATTTTGCGGACCTTCCCGGTGCCGGTGTATCTCGGATCGGCCGATGCCCCCTTGCTTAGCCGGCGGCCCCCAGCCGATCTCTTGGTCCATCCCGAGGACGGACGCCGGATTGCCGTAGGTCGGCGGACCGTCCGATGCCTCACGACACCCGGCCATACCCCCGGCGGCATGTGTTTTCAAGTGGACGATCCCCATCATCCGGTCTGTTTCGTCGGCGACACCCTGTTTGCCGGATCCATCGGACGATCCAACCCTGCGCGGCTCTATGCGACGCATTTGGACTCCGTGCGCCGGCGCGTGTTGACGTTTCCCCCTGACTATCGCCTGTACCCCGGTCATGGTCCGGCCACCACGGTGGAGGAGGAGCTGGCCCACAATCCCTTTTACACTGTGTCTTGATGGGAGGACGGGATGGATCAGGATCGGTGCACCGGGGAGGCTGGATCCCACCTTCCCCGGATCCGCGAAGGGGAGCTTTCCTACGACGACCCGGCGGGCGGGATGGAAGAGGAGACCTGGTTCTCTCGATATCTGCTCCCCACCGGGCTCTTTCTGCTGACCGTGTTCACGACACTCTGGGCCGGCGCCTATCAGGACCATCCCGATCTGTTTCATCCGTTTGTGGGCGCCTGGAGGTTGCTCGCGGAACGCCCGAGTGATCTGCTTCTCGGCATTCCCTTCGCCCTCACGCTCCTCTTGATCCTCATCACCCACGAATTGGCCCATGTTGTGTTTTCGAAGATCCACCGCGTGCCGGCGTCACTGCCGCTGTTCATCCCCGGGCTGCCCATCCTAGTCGGCACGTTCGGGGCCATCATCCGAGTGAAGGGGCCCATACTGGAACGCAAGGCGCTCTTCGACATCGGCATCTCAGGACCGCTGGCCGGGTTTCTGGTGGCGATTGTGGCCTTGGTCGTCGGATTGCGCTGGTCTCACATCGACTTCGGCGTGAACGACACGAGTCCGTTTATGGTCGGGCGTTCACTGCTGTTGGACCTGGTGGTTTCGCTGGTCGTGGGAGAGGTGCCGCTCGGCGCCACGCTGACGCTGCATCCCATCGCCGAGGCCGCGTGGTTTGGGCTCTTCGTCACCTGCCTGAATTTAATTCCCATCGGCCAGTTGGACGGCGGACATGTCGCCTATGCCATGTGGGGAGCACGTCAACGGTCCGTGGCGTTCGCGGCGCTGCCTATCTTAGTGGTGCTAGGCTATGTCGGGTGGCACGGGTGGCTGGTGTGGGTCGGCATGGCCGGGTTGCTCGGATTTTCTCACCCGTCGATTCCGCGACCGGAGTCGACGCTCGGTTCGGCCAGGATTTGGCTGGGACGCGCGACCGTCCTGTTGTTTGTTCTGATCTTCCCGCCGTTCCCCATCATGTCGAGGTGAGCACTCCACTGTTCGACTTCGCCCGCGGATTGCCGACAAAGTCTTGCCCAAATCCGGTCGAGCACCTAGCATGCCCTCATGGACATGATGGACACAGCGCCGTCGGTTCAGGCCTGCCCGCGTTGCCATGCCGAACGGGTGCCGGCGGGCGGACTCGAATGCATGCAGTGCGGCGTGATCTTTGCCAAGTATCGGCCCCTGGCATTGCGCAGAGAGCCGCCTCCTGTCCGGTCGTTTGGTGAGACGGCCTGGGTTCTGTATGCCCGCCGGTGGCTGATCGAATCGGATACGACCACGGATGCGACGACGTTTTATGGCCGGGCGTTCGTGCTCCTGATTCTCGCGTCGTGGGGGACAGTGTTCATGGTGACGCCGCTGGAGGAGAACTATGCGGGAGAATCCTTTCTCCATCTGATCAATCTTCCGTTTCATGAGGCCGGCCATCTGCTGTTTCTCCCCTTCGGCAGATTTATGACTATTTTGGGCGGGAGTCTGGGACAGATCCTCATGCCGGTGATCTGCCTCGTCACCTTCCTGGTCCGGACGCATGACCCCTTTGGAGCTTCGGTGGCCTTATGGTGGACCGCGGAGAGCCTGATGGATCTTGCCCCTTACATCAACGATGCGCGGGCGTTGGAGCTCGTGTTATTGGGCGGGGTCACAGGAAAAGAAACGGACGGCCATGATTGGAATAATCTCCTCACGATGATGGGATGGTTGGACTACGATCACCGTCTCGCTCAGATGACGCACCGGCTGGGGGTTGTGGTGATGCTCACCTCCCTCGTCTGGGGCGGTCTGCTGCTAGTCAGGCACCATCGGCGCCGACGCGCCTGATTCACACGTGCTTCGGCGCGGCCTGCGCCGTGTCGATCCTCCCGGTCGCATCAGCCGCCGGTTCTTTTCGATGCAGCAAGGGAGGCCCGAGCGGCACCAACTGATGGCCGGTGAACGCCTGCGTCAAGCTGGCCACGGCATGATAAAACGCCATCAAGCCAACGACGATATGGAGGAGGCCCGGCAGGGTTTCGCTGATGAAATCCAAACGCGTGAGCACCGTAGAGGAGAACGTGATGGTAATCACCGCATGGAGCATGCAGAGGGTGGTGTTGCGATACGCCGTCAAATACACCATCACCAACGAAAAGGCCGCATAGACGAAGTTGATCGGGGCATAGAGCACCTTGTCGAGGTGAAAAGTGGTGCTCTCGCTGACTAACTTGGCCACACACACGGTCAGCCAGAAGAAGCCGTACATCGTCAACGCGGTGCCGCCGAGTTGTTCGTGATAGCGGATATCCGTGATGCCGGCAAGAATTTGCACGATGCCGCCGAAGATCAGCGCAATGACCATCGTCCCGACCATGTTGGATTCGGGAATCCCACCGATCTGGGCGACGCCCAGGGTCAAGGCTCCGACCGCCAGACCGAACAGGCCGATCGCCAGCACATCAATCCGCCGATGGTGCTCGACTGCACTCATGAGTCCCTCCTTCATTCGTGGTGGGCGAGCGCCGTAACAGGTGGGTGGCGCGACCGGCCCGCCGGGCCAAGCGGCGCCAAGCATGCCTGACGGACTCTTGAAAAGACAAGCGGCCTCGGTCACACTCTCGTCACTTTGACGGTCGGGCCTGTCCGAGGAGGGACCTATGAACAAGCGGAAGACCGCAGCAGTCGCGTGTTGTGCGCTTGGCATGGTGCTCGGTCTGTGGCTCGGCGACGGCGGCGACGAGCCGTCCCAGGGGCGCTTTGCGGTAATCCTGGACGGGGCCGCCGTCACGGATCACCAAACCGGCCTGACCTGGGAACAGGCACCGGACCGCATTCATGATGTCTGGAGCGCGTCGGTCGCCCGCTGTGCAACCAAAGCGATTGGCGGGCCAACAGGCTGGCGCGCGCCGACGGTCGACGAACTCAAAACACTCATCGAGACCTCGCAGCATAACCCCGCCCTGCCGGCGGGCCATCCCTTCACCAACATCAAGTCGGAGATCTATTGGACGGCGACCCCGCACCCCACTGACGGCATCGTGGCGTGGCAGGTCAGCTTCTTCAGCGGCGAGCCGGTGACGGATCAAAAGTCAGGCACCAGGCGCATGTGGTGCGTGCTGGAGGAGCAAGTGCCATAAACCCAGGCGCTACAGCCTGCTGACCCGTTGCCCCTCCGCCGTTCTCTCCTTGCCCGTCACTCGCTCTCCTTTCTCTTGACCCCCACACTCGTGTCGGCGCGGGGTCTGATCCCTTCGTGGAATTCCTCGCTCGACGGAAAGTCGGTCAAGTCGGGCGTGGCATGTGTGCTCCCGCACTCATGCGGCAATGCGACGCCAGATGGGCGTGCTGGGAAACTTTGACACCATTTTTACATCATTCTTGATAGGGTGCTGCCCAGAGAATGGAGTCGCCATGGATATTCTCTTCATTGCGCTGATCGTCGGGTTTGTTGTTCTCTCCGGCTGGCTGATTGCCGGCCTGGAACGACTGTAAGGAAGTCAGCCATGAGCAGCATGTACATGCTCGGAGGCATTCTGTCGGCGGGATTATTGGGGTATCTCATGATCGCGTTGCTGAAACCGGAGTGGTTCTGATGCGGATGAATGGCTGGCTGCATGTGCTTCTGTATGCCGGCGTGCTGCTGGCGGCCGTGAAACCGCTGGGCTGGTACATGGCCCGAGTGCACGAAGGGAAACCCTGCGGCCTGGATTGGTTGTTCGGGCCGGTGGAACGGGCTCTGTACCGGGTCTGCGGCATCCGGGCAGCCGAGGAAATGAATTGGAAGGTCTATGGCGGCGCCATGCTGGTCTTCAACGCAGCGGGACTCCTGTTCCTGTATGGCCTGCAGCGGCTGCAACACCTGCTGCCGTTAAACCCAGCCGGCCTCGGCGCGGTCTCGCCGGATCTCTCCTTTAACACGGCGGTCAGCTTTGTCTCTAATACGAACTGGCAAGCTTATGGGGGCGAAACGACGCTGAGCGCTCTCACGCAAATGCTTGGACTCACTGTCCAAAATTTCGTATCCGCCTCGACGGGGATGGCCATTCTCGTCGCGCTGATCCGGGGCCTGAGCCGGCGCAGTTCGCTCACCATCGGAAATTTTTGGTGCGATCTCGTCCGAGGCACCTTGTACATTCTCCTGCCACTGTCCCTTCTTCTTTCCATGACCTTGGTATCCCAAGGTGTGGTTCAGACGTTCAACGCGTACCACACGGCCATGCTGCTTCAGCCGGCGGGAACTGAAAGGCCGGTGACGGATGCAGAGGGTCGGCCCAAGTTCGATGAGCAGGGAACACTCACGGTCGTATCGGCCACGGTGACTGAGCAAACGCTCGCCGTCGGCCCGGCGGCAAGCCAGATCGCGATCAAGCAACTCGGCACGAACGGTGGCGGCTTTTTTAATGCGAATGCCGCCCATCCGTTTGAGAATCCCACGCCGCTTTCGAATTTTCTGGAGTGCTTGGCCATTCTCCTGATCCCCGCTGCGCTGTGCTACACCTTCGGTCTCATGGTCGGCGATACGCGCCAGGGTTGGGCGTTACTCGCTTCCATGACGATTCTGTTTGTCTGTGTCGTGCCGCTCGGTCTCTGGGCCGAGCAGAGCGGCAACCCCTTGCTCGCCGCTGTCGATGTGAATCAGGAGGCGGGGCAAGATCACGGCGGGGGCAATATGGAAGGGAAAGAACTGAGATTCGGCATCGCCGCGTCGGTCTTGTGGTCCGCCGCCACGACCGCCGCGTCAAACGGATCAGTGAACTCCATGCACGATTCCTATACCCCGTTGGGTGGACTCGTGCCGTTGTTCTTGATGCAGTTCAGCGAAGTGGTCTTCGGCGGAGTCGGCTCGGGGCTGTACGGCATGATCGTGTTCGCCATCATTGCCGTTTTCGCGGCGGGCCTCATGGTGGGACGGACGCCGGAATACCTTGGCAAGAAGATCGAACCCTATGAGATGAAGATGGCGTCATTGCTGATTCTCATCATGCCCATCGTCGTATTGGGCTTCACAGCCCTGGCAATCAGCGTGCAAGCGGGTCGAGCCTCCATCTTGAACCCCGGCGCGCATGGATTCAGCGAAGTACTGTATGCCTTCACCTCTCAAGGCAACAACAATGGCAGCGCGTTTGCGGGACTGAATGTCAACACGCCTTTCTACAACGTGACGGGCGGGATCGCGATGCTGATTGCACGGTTTTGGCTCGCGATTCCGACACTGGCACTGGCCGGGGGACTGGCGCGAAAAAAGATGATCCCCGCCGGCCCCGGAACGTTGCCGACCCACACGCCGCTATTCGTGGTTCTTCTGATCGGGGTGGTGGTGATGGTGGGGGCGCTCACCTTCCTGCCGGCCCTGGCATTGGGGCCCGTCGTTGAAGCGCTGCTGATGCGGGGATAGGAGCGAGCAAAACCACAGATGGCCATGTCCACGACATCACAATCACACAAGTCACGGTCTCTCTTCGAGGGCGCGATCGTGCGGCAGGCGTTGCGCGATGCCGTTCTGAAACTCGACCCCCGTCACCAGGTAAAGAACCCCGTAATGTTTGTCGTGTGGATCGGCAGTATCGTCACGACACTCTTGTTGATCCAGGCCCTCGTGGGCACCGGCGAAGCGCCCAAGTGGTTCATTTGTGCCATTGCGGTGTGGCTATGGTTCACCGTCCTGTTCGCGAATTGTGCTGAAGCCATGGCGGAGGGGCGCGGCAAAGCCCAGGCCGACTCGCTGCGACGATCCCGTCAAGAGTTGACCGCCAAGAGGCTTGGGAGGGTCGATCCGGGCTCACATCCCCATGCCGTCTGGAACCGGAGGTCTCAGGGACGTGACACGTTCAGCGCCGTTCCTGCCAATGAGCTCAAGAAGGGGGACGTGGTCCTGGCGGAGGCGGGAGACTATATCCCGGCGGATGGAGAGGTCATCGAAGGTGTCGCGTCGGTCAACGAAAGCGCCATTACCGGCGAGAGCGCCCCGGTGATTCGGGA
Source organism: uncultured Nitrospira sp. (assembly GCA_964416255.1). GTDB lineage: Bacteria > Nitrospirota > Nitrospiria > Nitrospirales > Nitrospiraceae > Nitrospira_D. Next base: position 12,992 of record CAYQDJ010000059.1, on the reverse strand, counting down.
AAGCGGCGGTGATCGCAGTGCCGTCACCGGCGGCACGAAGATCCTCTCGGATTGGCTGGTCATTCGCGTCACGACCGACGCCGGGGAAAGTTTCTTGGACCGGATGATCGCCATGGTCGAGGGGGCGTCTCGGCAGAAAACGCCGAACGAAATCGCACTCAATATTTTTCTCGCCGCCTTGACGATCATCTTTCTGCTCGCCACAGTCACGCTCCTGCCGTTCTCCATCTATAGTGTGTCCGCGGCGGGCCAAGGATCTCCGGTGACCGTCACCGTCCTCACCTCGCTGCTGGTCTGCTTGATTCCGACGACGATCGGGGCGTTGCTGTCGGCCATCGGCATCGCCGGGATGGACCGGATGGTCCAAGCCAACGTCATCGCGCTGTCAGGAAAGGCCGTAGAGGCGGCAGGGGACGTCGATGTGCTGCTGCTCGATAAAACCGGCACCATCACGCTGGGCAATCGCCAAGCGACCGGCTTCATCGCAGCGGAAGGGGTTAGTGATCAGGTTTTGGCAGACGCCTGTCAATTGTCGTCGTTGGCTGACGAGACGCCCGAGGGCCGCAGCATTGTCGTGTTGGCCAAGGAGAAGTACGGACTGCGTGCCCGCGATATCCACGGATTGGGCGCCACATTCATTCCCTTTACCGCTCAGACCCGTATGAGCGGAGTGGATCTGAATGGTCGCGAGATCCGTAAAGGATCCGCGGATGCCATTGAGGCCTATGTGAAGGCGCGGGGAGGACATTTTTCCGGGTTTGTGCGAACCGAAGTGGAAGCCGTTGCCAAGCAAGGAGGGACGCCACTGGTGGTGGCAGAGAGCGGCAGGGTCCTTGGCGTCATCGCCCTCCAGGACATCGTGAAGGGGGGAATCAGAGAGCGGTTCGTGGAGCTGCGACGCATGGGCATCAAGACCGTGATGATCACCGGCGACAATCCCCAAACGGCCGCCGCGGTGGCGGCGGAGGCCGGCGTCGATGATTTCCTCGCTCAAGCGACCCCGGAAGCCAAGCTCAAACTCATTCGCGAGATGCAGGCGGAAGGCCGGCTCGTGGCCATGACGGGGGACGGCACGAACGACGCTCCGGCGCTGGCCCAGGCCGACGTGGCCGTCGCGATGAATACGGGCACGCAGGCGGCGAAAGAGGCGGGCAACTTGGTGGATCTCGATTCCAATCCGACCAAGCTCATTGAAATCGTGGAGATCGGCAAACAGTTGCTCATGACTCGGGGAGCATTGACGACCTTCAGCATCGCCAACGACGTGGCGAAGTACTTCGCGATCATTCCGGCGGCCTTTGCCACCACGTATCCGGCCTTGAATGCGCTCAACGTGATGAACTTGGCCACGCCCCAGAGTGCCGTTCTCTCCGCCGTCATCTTCAATGCGCTGATCATTGTCGCGTTGATTCCGCTGGCCTTGCGCGGGATCGCCTATCGGCCGGTCGGAGCCGGACCGGTGCTCCGGCGGCATCTTTTGATTTACGGCCTGGGTGGTGTGGTCGTGCCTTTTATCGGGATTAAGATGATTGATGTCCTGTTAGTCGTGTTGGGTTTGATTTAGCAGGTTGGATAAGGATCGCCACATATGAAAGAGCACCTACGCCCTGCGGTGAGCATGCTGGTGTGCTTAACCGTGCTCACGGGCCTGATCTATCCGCTGACGGTCACGGGATTGGCTCAGCTGTTGTTTCAGGAGCAGGCCAATGGCAGCTTGATGATGCGGGATGGCCACGTCATTGGATCCCGATTGATTGGGCAGTATTTTGACAAGCCTGAGTATTTCTGGAGCCGTCCTTCCGCCACGTCACCGTTTCCCTATCATGCCGCGGCTTCCGGCGGATCGAATCTTGGCCCCTCCAACCCAGCCCTGGTCGAGGCGGTCCAAACGAGGGTGGCCACCTTACGCGCCGCAGACCCGAGCAACGACATGCCTATCCCTGTTGATCTGGTCACGGCCTCGGGCAGCGGGCTAGACCCTCACATCAGCCCGGCCGCGGCGCTGTACCAAGTAAAGCGAGTGGCGCGCGCTCGAGATCTTGATGAAGGCAAGGTCATGGAACTCGTGGCACAGTACACCGAAGGTCGTCAATTGGGAGTGTTGGGAGAGCGGCGTGTCAATGTGTTGGCGTTAAATCTCTCGCTCGATGTGGTGCGACAAGTTTCGAGAGACGAGCGGGCGGCGCCATAAGCAGCCGCACATGGCGCATTAGCCCACATCATCCATCAGCTGGTGCCCTGTGCGATTGCCATGACGATTGGGCTACGACCAGGCCATCTTCCCATCCCCTGCTGTTGGGAGTCGTACTTTAATGGATCGATGCGTCTTCGTTAAGACGAGGCACGATTGGATGGCATCGAATCCGTCCTCTCAAGGGTGAGGTGAAGGTCATGACTTCCCTGATGCCGGATGACCACAACGACCCACAAGATGAGTTGCAACAATCCCATCACGCCGATTCCCATGATAATGACCATCCCCAGATCCATGTCTTCCATTGGTTCCTCCATTTCTGGAGTGCTTGTGGAAGACAAGATACGCCCGACCACATCAAGATGTGGTAAGAAGACAGCGGTTGAGTATCAAGATGACGTAAAATCACACGGGTCAGGTCCTTGAATCGACAGGACCGGCCGACAGTTTCCAAGATGCCACCGTTCGGTCCGTGCTCCCTGGTCAGAGCTGAGACATCGATGACCCCGCAACGCCCAGACCCCGACGCCTTACTCAAACGAGTTCAGGCGGAAGAAGCCCGTCAGTCCGAGGGAAAGCTCAAAGTCTTTTTCGGCGCAAATCCCGGTGTGGGGAAAACCTATGCCATGTTGGAAGCCGCCCATGAACAACGGCACGACGGCGTGGACGTCGTCATTGGCGTGGTGGAAACCCACGGCCGTGCGGAAACCGAAGCGCTGGTTAACGGGCTCGAAGTGCTCCCTCGCCGGGCCGTCGACTATCGCGGGACGGTGCTGCGGGAATTTGATCTGGACGGCGCCTTGGCCCGTCGCCCCGCGCTCATCCTCCTCGACGAGCTGGCCCATACGAACGCGCCGGGGCTCCGCCATGCGAAACGATGGCAAGACGTTCAAGAACTGCTGAAGGCCGGCATCACGGTCTACACCACGGTGAATGTGCAGCACTTGGAAAGCCTGAACGACGTGGTGACGCAAATCACCGGCGTCCGCGTCCGCGAAACGGTTCCCGATTCGGTCCTCGAACGCGCGGATGACGTGGAGCTGATCGACTTACCGCCGGACGACTTGCTGCAGCGTCTAAAGGACGGGAAAGTCTACGTGCCTGAACAAATCCAGCATGCCATCCAGAACTTTTTCGCCAAGGGCAACCTCATCGCGCTGCGCGAACTTGCCCTGCGTCGGACGGCGGAGCGGGTGGATCAGCAGATGGAAGTCTACCGGCGGGATCATGCGGTGGTGCGCACGTGGCCGGCGGCGGAAACGATCATGGTCTGCGTCAACATGAAGCCCCGCGGGCCCCGACTTATCAGAGCCGCGCGCCGGATGGCCGCGGACCTGCATGCCAAATGGATCGCCGTATACGTGCAGGTGCCACGACATCTCCGGTTGCCGCAGGCCGAACGGGATCGGCTGATCCAGAGCTTGCGGCTGGCAGAGCAGTTAGGCGCGGAGACGATCACGCTCACCGGCGATAATGTGGCGCAAGAGCTGTTGAGTTACGCGCGCAGTCGCAACGCGACGAAGATTATCGTCGGGAAACCCGTTCGGTCCCTCTGGAAGGAGTGGCTGTTTGGGTCCGTCGTGTCCGAGTTGGTCCATCAAAGCGGAGAGATCGACATCTATGTGATTACGGGTGAGGCCGGGGAAGGAGAACCACTGGTCCGGCGCAGTCTCAAAAAACCAACTGGTGCGCCGAGATATGCCCACGCCTCGGCAGGTGTGATGATGGCGACCGCGGTCGCCTGGCTGATGTTTCCTTATTTTGCGCCGGCCAACTTGATCATGATGTACCTCATCGCCGTCATCGCCGTGGCGATTCGATTCGGACGCGGCCCCTCGATTGTGGCCTCGGTGTTGAGCGTGGCCTCCTTCGACTTTTTTTTTGTCCCACCGTATCTCACCTTCGGGGTGTCAGACGCGCAATACCTGCTCACCTTTGGCGTGATGCTCGTGGTTGCGCTGGTGATCAGCAATCTGGCTGTCCGGATCGGAGAACAAGCCGAACTGGCCCGCCATCGAGAGAGGCGCACCGGCGTGCTGTATACGATGAGTCGTGATCTGGCGATGCATCGAGAGACCCGGATGCTGGTCCAGCTTGCCGTCAAGCATCTGCGGGACGTATTCGACGCACAAGTGGCCATCTTTTTGGCCGATGCCGATAGGCGTGTGCAACTCCAGCGGGAGGAATTGCTCTTCTTTGAATTGGACCCGAAAGAGTCCGGTGTGGCGCAGTGGGTGTACGACCACAGTGAACGAGCTGGTCTGGGCACTGATACGCTTCCAGGAGCCAGCGCGCTGTATCTTCCCTTGGTGGGGTCGACCGGCGCGATCGGGGTTGTGGCCGTGAGACCTGCCGATGGCGCGCGATTGTTGGAGCCCGACCAACTACATTTGCTGGAATCTCTGGTTCACCAGGTCGCGCTTGCGATTGAGCGCACACGGCTGTCCGACGCCGCGCAACAGGCCCATGTGCGAGCGGAAACGGAACGCATGAGAAACGCCATCCTAAGCTCGGTGTCTCATGATTTGCGGACGCCCCTCGCGGCGATTACGGGTGCGGCGAGTACCTTGATGAACGATCAGGGACAGATCGATACGGCGGCGCGCTTGGAGTTGTCTCGATCCATTTTTCGAGAAGCGGATCGCCTCGACCGCCTGCTGAAAAACTTGTTGGACATGATGCGCATTGAGGCGGGAGCCGTGCAGCTTGCGAAGGATTGGCATCCGTTGGAGGAAGTCGTTGGAGCAGCCCTTGCGAGACTCGAAGGCCGATTGCGGGAACACCGAATTCAGACGGCTTTCCCGCCGGACCTGCCGCTGGTGCTGGTCGACGGTGTGCTGTTGGAGCAGGTGATGCTCAATCTCGTGGAGAATGCGACCAAGTATGCGCCGCTGGGGACGGTGATCGAGTTGTCGGCGTCGGCAAGCGATCAGGAGGTCATCGTGGAGGTGGCGGATCGAGGCCCCGGGGTCCCTCCGGGTGAAGAGGCCCGCATTTTTGACAAATTTTACCGTGCGCAGCCTGCTCGTGAAGGAGGCGTCGGGCTCGGTCTCACCATCTGTCGGGGTATCGTCGAAGCCCACGGCGGGCGAATATGGGTCGAACATCGCACGGGTGGGGGTGCGGCCTTCCGATTTGCGATCCCGCTGCCTGATCGATGCCCGTCCACGGAACGCGAACGGATGAAGGCTCAACCTTCGACATGAGGAGCCAAGTGCCGTGCGCCCGTCACTGACCGTTCTATGACCCACGAAGCCACCATCTTGCTCATCGAGGATGAGCCAGAAATTCGGCGGTTTTTGAGAACGATGCTGCCCGCGCACGGCTTCAGACTGTATGAGGCCTCGACCGGCAAAGAAGGCGTCAGTGAGGCCCAAGTGAGAAACCCAGATTTGATTCTCTTGGACCTGGGGCTGCCAGATCGTGATGGCAGGGACGTGATTCGACAGGTTCGCGAATGGACCGCCACGCCGATTATCGTGTTGTCGGCTCGTGATCAGGAAACAGTCAAAGTCGCCGCGCTGGATCTGGGGGCCGATGATTATGTGACGAAGCCCTTCGGGGTTGAGGAATTACTGGCTCGCATGCGAGCCGCTCTTCGGCATGCGTCGCGGACGGCTGCCGACGGCGGCGAGTCGGTCTTCACGCTTGGGGACCTGAAGGTTGATCTCGGTCGGCGTCAGGTCTTTCGATCCGGTCAAGAGATCCATCTCACCCCGATTGAGTACAAACTGCTGACGACACTGATCCGTCATGCGGGAAAGGTGTTGACCCATCGCCAGTTGTTGAAAGAAGTCTGGGGGCCGTTGCACGTGGAAGAAGGACATTATTTGCGTGTGTACATGCGTCAGTTGAGAAACAAACTGGAGAAAGCCCCTGCACATCCCCGCTATCTGGTGACGGAATTGGGAGTTGGCTATCGCCTCAGGACGGAATAACCCCTCCACCGTCTTTTACGACATCTTTACATCGTTGCGCTGTGTTTTGATCCTGTCCTGATGTGGGAGTTGATAACGTCGATACGGGGGATTGTGAGGCCCGCCGAATGTGAGAACGAGATGAAGCATGTCGTGGAAAGGAATGATGGCTCGTCTCATTCAAGAAAGGACCACATGAGAGGGGTTGGTCCCTGGTTGACTCTGGCCTGCTGGCTGGTGATCGCGTGGGTGATGGCCGTGCCGGTCCTTGCGGCCGAGAGTGAATCGCAGGCTGAAGGGTTAACGAAACAGGCCATGCCCGTATCCGCCGATGAGGCGCCTGCGACAGCCGACTGGCACTACGGCGCCTATCTCGACCTCAGCTACATTCAAAACTTCAACTACCCGGACAATCACCAGTGGCGAAGCCGCTCCACCGCCGCCCGCCACAACGAGTTTGCTCCCAACATGGCCTACGTCTATGCCAGGAAAGACGCGACGAGAGCATCTCGATGGGGCATGGAATTCGGCGTGCAAGGCGGCTACGACTCCAAGGAATTCGCCTATACGGCGGGGGAGCGGCGGATGGACGGAGGGGACACGCTGCGGCACCTGCAATCGGCGAACGTGTCCTATCTGGCTCCCGTCGGCAAGGGGCTGATGGTCACGGCCGGGCTCTTTCCCAGTTTGATGGGATACGAATCGCTGTATGCCAAACACAATGCGAACTATACGCGGGCCTGGATCGCCGACTACTCTCCCTACATGATGCTCGGCGTCAATGCAAAGTATCAGATCGATGAGCGGTTGGCCGTCGCCGCCTACATCATCAACGGCTTCTTTCATCTGACGCATCAGAACAACGCGCCGTCGTACGGCGCCCAGTGGGCTTATCGGATGACCCCACGAATGACCGCGACGCAAACGCTCTATTGGGGCCCGGATCAAGCGAACACCGCCGTGGAGTTTTGGCGGCTCTACGGCAACCACATTCTGGAATGGAGGGGGGACGACGTGACGCTGGCCGCCTCCTACGATGTCGGGACGGAAACGCTGGCCAATGTCCCCGGTCATCCGCGCACCTTCGTCATGGGAGGCAACCTGCTGATCCGTTGGCATGTGACCGGGCCATGGAGCGTCGCGGTGCGGCCCGAACTGTATTGGGATCGACATGGGCGCTGGACGGGCAACGAACAGTTCGTGAAGGCGGTGACATCCACGGTCGAGTACCGGATCCCCTATGGATGGACCAACACCCTCGTTCGGCTCGAACATCGGTATGATGAATCGACCGGCGCAGGCGGGGGATTTTTCCGACGCGAAATCAGTCCCGGCGTGATCGATCTCACACCGACCCAACATCTGTTGCTACTGAGTCTTCTCTGGTCGTTCGATACGCCTTAGCCCGCATTACTCACGAGCGCTTCTGCTGCAATCGCCGATCCGCTGCTGCGACGAGCCATTCGGCCGGCGGGCTCGCCGTTCAGACCCTCGACGTACTACACGAGTACGCCCTCAGGTCATCAGGGCTCCGCGCGCCGGTCTCGCGACGCGGCTCCGCGCTTTCGCGACGAACCGTCATGAATAATGCGGGCTAGCGAGTTACCGAGTCCGATCCGGTTGCGATGTGAGCTGGCGCAGTCTGGCGGCCAGCTGCTCTCCGAACGCCTGCAAGGCCGCCTTTTTCGCCTCGGTGAGGACCTGCCGGTCTTGCACGAACATGGCCGGACCGACCGTCTGCGCCTGGCCCTCGACCGTCAGACTCTCCCAGAGCTGGTCGGACCGGAGGTCCCAGAGTCTTCCGTAAACGAGGAACAGCGCATCAGTCTGGGTGCCGGGTGCCACATAGGCGCCGAGCAACGTTGGATAGAACGCCGCATACTTGTTGTGATACCGGTCGACCGCGCCGGCGCCTTCGACGATCAAGACGACGTCGGCACCATAACGGGCGGCTGTGCGATGGATCCGGCGGTCATCCGATTGGTCCCGGAGGGACTCGGCGAGCACCAACGTGCCGGCCAGGATCTGCTCCTCCTGTAACGGCGAGAACCAATGGTCCACCAACGCGTGATCCTCGCTCACCCAATCGGCGGTGAAGAAGTTCCCGTGAGGAGGAAACGTATTGTCCATGAAGTACAGGGCGAGCCTGAACGGGGTGGCCAGCGTGCCCGACGGGGGTGAGGCGGCGTCAACCGACTCGTGGAGCGGCGAGTGCGACGGCAGCATCGTCCGGATGGCGTCTCGGTCGAAGCCTTGACTGGCGGCACAGCCGGCGAGCAGCGAGCCAAGCAGGACGATCAGGAGGAGCCTCACGTCGCCCGCTCCGGCGGCGCATGTTCGGTGCGGGACAGACCTTCCAGCGCCAACATCAGTGCATGCGTGCCGCTCCGGCCGTGACCACGTGCCACCACCTGGTCGTACAAGGCCTGGGCCAGCGCGAGGCCGGGCAAGGTCATATGCATGCGCCGAGCCTCGTCCAAGGCGATCCCGATATCTTTCACAAAGTGCTCGACGAAAAATCCCGGGTCAAAATTCCGCTGGAGTATTCTCGGCGCCAGATGATCCAGCGTCCAACAGGAGGCGGCTCCGCCTTGAATCGATCGCAACATGGTGAAAAGGTCCAATCCGGCGCGCGCCCCATATACGAGGCTTTCGCAGACTCCGATCATCGTGCCGGCAATGACGATCTGATTGCAGAGCTTGCTCTGTTGTCCGGCTCCCGGTCCTCCCTGGTGGACGAGGGTGGTTCCGAGCCGTTCGAGCAGCGGCCGTACTCGCGCCACAGCCGACGCGTCGCCGCCGATCATGATGGAGAGCGTCGCCTGCCGGGCCCCCACATCACCGCCCGACACCGGCGCATCGACGGCATGAAGCCCGCGGGCGGAGGCCGCCGCCGCGATGTCCCGGCTCAGCGAGGGGGCCGTGGTGGTCATATCGAGAAGGATCGATCCGGGTCTGGCCCCGGCCAGCAGGCCATCCGCGTCGAAGTAGACCCGGCGGACATCCGCGGGGAAGCCCACCATGGTGATGATCACGTCGGAGACGGCTGCGACAGCAGCGGGGCTCTCGGCCCACGAGGCGCCGCGTTCAAGCAAAGGCTCGGCTTTGGTTCGCGTTCGGGTGTGAAGCACGACGGGATAGCCGGCGGTAAGGAGATGCCCGCACATGGCCGCGCCCATCACCCCTGTGCCGATCCATCCGAGCGGGGTGCGCATTATTCGATCAGCGGCAGGATGCGATCGGCCACGGCCTGCACGACGCCTTCCTGCTCCGTGATGACTTTCAGCCCTTGGAAGCTCAAGTAATACCCGCCGTGACTCGGGGCCTGTATCGTGGCGCTCACCTCGACGCGCTCGCCCTCTTCGACTTCGGGGTCCCGCACCAACGGTCTGCCGCAGATGCCGAGTACGGCGATCGGCAACGTGGAGGTGTCGTCTTCCAGGCGAAAGAGGTAGGCGCCATAGCAATTAGTGCCGTTGGGCAACGTGTAGGGATCGAGCGGCTGCACATCGCGCACGGTCCCGTGCATCGTGACGTGGCGAAGATGGTAGACGCGGGGTTCCTCCAGAATTTGCTGGATGGTAATCGGCTCCGCGGCCCACAGCGGCAACGCCACGACCGTGGCGACGATGGCCGTCATGAACCGACAGCGATGCGCGAGTGTCCGCATGGGCCTGTGCACGTGAGGTACCAATGAGGGCATTGTACCATTGTCATCCGGCGCACGCTTGCCGGGCTTTCGCTTCCCACCCCCTCCCGCTATAATTCGCCCCCATTTGATGTGAAAGGAAGCCCCGAGATGGTGAATGACGCGTCGCTCCGCACGTACATCGAGTCCTCTCGTCCACAATTCGAGGACCTGTTGGGCCAGATGGTGGAGATTCCATCGATCAGCATGGACCCGTCGCATGCTCACGATATGCGACGGATGGCGGACCTTGCCGTTCAGTCTCTGACCGACCGTGGCGCCGAGGCGAAGGTGGTCGAAACGGGCGGGTATCCCATCGTCTCCGGCGGATGGACCGCGGGCGCGCAGTATCCGACGGTGACCGTCTACAACCATCTCGACGTGCAGCCGGCGCAGGAGCCGGAGTGGAAACACGCGCCGTTCGCCTTTCGAAATGACGGCGGGATCTACCGGGGCCGCGGGGCCACGGACGACAAGGGGCCGACCCTCTCCGCCCTGTTCGGCGCCCGGTTCGCGATGGAGCAGGGGGTGCCCCTCAACATTCGGTTCCTCTGGGAATTGGAAGAAGAAATCGGGAGCCCGCACTTTGCCGCCGGCATGAAACACCGCCGGGCCGTTCCACGGCCCGATTCGGTGCTGGTCTCGGATACCATTTGGCTGGCGAACGGGAAGCCGGCGATGCCGTACGGCTTGCGCGGGCTGCTGGCGGTGCGACTGAGCCTGCGCACGGGCCGGCAAGATGCCCATTCGGGCGTGACCGGCGGGGCGGCGAGAAATCCCCTGGCGGAATTGATCGAGGTGGCCCAGTCGTGCGTGCAGGCCAAGACCGGCGAGGTGAAAATTCCTGGATTCTACAACGACATGGTGGCACCGACGAAGGCGGAGATCACCAGTTTCCTGAAGGCCGGGTTTCAGGTGAGGCGGTTCAAGGAAGCCTATGGCTTTTATTCGCTCCGCACCGAGAATCCCGCCGAGGTCATGCGGCGGATTTGGGCGGCTCCGACCTTTGAAATCCACGGCCTCAGCGGCGGCTACCAGGGCCCCGGCGTCAAAACCGTGGTTCCGGGTCACGGCGAACTCAAAGTCAGCATGCGCCTTGTGCCGAATCAAACACCGGAGAAGGTGTTGGCCTTGCTCATACAACATGTGCGAAAGGTGAATCCCAACGTGAAGGTCGAGTGCGACGGGATGCTGCATCCGTTCAGAGGCAGCTTCGACGGACCGTATGTCGACGCGGTCAAACAGGCCGTGAAGGCCGGCTTCGGCAAGGACCCCGCCTTCATTCGGGAAGGCGGATCGATCGGCGCCGTGGTGACGATGCAGAAGGCTTGGAACGTCCCGATCCTCTTCATGGGGTTGAGTCTTCCGGAGCATGGTTATCATGCGCCGAACGAGTACTTCGACTGGGGGCAAGCCTCAGGCGGGATGAAGGCGTTTGCCCACTACTTCTGGAAGTTGGCCGATTTGGGCAAGGGCCAGACAAAGGGAAGGCGCCGGTGAACGGCCGGCGTTCACGCGAAGACTCACGAGTCCGGTTCCGGACCGCCTCCCGTAGCAGCCGCACCGTGCCACGGGGAAAGGCGCCGGTCCGGGAGCACCGCGATGGCGTCGGCGAGACGCCTGAGGAACTCTGTGCGCGGGATGTCTTCCGCGCCGAAGCGCAGGAGATGCGGGGAGGCTTGCTGGCAATCGATCAATTGAAACCCCGCGTCGCGTAGCCGCCGCACGAGGAAGACCAGCGCCACTTTTGACGCGTCGTCCACGGTGGTGAACATGGATTCTGCGAAGAAGGCCCCGCCGAGGGCCACCCCGTAGACTCCCCCCACCAATCGCCCCTCCTGCCATGATTCAACGGAATGAGCATAGCCGAGATGATGCAATCGAGTGTAGGCGTCGATCATGGCCGGAGTGATCCAGGTTCCGCCGCCGGGATACTGCGGCCGCGGACCGGCGCATCGATGCATCACGTCGCGGAAACATGTATCCACCGTAATGGTAAACCGGCCCCGGCGGATGGTTTTTTCGAGACTGCGCGAGACGTGGAAGCGAGCGGGAAGGAGCACGGCGCGCGGATCGGGCGACCACCAGAGAATCGGCTGCTCGTCGCTGTACCAAGGGAAGATACCATGACGGTAGGCTTCCAGGAGCCGTTTCGGCTGCAGGTCACCGCCCACGGCGAGCAGTCCCTCCGGCGAGGCTTGGTCAACCGGAGGAAAGGCGAAGGAATGGCGGTTGGGACTCAGCGGAAACATTCCGATTCGCACGGCGCAGCCACGGCGACGAGCCTCGGACGGCCGAACCGGACGTGCGCGCCGCGTCCGTCAGGCGCGTTTCTCCGCCGAGGCCAGGATCGGCTCGAACATCGGATCGGCGGCGAGCACCGCTTTGAGCAAGTCGCTGTGCAGAAAGTAGCGCCAGATGTCTTCACTCTTTCCCGGCACCTCGTCGAACCAGCGTTGGGCTTCCTTGAGATGGTGCAACATTTTTGTTTTGTCGCCGTAGTCCGGCATGAAAATCATGCTGTACGCCATGGTGTACTCGGCGAGAAACTTGTCGATCGGGATTTCGGCATACGTCAGTGAGGCTTCGGCGTCCGCGTAGGCCCGCAGGCTTTCCGGGTCATGCAGGATCCGATTCCAGGCGACCTTGTTGATCCGCGACCAGGCCAGTTGCAACAACGCCTCGGCTTTTGGCGTCTTCCGGTTATCCGGAATGTCTTTGACCAGGGCTTCGAAAGTCTGGATCATCGGCAGTTGATCGTTGTTCCATCGGTAGGCCACACCCAGACGGAAGCGGCTGTCCAGTTGTTCCGGGTGGTTGCGGGCCAGCGTTTCCAATGCGGGCAACATGCGGTACAAGAAGTCGGCCGGCGTCGGTTGGGAGAAGCCTCCCATTTCCATCGCGTTGGAAAGATCGAGGCGCTCGGCTCCCGCGTAAATATTCCAGTAGAATTCATTCACGACCAGCGCAAGCCCGGGGTCCTTTACACTCAGCTTGTGCTCGTTCGCGGCTTCGCGGAGCAAAACAGCGTACAGGTTTCTGGTCAGCACGGTGAGGGCATCGACTTGATTGGGGTCGATGATCAGCACGCGGTTGAGCAGCGCGACGCGATCACGCAGCTCCGGAAACGTGGCCGCGCGCGCGGCGGCGGCGGTCAACGTGCCGGGCTGGTCGTCCGGCCCCCACCACGCCA
>CAYQDJ010000058.1:2103-20068 GCA_964416255.1 uncultured Nitrospira sp. | reverse complement strand
CCCGCCAGCGCCCATCGATGAAGCGGAAAGGACCCCGGCTGATGGCCGAGAGGCTGACTGAGCGGGATCGTCGACAACACGTCGACCGCCGCAGCCGGGACTCCGAGCGCCCGGCAGCGCTCGACCGCGGCCGTGAGCGACGCGCCCGGCCTAAACAGGCCGATCAGGGTTGTCGTCGCGCGATTGAGTGGGGGCTCCATACACCAAATCTTCCTTTTCTTCCCAAACCGCAATGACCGGCACCAGCTTGGTGATCAGCAGATACGCGACGATAAACAGGGCCAACGCCCCGGCGAGAATCGTGATCTCGATCCACGACGGCACATAGGTGCTCCAGACGAACGGCAGACGGGGATGCCCCAGCGAGGGAATCAAGATCAACAGCCGTTCGATATAGACGCCCAGGTTGATCGAGAGCCCGACGAGCGCGAGCACGAGCGGACGTTGCCGTACGGCCGGCACGCTCAGGGTGAGCAGCGGGATTCCGAACGCGAGGCCGACGGCCGTCCAGTACGGGATCGCATAGGCGCCGGACAGGTAGAGATCAAAGATCAGCCACTGTTCGGGACGTCCCCCGTACCAGACCACCAACGTTTCGGACACCTGCACGTAGGCCCACAGGAGCGTCGTGGCCAGAAGCCACTTGCCGATCTTGTCGAAATGATCGACCCGGATGTAGGGATCCAGATGATCGATCCGCCGGAGCAGGAACAAGGTGAGGACGAGCAGTCCCAGTCCCGAATGGAGCGCGCCGACGACGAAGTAGGGCCCCATGATCGTGGAATGCCAGCGGGGCACGACGGCGACGGCCAGGTCCCAGCCGACGATCGAATGGACGAAGACCATGACCAGGATCAGCAACGGCGTGAGGACTTGCAGCCCCCGTGTGAGGCAGTGCCATTGCGTTTGGGAGCCGCGCCAGCCGAGGGCGAGCGCCGCGTAGAGAGGCTTCCGCCAGCCGCCGATGCGATCCCGCATGAGCGCACAATCGGGAATCAGCGGCAGGTACACGTAGATCAAGCTCACGAACGCAGCCACGAGCAGCGCGCCCGCGTCCCACATCAGCGGCGACCGAAAATTGGGCCAGATCATCCGGTGATTTGGATAGGGAATCAGATAATAGAAGCGCCACGGGCGTCCGAGATGCACGAAGATGAACAGCACCGAGACGAGTACCGCGGAGACCGCCATGAGTTCGGCGGTGCGCGTCAATGGGCGGCGCCATTCCACACCGCTCAAGCGGAGCAAACACGAGATTAAGGTGCCGGAGTGGCTGACGCCGATCCAATAGAGGAACGAGCCGATATAGATGCCCCAGAAGATCGGCGGATGCAGGTTGGTTTGTCCGATGCCCGTGTTGATTTGATAGAGCCAGGCCGCCGCCCCGGCCAGGCTCAACAGGGACAGGAGACCCACGAGTGCCCAGTAGGATCGGCTGGTCTGGGTCACGGGGGCGAGAAGATTGCGGTTAATCTCCGGCATCTCCCGCCACGCTGGGGATGGGTCACCGCCCGTCCTCATGTCGCTTTCTTGAGATAGGTCACGGCCGGCTGCGTGCCGAGGTCCGCCAACAGATGGAACTTCCGGTCGCTCTTGGCCAGCAGGGACACTCGGCTGTCGGGATCGTGGCGGTCGCCGAACACCAGGGCCGACGTCGGACAGGTCTGCACACAGGCCGGCGTGATGTCGCCGTCCCTCACCCGCCGCCCTTCCTTCTCGGCGGCCTCCTTCCCCTGGCGGATGCGCTGGACGCAGAACGTGCACTTCTCCATCACGCCGCTCGATCGCACGGTGACGTCGGGGTTCAATTGCTCCGCCAACGGTTCATCCCAGTGCGGGTCGAACCAGTTGAAGTGCCGCACCGTATACGGACAATTGTTGCCGCAATACCGCACGCCGACGCACCGGTTGTACACCTGGGCGTTGAGTCCCTCCGGCGTATGGTAGGTCGCATAAACGGGACAGACCGGCTCACACGGCGCCTCGCCGCAGTGCTGGCAGAGCACGGGGAGAAATTTGACCTTCACATCGGGATAGGTGCCTTCCCAGTAGCGCTCAATGCGGATCCAATAGATGGCCCGTCCCGCCGCCGCTTCGGCTTCGCCCGACAGCCGAATGTTGTTCTCGGCGCGACAGGCGACCACGCAGGCTTGGCAGCCCGTGCAACGGTCGAGATCCACCGCCATCTCCCATTTGTACCCGGGTGCGTCCATAGACAGCGTCCTTTCATCCTTGATCCGGAAGATGACTCGTCACTCGTTCCGCGGCGTCACGGTCAGGTTCCCCGGGAGATGCCGATCAACCCCTGTCCGAGCGCTCCGCCTCCCCCTCGCTGGTCCATCAGGATGGGACGGCCTTTCCGTTCGGTGGGTTCCAGCCGGACGCGGGTCCCGCAGAGCGCCAAGGTGCCCGAACGGGGATCGAGTACGGGGGCCAGAATGGCCAGCGGATTGGCCCCACGGTCCTTGGCGTAGCGGCCGTAGGCGGTATGCCCTTGTCCGATCGGCATGGCGACCGCATCGGGCCGAAGGCCGGGCATCAAGATCGCCGGAGCTTCAATGGCGCCGAATGGCGATCGGATGCGAACGACTTGCCCGTCCTGGATACGGAGCCGCCGCGCCGTGTCCGGGTGCAGTTCGACCCAACTGCCCCAGACGGCCGTCGACAGCGGATCCGGCAGCTCCTGCAGCCAGGGCAAATGGGCTCCGTCCCGCTGCAAGGTCGGCGAAAAGAACGGGAGAAACCAGAAGGGGAACTCGTCTTCCGAACCCGCGATCTGCGGCGGCTCATAGACCGGCGGCATCGTCAGCCGCCTGGCCGGAAGCGCCGTCTCGTCTTCGCCCCACCACCCGCCCTGTTGAAGACGGGACACCCAGGCTTGGGGGAACCGAACGTTCGCCTCGGCCGCCACGCCCGAAAGAAAGCCGGCCCAATTGGCCGACAGTCGGTCATGCAGAGAGGCTTCCGGGAGATGGTCGGCCACCGGGCCGCCCAGGTGATGCGCCGCCTCGAGGAAGACATCGCCGATCGATCGGGTGTTGTAGAGGGGAGCCACGACGGGTTGCCGCAGCCCGACGGCGGGCCTGGCCGACACGCCGTGCACGACATGGTCGCCCCATGATTCCAACCATGCGTGGTCGGGCAGGATGAGATCGGCCATTATGGCCGATTCATCAAGAAACGAACCAAAGCTCACGATGAAGGCGGCCCGTTCGAACAGCCGCGCGACTCCCATTGTGGGCGGGCAGGTAAAGAGCGGATTGCTCTGGTAGAGATGCAGCACGGAGCCCCGGCCTTCGTCGAATTCCGTCACGAGATCCAGCACCGTCTGCTCCCCGCCTGGTGTCGCCGGCGGTCCGCCTGGCGGAGAGACCGGGCGGCGCCAACGGAGCCCTCCCGTACGGCCGAGCCTGCCTGCCAGCACGTTCAGACTGTTGACCGCCATGAGAGAGGCGGTGCCATTGCTGTGCGCGGCCGCCAAGCCGCCGGCGATGGCCAGCGGCGCGCTGGCTTGTGCGAATTCGGCGGCGAGGCGGGTGATCATCTCGGCCGGGACGTCGGTCTTCTGCGCGACGTCCTCCAGCCGGTACCGTCCGTAGAGGCCGCGATATGTTCGGCGTTCGTGTTCAGAGAGGGCCGCGTCCGCCCCTTCGAGCAACAGATGGCCAAGCCCGAGGGCCAGCAGTCCTTCCGTACCGGGACGAACCGGCACCCAGCGATCGGCATTAGCGGCGGTGAGCGAGAGACGCGGTTCAATCTGCACGAACCGGCCACGGAGCCCCGGACGACCCTGTCTCATGTGGCCGTACGCGATGCTGAACATCACCGGCGACAGCCAGTGCTCCAGGAACGGTGCGCCGAAGGAGAGGACGTAGTCGCTGTGCGCCAGGTCGAAATGGGGCAAGTGGTCCATACCGAAGCTGGCCTGCATCGAAGCCCGCACGGCCGGCTCGCCGGACGGATCGTAATACCGGAGCGTGCCCTGCTGGTGGCGAAAAAAAATGGAGAGGAGACCGTGCAGTGAGCCGGTTAGCGGTGTGCTGAGCATCGCGGCGCCGCCGGGGTGCGCGCGAAGCTGCTCGACCCAGAGCGCCATGGCCTCCTCCCACGGTATCGGGACGAATCGACCCTCTCCGCGAGCGCCTTCCCGTTTCAGCGGACGGCGCAGGCGATCGGGATGATAGAGGGTCTGCACCCCCGCTTGGCCACGGGCGCAGACTTTCCCTTGATTGATCGGAAATTCCGGATGGCCCTCGATTTTCTTGGCCCGTCCTTCCATCACCCGCACGAGAACGCCGCAGCCGGCCGCGCATTCGCCGCAGACGGAGGCGTACCAGTTGGCCACACCCGGTACGATCTCGTCGTCGGGCAACAGGTAGGGCACCAGTCTGTGGACCTCTCGTTCACACCCGGGCAGCGCTGATCCGGCAGCCGTCAGGCCCAAGACCTTCATGAGAGTGCGACGGCTCAGATCCATAGATTCTCCCGCAGGCCGGCGGCTCGGCCACCCGGCATCCGCGCGTTCACTTGTGACAGGTGAGGCAGTCGGTCGAGGCCCCGCGTGCTTGGTGGCAGGTCAGGCACCAGCCCATTTCGTTGGTGGCCGCGCGCGGTGTGAACCGCATGTGCTCGACCCGCCCGTGGCAATCGGTGCAGCCCATACCGCCTTTCAGGTGCATGTCATGGGTGAAGTAGATGTAGTCGGGACTCCGCTGGAGCCGGCGCCAGGGAATTGGCCGCTGGTCCTTCCAATAGGCGAGCAATTTCGCCGTCTCGGGGCCGGTCTGTTCCATCGAGCGATGGCATCCCATGCAGAGCGACACCGACGGGGTGCCTGCCACTCTCGACTCGGTCGCGTGCCGGTGACAGAAGAGACAGGCGATCTGGAGCCGCCCGGCGTGGAGTTCATGGCTGAAATCCACCGGCTGCAGGTCTTGCTCCATCCGGTCCGCACTGCTCAGGGAGTAGAGTGATCCCAGCAACACGGCGAGCGCCGCGGCGGTCGCCGTCACGAGAAGCCCGTTCCATCTCGCCCTCGACATCCGAGTACCCTCCGCAGGCGCATCCGAGGTTCAGGACGGACAACCGGTCAGGGATGGCACCACGAACAGCAGAGCAGGGCCACGCGACGGTCCAAAGGCGGACGTGGGCAAGTCCGCGAGTCGTTAGGCGGCCAACCGCGCGGCCGTCACAAGGCGCCTGTGTCCGGGAGCAAATTTCGGACTCTTTACCGTGAGGACGGGGCACGGGGCTTGCCGCAGCACGCTTGCCGCCACGCTGCCCATGAACGCGCGTTGGATCCCGCGCCGGCCATGTGTTCCCATAATCACGAGATCCGCGTTCTGCTCCTGAGCCGTCTCGATCACGAAATCCGCCGCCCCGCCGCCGCCTCGAATCACGGTGTCGACGGTCAGCCCCTCTCGGCGCAGCACATCGGCATACTGGGCCAGGCTGGCTTCCATCTCTTGCCTCGCGCTCTGCCCTTCGGCCAACTCCGAAATGGTGAAGTGTTGGCGAAGCCAGGCCCACTCGAGCACGTGCAGCAACGTGACCGACGACTCGAAACGACGGGCGACTTGGATGCCAAATTCCAGGGCATCCAGCGAGCAGTCGGAGAAGTCCACCGGAATGAGCACGCGTTCGATCGCGTTCCGGCCGGTGATCTCCCACGATCGGGAGGTAGCCCGGACTGCCAAGACCGGGCAGGGCGCGCCGCTCATCACGCGCTCGGCGGTGCTCCCCAATAGCACGTGGTCTAGCCCCGTGCGTCCTTGTGTGCCGACGACGATGAGGTCGGCGCCGTCCTCGTTTGCGGCTTGGAGCACCGCCTCGCTGGGCGTGCCCACGGTGTGGCGGGCTGAAGCGCGGACACCGCCTGCTCTCAATTGCGCCGTGAGTTCGGTCAAGCAGCGCTCGACCTCCGCACGGATCGGATCGAGCCACATCGGATCGGCGTAGGCATCGGCCGATAAGGTCGGATAAGGAAGCGAGACGTGGATGATACACAGATCCGCGCCATACGCATGGGCAAGAAACACGGCATAGTCCTTGGCGCGCGAGGCGCTTGCACTGAAATCGGTGGCCACGAGGATGCGATGCAGCCAGAGGTTGGAGGTGGTGGAATTGCTCATACGCGTTCTCAGGACAAAGGCACAGGGTGTGCCAGGGCTAGTGGCCGTATGACGGAGCGGTTTTTCCTCCAGCAGCGGCGGTCTGCGGCCGAGACGTCAAGATGGGGACTCCTTACGACCGGACAGAGTGTCTCGCGGGGACATCTTGTGCTCAGGTAGGTCATCCTAGGGAGATCCATAGTCGCACGTTCGACAAAAGGTACATCGCTTGCACGGTTCTCCCGGCTTCCAGGGAGAGCGTGCGTATGCCGATCCGGCGAACCCTCTATGGTCCGCTTCTCGTCGCACTCGTCTTGTGGAGCGTGATTCTCTGGAACCCGGAGAGGATGGAAGCGCAGCCGGCCGAAGAGCTTCAGGCTCGCGATCTCGTCAAGCGCGGGACGGTGGAAGTCGGTGTGGCCGCCGGATTTTGGCAGACCTTCGATCCTGGCGATGTGCCCTCGGCCAATCGCAGCAGTGTGTTCATTCTTCCCCGTGTGGGACTGGTGGTTTCCAATGAATGGGAAGCCGGGCTGTTGTCGGGAAACATTGAGGTCCTGGTTGAGCCGATGTTCGGACGGTATGTGCAGTCCGGTGCGGACCAGTCGGCGGGCGGGGCGCTCGTCGTGAAATATAACTTCCTGTCGTTCGGGCGCTGGATGCCGTTCTGGGATCTGGGGGTGGGGATGCTCTGGACGAACTTGTCACATGGCATCGCCGACCAACGCACGCACGTCAATGCGATATGGGAAACCGGCCCCGGCGTCCACTATTTCCTCGACCGCGCGGTCACGCTGACGGCCGGCGTTCGCTTCCACCATATTTCAAACGCCTCCATCGGGGACAGGACTAGAAGTCTCAATGCCGTGCTGCCCTACGTCGGGATCTCCTACTTCTTTTCGCCGTAGCCCGTGGCGGAGTGGCGGCCGTAGGCTTCTTTGGCATGAGGTGTGCGTAGCTCTCGTCTTCGGCG
Source organism: uncultured Nitrospira sp. (assembly GCA_964416255.1). GTDB lineage: Bacteria > Nitrospirota > Nitrospiria > Nitrospirales > Nitrospiraceae > Nitrospira_D. The sequence goes on along the minus strand of CAYQDJ010000058.1, from coordinate 12,985 downwards.
GACGCAGTTGACAACTTCTGCAACGCGGCAACGCGCGGGCGGGCGCGCATCGAAAGACGCACATGTTCGGGCGCACCATCACACTGTTTCGCCTGCTGGGGTTTCAGGTGCAGGCCGATGCCAGCTGGCTGTTCTTGGTCGCGCTGGCCACTTGGTCCTTGGCCACGGGCTACTTCCCCATCGAATATGAAGGCCTCGCGCCGTCCATGTATTGGTGGATGGGTGTGATCGGCGCGGCGGGCCTATTCGCCTCGCTCATCTTCCATGAACTCGCCCATTCACTGGTTGCCCGGCGGTACGGAATTCCGATCAAGGGAATTACGCTGTTTATTTTCGGCGGCGTCGCGCACATGGAAGAAGAGCCGCCTGATGCGAAATCGGAGTTTCTGATGGCGCTCGCCGGACCGGTGTCCAGCGTGCTCCTGGCCGCCGCCTTCTTTGCGGTCTGGCGGAGCGGCGACGCGCTGCGTCTTGCGGCGCCGGTCGCCGGGATTGTCGGCTATCTGGCGTTCATCAACGGTCTGCTGGCCGTCTTTAATATGGTGCCCGCCTTTCCCCTTGACGGGGGCCGCGTGTTGCGGTCGCTGCTGTGGGCCTGGAAGGGAAATGTGCGTTGGGCCACGCAAGTGGCGGCCCGCTTCGGATCGGGTTTCGGCATCGTGCTGATGGTCCTCGGCGCCGTGCACGTCCTCTCCGGGAGTGTCGCGGCCGGATTCTGGTACGTCCTGATCGGAGTGTTCCTCTATCACGCCGCCTCACAAGCCTCTGCGCAAGTGCTGGTGCGGGACGTGTTGAAAGGCGAGCCGGTCAGGCGGTTCATGTCGCGCGACCCGATCACGGTGCCGCCCGATCTCTCGGTGCAGTCCCTGGTCGAGGATTTTCTCTATCGCTATTTGCACGACATGCTTCCGGTGGTGCAGCACTCCAAGGTCCTGGGGTGTATTTCCTCCCGGCACGTGACCGGGCTTCCGCGGGGTGAGTGGCCAAGACGGACCGTGGCCGACCTCATGACCCGCTGTACACCCGACACGACCGTCCAAGCCGATAGCGACGCCCTCAGCGCGTTGGCCAAGATGAATCGGACCGGTGAAAGCCGCCTGGTCGTTCTGGACGGAGAGCGGCTGGCGGGGATTCTCGTTCTCAAAGATCTGATGAAACTTGTCGTGTTTCGGCTGGATTTGGAAGGTGCGGCCGGCGGTGGGACCGGGGCCGCCGGGCTGCGGGACGCCATCCGGGAGCGATCGTGACTCCGGCCGTTCGCCTACTTGCGTCAAGTTGGACGGGCTGAGTTGGGTCAGGCGGATCGCCGACCGGCGGAGGCGTCGGATCGTCAGGTGGGTGGTCAGGCGGTTCCTCGACCGGAGGCCGCGGGGTGGGCGGCTCCTTGATCGGCGGCGACGGTGTCTTTCGCAGCATCTTCATCCGATTCCAATTCTTCTTTAGCAGGATGCTGAAAAAGTCGCCAGCTGCGTTCTCGCGTCGCTCACAGGCTCAACGTACGGGATAAAATACGATTCGCCTCTTCGTTCGCTGCGGCCTTGCTGGACGGCCATTGTGAGCATCCCGCCTGGCTATTTGGTATGGCCTCACACTTCGGGATCTGCGATGCCAGCGAGGCTCAAAAAGAGTTTTTCCTCAACCTGTTAGGCGTTCAGGACGATCATATTCAAGATCAGCCAGACGGCGGACAGTCCCGTGGCCCAGAGGCCGATGATGATCACACGCCGGTTGGGCCGCCCCGCGGCGGATCCCACGAGCACGAGCACCAGGCCGACAACCAGAAAGAACCAGGGCAGAAACGCCAGATAGGCGGAAAAAATCTGTTCCAAGACGACTGACACGGTCGGGTCCTTTCCGGGTTAAAATATGAACTCCGCCGATACGTACGCGTAATCCGCATGGCGGTCGGACGGTCCTCCGGGAACTCGGCGCACATAGGAGCCATACGCAAAATGTGCGTAGCCCACCTGGAGAAACATATTATCCGTCGCTCCCCAGCGGGCTCGCACATCCACGGTGTGTCCGAGGTATCGTCCCGAGGACCCCGTGGGATCGTGAAGACCGCTTCCTCCCCATGGTGCCGTGGCCTCGGCTAGCCACCAGGCGCGGTGTTGCGCAAAGACATACAGCGTGTCTATGGGCAACACGAGGATCCGGTAGCCCGGCGAGATAACATTTGTTCGCTCAAACGGCCCAAAGATCCCCGTCGGGATCAATTCAAAGTTTCGCCGGCCGTAGAGGTCGTCGAGCCCTGCTCCGGCATAATCCAGGCGCAGGAGGACTTGCGGCTTCCAAGGCCTGTCGAAGGTGTATCCGACTTCGGCATGTTGAAAATGGGCCAACCGACGGTCCGGACCGAGATCGCCGGTCTGAACGGCAGACTCAATTTCGTATTCGTATTCTCCCGGGTCGCCCGATTTCCACAGGCGCGTGCCGATCATGGAAAACTCGCGATGCGGACCTTCACTGTCATGACCGAAGTAATACATCGACACGTTCAGCCACGAGAGATGACGCGATTCCGCATAGAGGCCCCACAAGGTATGGCGTTGGTCGGGCAGGGTCGGGTCGATCGTGGTCATGAAGCGACGCACCGGCCTCGTCACGAAGGCGCGCACCGTGAGATCGTGGCGGGCATCTCCGACGCGCCACTGGGCGCCGTCGAATGCATTGGTGGTATTGCGGAAAACATTGCGGCCGATCCAGCGGCCGCTTCCAATTTCGAGATTGAGCCGGCCGACGGCGAGCAACGACGGCAACCCGGTGCCCATGAAGTCTTGCGACACCAGGTCCAGATGTAATTGTTGGACGTCGAGGGTGTTGACATGGGTGTTGTCCACAAAGGAGCCGGCATCCGTGGCCTGCACACGCGAATCCTGTAGCTCGATCACCGCCCGCAGGGGATCCAGGATGTCCCGGATCGCGACCAACAGCCGTGTCCGCTGCGCGACCTGCTGATCGCTCCCGTGCTCACCGGCCCGCCATCGGCTGCTCATCGTCTCATAACGCGTGCGATGCTGTACGGACAGCCGAAGCCAATCGGGCGCCCGTAACGCTTGCTGCAGGGTGCGTGGGCCTTCACGGGTCTCGTCCAGCACATCGTCATAGATCCCAAGCAATTCTCCATAGACGCCTAGGAGATAGCCCCGCTCATCCGGCTCAGGATCCTGCCGGCCTTCCGAGGTCTCCAACCCTTTCCGGCCCGTATCGTCCGAGGCGGCGAGCGGGACAGCCAGGGCGATGAACATCGGGATCAGGATGGACAGCACGACGACTCGCGCCAGGATTTGATGCCGCCGCGTGTCATGGTCCCACGCCGCCCAGGCTCTCAGAATCACTCTGCAGGCTCACAGGCAACCACGGGTCAAGGAACGGATCAGATGTGGCGAAACTGTCAATCCGACCAGACGTCTTGTCCCGTGACGGACAAGCTGTCTCGGTAGGGCGCCGCGCAGGAGATGTTCCTCGATGGACTTCCCCCATCACGCCTACTCTGCGGACATAAGCAGAGGATGTGCCAGGCAATGAGAAAGGTATGGATATCGCAAGCCTTCCGAGGATCACCCCATGGCCACGATTTACTTGCTGGATGCAGTTTTTCTTCTGATCGCCGGCATGGCCGCGATCTTCGCCTTCGGGGTGTCGACCTCCCGCTTCACCGGCACGTTTAAAGTCATCTTTTTTGTGTTTGTGGCGCTGCTTCTCTTCACGTTGGCGGTGGGATATCTACCACAAACCAGGCAGCTCCACGATCCCGGCTAGGCGAAGACGAGTGAGGAGCAGGCGAGGCGCGACGGGCACGATCGGATGTGGCACAGAGTGAAGCATGAATGAAAGGTGATGAGTATGGGTGACAAAGGAGACTGGAAGCCGCTCAATGAGATCGACGGGTATTTGCCGCTGGAAGACTACGGCTTGATCGGGGACGGTACCACCGCGGCCCTCGTCGGCCGGGATGGCGCGATCGTGTGGATGTGTGTGCCCCGCTTCGATGCCCCTCCATTGTTTTGCAGTCTCTTGGATCATGCCAAGGGCGGAGCGTTTACCATCTCGCCCGAGGGCGTGCTGGAATCCCGGCAATGGTATGAGGACGACACCGCAATCCTCATTACCGAAATGCGGACCAAGAGCGGTGTCGTCCGCGTGACCGATGCGCTCTTGATGCGATCGGGCGCCGACTTGACGGAAGACATGCCGGCCGGGCGACGGGAGTTGTTGCGGGTGGTGCATGTGGTGCGAGGCCGGGTGCGCGTACGCGTGACGGTGGAACCGAGAGGGGGAGCGGAGGTTCAACGGCGGAGCGACGGGTTGCGGTTGCGATGCCTGGATCAGGTTGACCAGGACCTCCAGCTCTGGGCCGGACGTCAGTTGGAGGGGCTTCGAACGACGTTCGACTTGAAGAGCGGCGATGACTTTCCGATCCTGTTGCGATGGGGAGCCAGTCACTACCATCACCATCCGATCGACGCCGAGAAGCTGCTCACGCTCACCCGAAAAGCCTGGCGGCGATGGGCCACTCATATCCAGTACGACGGACCTCAGGCCGCGTTGGTGCGACGGTCGGTGATGACGCTCAAACTGCTGGACCATTTTGAAAACGGGGCCATTGTCGCGGCGCCCACGTCTTCGTTGCCCGAGGAAATCGGCGGGGTCCGCAATTGGGACTATCGTTATGCCTGGATCCGGGACGCGGCGTTTTCGGTGTATGCGCTGCGGCGCGTCGGCCTGAAGGAGGAAGCGGCGGGCTTTCTGGGGTGGGTGCTCGATGCTGTGGAGGCGAAGGGACGTCCCCAGGTGCTCTATGATCTGGACGGCCGGAATCCGTCGAAAGAAGTGCAGGATGCGAATCTCGAAGGATATCGTCGCTCGGCACCTGTGCGGTGGGGGAACGGCGCCGCGGACCAACGGCAGCATGACGTCTTCGGCGAAATCGTGGACTGCGCCTATCAGTGGGCCAAACACTACGGCGAAGTGTCGGAGGCGTTGTGGGGACGGTTGGGAGAGTTCATCGAAGCGGCCAGGAAGGACTGGCTCGAGCCGGATCATGGGATTTGGGAGGTGCGGACCGAGGGACGCCGGTTTACCTATTCGACGGCGCTGTGTCATGTCGCGCTGGAACGAGGCGTGCGGATCGCCGAGCAGTTCGGCCTGCCGGGGGATCTCGCCGGGTGGAAGGCGGAGGCCGATCGGATCGCCCAGGCGATTCTGGCAGAATCATGGGACGCCAGTCTCAATTCATTGACCGAGCATCTCGGCGGCGGGGGCTTGGATGCGAGCCTGTTGGCCTTGCCGCTCAGGCGGGTGATTCCTGCAGATCATCCGCGCATGGTCGCCACCACCGCGGCGATCACCAGCCGGCTGGGCGCGGGCCAGGGGCTGGTCTACCGGTATCATCCCGACGAATCCCCGGACGGGCTCGAAGGCAAGGAGGGCGCGTTTCTGCTCTGCAGCTTCTGGCTCACCGACAACCTCACCAAACAAGGACGTCTCGATGAGGCGATGCAACTGTTCGACTCGCTGTGCGGCCGGGCGAATGCTTTGGGCTTGTTGCCGGAACAAATCGATCCGTCCACCGGCGCCTTCCTCGGCAACTATCCGCAGGCGTTCAGCCACATCGGCGTCATTTCCAGCGGCGTCACTCTGGCGCGTGCCATTCGGGGACGAACCGCCGGCGAGGGACCGCGGCCGTAAAGCACCAGGAGAGGGACGTGATGCACAAGGATGTTCGCGATCGTGAGCAGACCGTTCGGGAGATCGGCCGCCGTTCGGAGGAGCGAGGACCCGGCGGGCGTCCCGATGATTGCGACGAAGAGGCCTGCCGCCGGCACTGGGCGGCACAGTACGGCACGGGCAACCTGGCGTATGAACACTTCGACCCGGCCTATCGCTTCGGTGCTCACTTGGCGGGAGGGCTCAACCGCGATTCATCGGACTGGACGCAGTTGGAGCCGGAGGCCAGACGGACTTGGGAAGCGGACCGGGGAGGAACGTGGGAGACCGTCAAGGAGGCCGTGCGGTATTCGTGGGAGCAAGCCAAACACAAACTCTCGTCGCCGTGAGCAGCAGGCCTGTCGATGGACCGGAGACGCAGGCATGGAGCGGAGGATCACATGAACCGTGAGTCGGCTGTGACGGAACCCGTGCTCTGGTCGGCCTTTCCCTCGTGGCGCCAATTTTCGTGGCTCTATCTTATCAGCGCCCTCGTCGCGTGGCGCGCTTGGCTGTTCCGGCGGTTCGAGCTTCCGGGGTGGGAAGCCTGGCTCCTGGGAGCGATGGTCCTGGTGGGCAGCGCGGCGCTTCTGCGGCGTTGGGCCCGCTATGAGTTGACGCCGGTCCGGCTGGTCGTCCGGAACGGCTATACCGGGCGGGTGATCAGCCAATGCCCGCTCGAGCAAGTCGACCGCATCGAACTCCGGCAGGGACCCGTGGCCGGGCTGCTGGGTTTGGGCACGCTGGTCATTAAGAAATCCGGCGGCGAAACGGTCATGCGGTTCCGCGGGCTGAGTGATCCGCAGGAGAGCCTGGAGCGCATCGAAAAGGCAAAAGGTTCAATCCGCCCTCGGACGGCGGCCGGTTGGTAATCACACGATCGAGTGACGCGCAGGCATGAAGCAACTGCGGCGGTTCAGAGACTTGACCAGGACCTCGCTCGCCGCAACGGACGGCGAAGTCGGGGCCGTGGAGGAGCTCTATGTGGACGATCGTGCTTGGACGGTGCGCTATCTGGGCGTCAGGACCGGGGGATGGTTGTCCGGGTGCCATGTGTTGGTCGTGCCGGACTCCGTGAGGGAGATCGATGACCGGCGCGGGACCATGCAATTGAATCTGACCCGGGCACAGATTGAGAGTTCGCCCCCCACCGACCGGGCCGCGACGATCTCCCCGCGCGTATGAAGAACAGTATCATCGGCATTTCCGGTTGGCACCTTACTGGAATCCCGTTCCGGGGCCAGCGACGTCCGTGCCCTATCCAGAGACGATCCTGCCGTCGCTTGAACATGCGCCGCCCGATGCGCGCGAGTGGACGGTCCGCTACCTCGAAGTCGATACCGCCACCTGGCTCGGGTAAGAATGTATTGGTGCAGACCAGCCGGGTCGAACGGGTCGAACGGCGAGGACGGTCGGTCATCTTGGCGTTCCAGGGGCGCGATTGAATCGGCGCCTCCGTATGATCCCTCACAACTCATCACTCCCGAGTATGAAGTCCAACTCTTCAAACACTACAGCCGCCCCCAGGTGGCCTGACGTGTGACCTCGATCCTCGCCCGCCGGACATTCAAGCCGTTTACTCAGGACCGACCCGAGCCGGGGAAAGATCGTCTTCCGCCGGACAAAACGTTCTGCCATCACCTTGCGGCCATCCTAGGGAAACGGATTAGTAGTCCGGGCTGGTTCTGAGGGATGACCCTCGTTGAAGTCGGCGATTTGCCGAGCGTGGCGAGTTGCAAGAAAAGGAATTACTTTTGCAGATCTCCCGGGCGAACCTCAACCAAAGGAGTTTTATGGCGTCACACGGTAAGTACAGGATGTTGCTGGGCCTAGCGATGGTCGGAGGTTTGAGCGCCGGCGCATTAATCTGGTCGGCATCGGACGGCCAGGCGCAAACCATGGGAGATCCGGAACTCGGTCCGACCGACCGAGGTACGCTCGACCGGAGATCGCTCGAGTCCGGTCCTTCGACGAGCACGACTCCGAGAACGGATGAGGCGGTCGCCGAGCGAGAGCGGCGGTTGGAGCGTGAGCGGACGCACCAGCGGTATGCAGCTCGGGATCACCGCCATCGTGGGGAAGTCTACATCGGCGGCTTTGGAGGAGGCACGTTGGCCGGCACGACGAGCGGCATGGTCGGGCGCGGCTCGCAGTTGGGCGATCCCGTCGCAAGCCCTGATTTGGCCGATTCGATCGTGTACGGGCTCAAGGTCGGCTACTTTCACCCGGGGCGGTTGAACTGGCTCGGTCTCGAACTCGAAGCATTCAATTCCACGCCCCATCTCAAACAGTCGGGCCTGCAGGCGGGCAGCCACATGCGTCTTACGACCGTGGGGCTCAATGCCATCGCGCGGACAAAGTTGGGCTGTCGGGACGACCGACCCAGGGATGGAGTGCGGGATCGGCGGGATGATGATGCGTATGGATCGCCGTTGGCCGACAATGCCCGCTGCCCCTTGCATCTCTATGCCGGAGCCGGATTGGGTGTCTTTTTCGCGGAGACGTCCAACCAGTTCGGACGCAGCAGCGAAAATGCCAGGGCCGGCCTCAATGCCTTGGCTGGAGCGAAATATTTTCTCAACGAGCATTTCTCGCTCTTCGCCGAGTACAAGTTCAACTACGTGGATCTGAAGTTCGATCAGAATCAACCGCTGGACGGTCCTACGGCCGGTTTGAACGGCACCTATATGATCAACCATGTCGTCGGTGGGTTGGCGGTGCACTTCTAACCTGAAGAGGAAGCCTGAGGAAGGGTCTCCGGCCGGCGAGGTCGGAGACCCTTCCTCTTGTGTCCACTTCAATGCACGGGATGCCGTTCCAGGCTGCGCGCGTGTTCGCATGGTTGCAGAGAGGGGAAGGTCGGAGCGAGGAGTCGACAAAGGCGCCGGGTGATTGGGCGATCCCACTTCCAGGCCACCGTTGACCTCTTGGACGTGGCTCAGCCGCCCTGGTGATCGTGATTGCAACGGACTGAAAGTCTGTGGTCAGGATCGGCAGAGAGGAGCCGTGGGCATTCGTCAAAACAAGGAGGTGGGTCATGACGTTCAAGTTGCTGATGGGTCTTGCGGTCATTCCCTCACTGGTAGTCGCGGGGGCCTGCACTCGGACGGATGTGGTGCCTGAACATCTCGAAGGACATGTGGATCGCGACGTGCGGTACATCGATCTCAAGCGCGATCCCCATGCGCACCAAGGCAAACTGGTGTTGACGGGAGGCAAAGTGCTGTCCACCGAGCGTGCGGAAGAAGGCACGAGCCTCCAGGTTCTTCACTATCCCCTTTCGAAAGACCTCGTCCCGGAGGAGCAGTTCGATCGATCAAAAGGACGGTTTGTCGCGGTGGATCGCAACGGCAGACATATCAGCGACCCGGCTGTGTTGGACGAGGGGCGATTGGTGACGTTGGTCGGCGAGGTGCTGGGAACCACGGTCGTGAAAATCGATCAGGTGGAGGAACGGGTGCCGAAGGTCGCGATCGAACACATCACGGTGTGGGACCAAGATCGGCTGCATCCCTATGCCGGCTATGGCGTGCCCTACGACTGGGGATACGGCCGTGTGTATTGGTAAGAGAGAGGTGACTGTGCCTGTAAGGCTCTGATGACTGTGTTGAAACGGTCTTGCACGAGGCTCCGGTCCGAGGCCTCGTGCAGTCCCTGTGCGGCCCCGCGCTGGATCATCTGGGCCTGCCGTGACAATGTGAGACGAGCCTCCTCGGATCCGGGCCGGAGAAAAGGGGCAAGCCGGATGATCGTGTCGAGCAGACGAATCGTGACGGCGCGGCTCGTGCGGCCGTGTTCCCGGATCGGATTGAAGCTGGTTCCGATCAGGTCGGACAAGGACCCCGGATAAGCGATGAGGCGCAAGGTGTCCTGGTCGTCGTACCGGTAGGGAGAAGGCAAACGCCGACCCGCGAGAAGAACGAAAGCGGCGCAGAGGCGATCGATGCAGGCCAGGGCGGTTGAGGGGTCATTCATGCTTGGGGACAAGGCCCGCACCGCCATCTCGGCCAGTTGCTCCGCGGGAAACAGAACATCTTGAACGTTCGTTCGCTCGATACCCAATACATAAGCCTCGTTGACTTTATGCGCGACGGCGACCGATGTTCGATTGGACGGGAACACGGTCGCGAGGATCGTGTCGCGCGTCACGAAGTCGCCTGGCCGGCGGTCCAGACGAATCACGAGGAGCTCTGTTTTCGCCAATGCGAGGAGACAGTCGGTGTCGATGGCTTGGACATAGCCGCTGCGGCCGGCGGCGATGGGTCCCGCCTGCCGAAGGAAGTCGGGGACGGCGGACGGAGCAACGGCCTCCGGCGGCGGGCCGGGTGCGGCGACCTCTTTGGGAAACAGCCTGTCGATGACCGCATCGAGATCCGCCGCCACGGCTGCGATCACGCTGGAGGCGCGGATGGAGGACGTGGCATGGTGAAAATAATAGATCAGGATGCCCGCCCCCACTAGGGCCAGAATCAGCGTCAGGGAGACCGACATGTGCGGGACAAAGCCGCCGGCTTCCTCGGTGCGGACTGACCGAAGAACAATCAAGCAATACAAATAGATGGAGATGAAGGTCCCCAACACGACCTGGTTGCCTCGATCGCGCATGAAACTGCGCAACAGGCGCGGACCGAACTGTTGAGACGCCAAGGTCAGCGCGACAACCGTGATCGAGAAAATGACTCCGGCCACCGTAATCATGGAACTGGCCACTATGGAAAGCACGTCGCGGGCACCGTCGGCGCCTCCGCCGTACAGCCATGTGAACTGGTTTGCTGGATGTGCCTCGATCCACCGGCGGTCGATCGAGAGTGATGTGAAGGCGAGAACGACGGCCGCGGCGGCCATCACGGACGGAACGAACCACAAGCTGCCGCGCAGCGTGTCCCAAAGTGAAGACAGTTTGGTCAACATCTCCACGTCCCTCGTTCGCGCTCAGACTCGAGGCGGGTGACATGCTCAGTTGTCACTCTCACCGGTAACTCCATTCGATCCTGACGCCTTCAATGACCGTGCCGTCCCCCGTTCAGAGCAGCCACAAAAGGTATCCGTGGTTCCAGGCCGAAGGCATGCAGGAAACACCAGCACGCGGTAGGGTCGGATGCGCTTGTTTCACGCGGGCGCCCTGACGCGCAAACCAGGAGGTGATGACGGCTTCGGCATACACGCGGTCTTT
>CAYQDJ010000058.1:0-2093 GCA_964416255.1 uncultured Nitrospira sp. | reverse complement strand
GATGTGTCGGCAAGGACGCCGTTTCAACAATGATGGAATTCCCCCGAACGGATAGGCAGGGCCGCACCGTCGAGACTCCGGAGTAGCGACTGGGTGAGCAGCAATTGCTCGGTCGGCGTGCGGGGGTTGCCCATGAGCCCGGCCGTCATGTTGCACCCGCCGCCGCCAGCACTGATGCCGTGGCGAACCGCCGCCACGGCTGCCCTGCGAGGCGACCGTCGGTCGGACCGCGGACTCATTCGCAAGGGTTCTTCGAAAAAATCGGCCGCTGGGGGCGTTCGCCCCAGGCTGCGCGCAAGGCATGACAGGTCACACCCGCAATCCGATTGGCCCCAAGACTCGATCGATAGTCCTCAGCGCGGGCGTGCCCGTTCCACAAGACGGTCTCGGTGGCGACATCAACCCCCCGGACCGAGACCATCGGGGCTCGAGGGTCGCCGGTTTGCCGGATCCAGACGATGGCCTTCGCATCAAGACGTTTCACCTGATCGACAATGGTTTTCTCCGCCCTCCATAGGTCCCAGGGCATGGGAGACTCGACCGCAGAGAGGCCGCGCGCGTGAAGCCACGTGAGGGCGGCACCGACGGCGCGTGGCTCGTTCCCCACCACGACCACGCGGTCGGGCGCGGTCGAAAGTTGCCGGTACGAACCGGAAGTGATGGGCGAATGGCCGCACCCCGTAAGAGACCAGACGGCCAAGAGCAGGCCAATAAAGGTATCGAACAGACCGTTGATCGTCACAGGCCTGGTTTCGATGCGTCGGATCATAACGAGAGATGTGGCGCAGACATCCGTCATGCACGGATACCGATATTGTGCAAGAGCCGCACCGAGTGTGGCGCTGAATCACTGCAGGGTTTTCTTTTCTAGAATAGAAATTTTAAGCCGCCAGTCCCGAACTAGGGTTTCCACTAGTTCGGATAAACCCCTGGAGCGCGTACGCTGCCCGCTTTCCAAACAGGTCTTGCCCGCTGTTGTCGACGAACGCTGCCTGACCCGTATGTGCGTTAGGAGGCTCCATGAAGCAGTCTACGGTTGAACGAGGCAGAACCACAAAACGTCCTGTCAAACCAGGGCATTATCAACCGGACCCAACGGACGAACTCGGCCGAATTCTGAGCGTGATGGTGGCCTACCGTAACGGGGATTTTGCCGCGCGGCTGCCCTCCACCTGGACCGGGATACACGGCAAGATGGCCGACACCCTGAACGACATCCTGGCCGTGAGCGAGCGGCGGGCCCAGGAGACCGTCCGGGTTTGCCGGATGGTCGGGAAGGAAGGCCGGCTGCGGCAACGGCTTTCGGTACCCGGCGTCGCCGGCGGATGGGCGGACGAAATCGACTCGTTGAATATGTTGATCGACGACCTGGTGTCGCCGACGACGGAGGTCACCAGGGCGGTCGGCGCGGTCGCGAAGGGGGACCTCGGCCAATCCATGGCGCTTGAAAAGGACGGCCGCCCGCTGGAGGGGGAGTTTCTCCGCAGCGCACAACTCGTCAACAAGATGATCGAACAATTGTCCGTCTTCACGTCGGAAGTCACCCGCGTGGCCAGGGAGGTCGGGACCGAAGGCAAGTTGGGCGGACAGGCAAAGGTCAAAGGGGTCAGCGGGGTCTGGAAGGAACTGACGGACTCGGTGAACCAGATGGCCGGCAACCTGACCGCCCAGGTCCGCAACATCGCCGAGGTGACCATCGCCGTCGCCCACGGGGACTTGTCCAAGAAAATCACGGTCGACGTGCGCGGCGAGATTCTCCAGTTGAAGGAAGCCATCAATACGATGGTGGAGCAATTGCGGTCGTTCGCCTCCGAGGTCACGCGGGTGGCCCGCGAGGTCGGCACCGAAGGCAAACTCGGCGGGCAGGCCGTGGTACCCGGTGTCGGGGGCACGTGGAAAGACCTGACCGATTCGGTCAATGCCATGGCGAACAATCTGACCGCGCAGGTGCGCAATATTGCCGAGGTGACCACCGCGGTGGCGCGCGGCGATTTGTCGCGCACGATCACGGTGGACGTGAAGGGCGAAATTCTCGCCTTGAAAAATACGATCAATACGATGGTGGACCAGTTGAACGGATTTGCCGCGGAGGT
>CAYQDJ010000057.1:17734-20416 GCA_964416255.1 uncultured Nitrospira sp. | reverse complement strand
TCATGATTGGCGCCCGTCAAAATGATGCCGAGGAGGCGGCGGCGTCATGATTGGCGCCCGTCAAAATGATGCCGAGGAGGCGGCGGCCATAGACGTCGGCGGCCGATTCAAACAAGACGTCGATCGACGGTCGGGAAAAATTCACTGGCTCCTCGACGGACAACGACACGTACCGGCCTCGCTCGATCAGCAGATGGTAATCGGGCGGCGCAAAATACACCGTGCCCGGCACAATCGGCTCTTTGTCCTCCGCTTCCTTCACCGTCACGTGGCATTTCGGCTGAAACAACCCCGCCAGATTCGTGTTCGGATTGGCCGGGACGTGCACCACGATCAGGATCGGCAACCGGTACCCTTTCGGCAGTGCCGGCAAGAGCTGCGAGAGCGCGGACACGGCGCCGGCCGAGGCCCCCATGACGACGGCCTGCACGTCGCCCATTCGCGCCGCCGCAGCAGTGGCATCACTCATCGGTCGCCCCGCTTTTGGTAAATCCGCTCCTGCGGCAGAACATCATCGAACGCCCCGGCATGGGCGCTGAACCGCAAGGTCTCTTTCGCCCCCAGCCCCAGAAAGCCTTTGCGCACGAGCGCCTCCTCGAACAACCCGATCGCGCGGTCCTGCAACGAGCGATCGAAATAAATGAGCACGTTGCGGCAGGACACGAGCTGCACCTCCGCGAAGACGGAGTCGGACACCAAACTGTGATCGGAAAAGACCGTGCGGCGGCGCAACGATTTATCGAACACGGCCGCGTTGTACGCGGCCGTGTAATAGTCCGAGAGCGAACAGGCGGCGCCGGACCGTTGATGGTTCGCGGTGAACTGCGCGACCCGATCCAAATCGTACACACCCGCTTCCGCTTTCTTCAAAGCATCGGCATTGATGTCGGTCGCGTAGAACACCGTCCGGTTTTCCAAGTCCTCCTCACGGAAGAGGATGGCCAGTGAGTACAGCTCCTCCCCCGTCGCGCAGCCGGCGACCCAAACCTTCACGGAGGGATAGGTCTTCAACATCGGCACGATGTCCCGGCGCAAGGCCAGGAAATACGACGGGTCCCGAAACATTTCGCTGACCTGCACGGTCAGATAATCGAGCATCTTCGGCAATATGGACGGGTCGTGCACCACCCGGTCTTGCAACAGTGAAAAACTCCGATAGCCCAATCGCTCCCGGGCCTGCGACAGGCGCCGCTTGATCGAGGCCATCGAATAGCCGCGAAAGTCGTACTGATACGTGTGATAAATGGCTTCCAAGAGCAGCCTCAGCTCCAGCTCCTCGTGCGGGAGCACGACCTCCTGCTTCATCGCGGCATCCACACCCGTACCAGCGACAGCAGTTTGTTCACGTCGATCGGCTTGGCCATATAGTCATTGGCCCCGGCGACCAGCGCTTCTTCCTGATCGTGTTTCATCGCCTTGGCCGTGAGCGCGATGATGGGCAATCTCTTCCACTCGGGCCGCCGTCGGATTTCACGCATGGCCGAGAGACCGTCCATTTCGGGCATCATGATGTCCATGAGGACGAGGTCAATGCCGGGCGTCTCCCGCTTCGCGGTGCGCTCCAATTCGCTCAACGCTTCCCGGCCGTTGCGGGCGACGCGGATCGTCACCCCGTGCGGCTCCAAAATGCTCGTAAGTGCAAAGATGTTCCGCACGTCATCTTCGACGACCAAAATCTGCTTTCCCTCCAGCGCGGCGCTGCGGTTGTGGGATTTCTCCAGCATGGCCCGTTGGCGAGCCGGAAGCTCGGCCACCACTTGATGCAGAAACAAGGTGACCTCGTCGAGCAGGCGCTCCGGAGATTTCGCGCCTTTGATGATGATCGACTTGGAGTATTTTCGCAGGGTTTGTTCCTGCTCGGCCGTGAGCTCCTTCCCCGTATAGATGATGACCGGAGGGAACTGATAGCGATCTTCTCGGGCGAGCGTGTCCAGCAACTGAAGTCCGGACGCGTCCGGCAGGTTGATGTCGAGCACCATGCAGTCGAACGTGGTGCCGCGCAACCGGTCCAGGCACTCCGCCGCCGTCGCGACCCCGACCGTCTCCACCTCGCCGGTGGCGAGCAGCTGCGAAAGACTGTCGCGCTGGCGGGCATCGTCTTCCACGATCAGCACCCGCCGCATCCGCTTGACCAGGCGGGTTTCCAGCCTCCGAAAGGCCTGGATCAACTCCTCGCGTTTGACCGGCTTGAGCATATACCCCACCGCACCGAGCGAGAGGGCCGTCTCCATGTAATCATGGCTCGAGATGACATGGACCGGGATATGCCGGGTGCGCACATCCAGTTTCAACCGGTCGAGCACGGACAGGCCGGAATGATCGGGAAGACCGATGTCGAGCAGCACCGCACTCGGGCCGTACTGCGCCGCCAGCGCCAGCGCCTCTTCGGAGGTCGCCGCAATCAACGCCTGAAAATTCAGCTCATGCGCGAGATCATAGAGAATCCGTGCAAAGGGTTCGTCGTCTTCCACGATCAGAATCGCGCGCCGGTCCCCTTTGAGCTGCGCGCGGTCGTCATTGATACGCGCCTTCGAGGCGGCGTCGCGGTCTTCCCGCTGGGTCGCGACCGGAGGAGGACCCGCCTGTCTCGTGTCGAACGCAGGACGCGCGGCGGAGGCCTCCTCATAGATTGCAGGCAGCAAGACGGTAAAGGTGGTGCCTCGACCGACCAGGCTCTTGAGG
>CAYQDJ010000057.1:0-17724 GCA_964416255.1 uncultured Nitrospira sp. | reverse complement strand
GAATCTCCCCGCCCAACAACTGGACCAATTCGCGCGAAATCGACAAACCCAGGCCCGTGCCGCCGAATTTGCGATTGGTCGTGCCGTCGGCTTGGCAGAAGGGCTCGAAGATGATCTGCTGCTGGTGCTCGGGAATGCCGATGCCCGTGTCGTGCACGGCGAAGGCGATGCGGCCGTCCTTGGCGCGACCGACTTCGAGCGTTACCTCTCCCTGCTCCGTGAACTTGATCGCGTTGGACAACAGGTTCCGCAAAATCTGCTCGAGGCGCTTGGGATCCGTCTCGATGACGCCGGGCGCATCCTCGGCCAACCGCGACTGCAATGACAAACCCTTCTGCTCGGCCACCAGCCGAAACGTCCCGCTGAGGTGGTCCATCAGGCGCTGCACCACCACCGGCTGCGGATGCACGTCCAAATGGCCGGCTTCCACCTTGGCCAGGTCGAGCACGTCGTTGATGAGCACCAGCAAATCGTTGCCGGCCGCCTCGATCGTCCTGGCTTGTTTCACCTGTTCGGGCGTCAGGGTGCCTTCCTCGTTGTCGGCGAGCAACCTCGCCAGAATCAGCGAGGCATTGAGGGGCGTGCGCAACTCGTGCGACATATTGGCAAGAAACTCGGACTTGTATCGGCTTACTTGCCGCAGTTCTCCGGCCTGGGCCTCTAGAATTTGCTTCGCCTCGACCAATTCCCGTTTCTGGCTTTCGAGAATAGCGGCCTGTTCTTCCAGCTGCGCATTGGTTTGTTCCAGCTCCGCCTGCTGCTGTTCCAGGCGCGTGTTGGACTCATGGAGGGCACGGGTCTGCTCCTCCAGTTCTTCGTTGGCGACCCGCAGCTCTTCCGTCTGCATCTGCAGTTCTTCGGCCTGGCGCTGGGTTTCCTCGAGCAACGCCTGCAGCCTGGTTCGATAGTGTGCCGAGCGCACCGCGATGGCCACAGGCCGCGACACCCGGTCGAGCAACTCTGTGATCGCCTCGTCCATCGGCCCGAATGAGCCCAGTTCCAATACCCCGTTGACCCGGTCGTCGACGGTCAACGGCGCGATCACGAGATGGCGCGGGGCGTGACGGCCGAGCGACGAGCCGACGACCAGGTAGTCCTCCGGCACGTCGTCAACCATGATGATGCGGTTTTCCTTCAGGACCTGGCCGAGCAGTCCATCCCCTGCCCGGACGTGCTCCGGCAGACGGGCTCCGTCGGGAATCCCATAGGTGGCGAACCGGCGGAGGACGTCCTCCTCCTCCAGGAAAATCGCTCCGGCTTGCACGTCGAGATAGTGCGCCAGTGTGTGCAGCACCTGGTCGCCCAGATCACTCAAAGACAGATCGCCGACCATATGCTGATTGAGCAAGGCCTTGCCCGATTGCAGCCACTCCTCGCGGCGGACGGCGAGTTTGTTTCGGACGAACTGATACCCCATCGCGCCCATGGCCCAGGCCGTCGCCACGCCGAACGCGCGATTAACGAAGCTGATCGTCTGATCCGTTCCAAGCGGACTCACGAAAAAGCCGATCACGGTGAGCACGGTCACGGCCGCGGCCGCCGCCGGCGGCACGAGGGGACGCCATTCGAAGAACGCCAGCACAACCGGCAGCAGATACAATACCCAGGGCGTGATCCCCAGTGGGGTAAAAACGTCGCACGCAAACACCAGGATCATCGAGACGACGATCGACAGATCGACGACGGAGACCGAGTCTTGTTGATACCGTGTTCGCGTCATCGCTAGGTTAACCCCTCACGGACGGTGTACAAGGACGACGCAGTCATGGGTGGACTCCCCTGTCCTTGTCGATGGAAACGGAACTCGCGGGAAGCGGCCTTTCTTGAATGGACTCCGTACGGCACCGGTCCTCCAACACGTCTTGAATCGCGCGATACAGCACATCCACCGCCGCTTCTTTCGTCAGCACCACCGCCGCACCCGCTTGCAACATGGCCCGCCCATTGTCGCCGGAGGGATTGACCGACAGACCGATGACGATGATCTGAGGATGACGTGCCGTCATCGCCGCCGTGGCCTCAACCCCGTTCATTTTCGGCATATTGATATCCATCACCACGATGTCCGGGTGCAGCTCGTGAGCAAAGGAGAGGGCCTCTTCGCCATCCCACGCTTCACCGACGACCTCGATGTCAGCATACTCTTCCAGAATGCTCCGCAGTCCTTGGCGCACCATCACGTGATCGTCCACCAGCAGGACCCGGATGCCGGCCGGGGATGCGCGATGCGCGGCGGGTGACGGTGACGCGGCCACATTCCGCCTGTTGTGATCGGCTTCCGTTGGCCGCCCGGCGCCTGTCATGGACGACGGATCGTCGGCACTCACTGCCGGTCTCTCGATAGGAAGGATCAGCCGTGCCGTCGTCCCGCGCCCTGGCGACGAGTCGACCTCAACCGATCCACCCAACGCTTTCATACGCTCTCGGATGGAAAACAGCCCGAACGTGCCGCGCTGTCCCGTGTCCCCATCAAATCCCACGCCGGCATCACGGATCGTCAGCACGATTCGATCATCGGCGGTGCTCATCTGTACGACGGCCTCTTGGACCTGCGCATGTTTGCTGACGTTCATCAATAACTCCCGCGCCGACTGGAACAGCAGCACGGCCTGCGCCTCCGGGAGCAGGTCCGGCTCGCCGGTGATCTCGACCGTCACGGCCAGATCATGCCGTTTCATGCGGTCGGCGAGCCAGGTCAATGCCGCGGGCAATCCGAATTCGTGCAGTACCGGCGGACTGAGATCGGCGACTAGGGTCCGGGTATAGGTAAGCGATTCGGCCAAGACGTCGTCGATCTGCGCCAGCAAGGCGGGAGTCGGGACGGTCATGCGCTTCGCTTGTCCCACCTTCAAACGGGCCAGCACCAACATCTGCGCCAAATAGTCGTGCAACTCGGTCGCGACGCGCTTTCGCTCGCGTTGTTCCGCCAAACTCAATTCCGTTGCCAACGCCCGGAGCCGCTGCTGCGACTGCTGCAATTCGTCCGTGCGTTCGGCCACACGCTGCTCCAGGTACAGACTCCATGCCTTGAGCTGCTCGGCTGCCCGCTTCGCAGCGGTCATGTCGACGGTTGCGCCGATCATGCGGACCGGCCGCTCCTTGTCGCGAACCACCACGGCGCTGGTGAAAAGCCAGATCACCTCGCCGTCCGGACGGACTGCGCGAAATTCCAGCTCATAGGGCGCTCCGCGGTTGAGCGTTGCCTCGATGGCCTGGGAGACCCGGGAGCGATCCTCCTGGTGAACCAGTGAACGAAAGCCCTCGACGGTCATCGATGGCGCGCTCCGTTCGATCCCGTGGAGCTTGTACAACGACTCCGTCCACGTAACGACATTGTGTTCGACGTCCCATTCCCACACGCCCACGTTGCCGGCGGTCATCGCAAGGCGGAATCGCTCTTCGCTCATGCGCAGGGCCTCTTCGGCGCGCTTTCGTTCGATGCCCATGGCCAATGTGCCTGCTATCGTTTGGGCGAGATCACGTTCTTCATCAGTCATTTCGTATGGACGGTTGAAGTAAACCATGAACTTGCCGAGCAGCCGGCCGCTCGACTTGAGCGGAATAAAGCACAAGGCCTGAATCCCCTCGCCTTGAATCACCGTCTTGAGCTGCCCGTCGATCGGTGCCTCGCCGATCAGACCGATCATAATCGGCTGCGCGTCGGTCGAGTCCTGCCGCCAGGGCGAATGACCGTCGACGGCCCGACGGTACGTTTCTGAGAGTCCCCGCCAGGCCTGAAACCGCATGACACCTTGCTGGTCAAACAAGAGGATTGAGGCGCGATCGGCATTCAGCGAGGTGATGATGCTCTCCAACGCCTTCTCATGGAGGTCGGTCAGATCATCCGCTCGGTTGACGGCATTCGCCAACCCAAACAGGCAGGCCTGTTGACGGGTCCGCACAAACAGTTCCGTCTCATGGCGTTTGCGCTCGGTGATATCCGCCGCCACACCGACGATCTGTTTCGCCCGACCGGCCGCGGTTCGTTCGAAGACCGTCGCGCGGGCGGAGAGCCATCGATAGGAGCCGTCCGCGTGCCGAACGCGGTAGGCATGCTCAAGCACAACGCCGTCGGGCACGACATCGAACTGCGCATACCACTCCCTGACTCCCGACAGATCGTCGGGATGAATCAGGGCGTCCGTCAGACCGCCGGAGTGGGCTTGGCCTTCCTCCCGGTCGTATCCCTGCGCGACGTTGAGTGGAGAATTGACATAGACGTTGGTGCCGGCAAGGATGTCGTACACGAACAACAGATCCGGCGTGGACGCGGCCAGTCGCTCCAAGAACCGGTTGCTGCGGGCAACCTCGCGGGCGGCCTCCTGCCGGACCCGCGCCAGGCTCAGATGAGCGCTCACCCGGGCAAGGAGTTCTTGGGCGGTAAACGGCTTGACGACATAGTCGTCGGCGCCCTGTTCCAATCCTTCCATCCTGGACTCTTCACCGGCTCGGGCCGAAAGAAGGATGACAGGGATGTTCACCAGCGTCGGTTCACGGCGCACGGCTCGGAGCAGCCCGATGCCGTCGAGCTTCGGCATCATCACATCACTCAGAATCAAATCGGGTGCCTGACGTCTCACCTCGGACAGCGCCGCGTCCCCGTCCGGAGCTACGGTCACGTCATAGGAGCCGCTCAACAGCCGGCTCACATAGCCCCGCATGTCCGCGTTGTCATCGACCACCAATACCCGCGGCCGTGCGGACATCGATGGGTGACGAGGAGGGTGTGCCGGGATGGAGTCGATGCCGGCCGCCTTGGTCGGGGCCTCGGACGGAAGCCATGCAAGCGCTTCTTGGACATACAGCCCGGCGCCGGAAGCCGTCGAGATCAGCACCGGATCGTCGACGATTCGATCCGGCGGGAGATGCCCTGTGCCGAACGGCACGGTCACCAGAAACGTGCTGCCCTCTCCTGGGCAGCTTTCCACCTGCACGGATCCTCCATGAAGCTTAACCAGTTCCTCTACCAAGGCTAATCCGATGCCGCTACCTTCAATCGTGCGTCCCGTCGCCCCTTCCACACGGTAGAACCGTTCGAACAAATGCGGGAGGGCGTCGCCGGGGATCCCGGTGCCGGTGTCACGCACCCATAGCGTCACGCTTCGCGCGACACTCGCACTTTCTTGCGCCCCTTGCCCTTCGCCTTCCGATCGAAGACCGATTTCGATCTCACCGTTGAACGTGTATTTGAAGGCGTTGGACAGCAGATTGAGGACGATTTTCTCCCACATGGCGTGGTCGATGTAGACCGGTTCCGCCAGCGGCGGACAGTCCACGATGAACCGAAGCCCTCCCCGCTCGATGGCCGAGCGAAACACTCCGGCCAGGTCGGCCGTGAGGGCGGCGAGATCGGTCGGCAGGTACCTGGCGTGTGCACGGCCTGCCTCGAGGCGCGAAAACTCGAGCATCGTGTTGACCAGCTTGAGGAGCCGCAACCCGTTCCGATGGATCACTCCCAACGCGTCCCGCTCGGCGTCTGTCTTCCCCTGCGCGAGGAGATCTTCAAGCGGTCCCAACATCAAGGTGAGCGGCGTGCGCAATTCATGGCTGATGTTGCTGAAAAACACCGTCTTGGCACGATCCAACTCGGCCAGCGCCGCGGCGCGCTGACGTTCCTCTTCCAAGGCTTTGGCGGTCGACACCGCTTTCGAGATCTGATCGACTATGAGGTGAAGAAAGTCGCGATGGTCGGCTTGCGCGGCGAGGTACGGGCTGAGACCCACCGCGACAAACCCGGCAACGGTCGATCCGGCGGTAATCGGCAACACCAGCATCCGCTCATGCACCGGCGACAGCCCCGCGGCGACGAGCAGATCAGCGTTGCAATTCTGGGCGAGTCCTGTCTCACGCAGCCGTCCGAACGGAGCCACCCATTTCTCGCCGGAACGGACGTCGAATTCCTGAGCCTCCGTACGCACATCGACTCCATAGGACGCCGCCAATCGAGCGTGACCGTCGAACGTCACACGGTAGAGCAACGCATATGGCATATCGGCCGGGTCCTCGGACGCCATCGCCGCCGAGGCATTCCGGAACACCTCCTCGACCGACTCGACGGCGGCCGTGCGCGAAGCGACCTCCCGCAACGTCCTGAGTCGGCGCTCGCCGATCACGCGCCTGGTCGTCTCCTCGACGATGGCCAACACGCCCGCGGGGTTCCCCCCCTCATCCAGCACCGGGCTGTAGTCAAGATTCATCCAGACATCCTCAGCCATCTGGTGACGATACAAAACCAGATGCTGGTCGCGATAGGCGAGCGTCCCTCCCGACAGTCCGACACGCATCACGTGGGCATTAAAAGCGGCCACTTCGGGCCAGCCCTCCAACACCTTCGAGCCAAGGAGCTTCGGGTGTCGCCCCCCCGCGAAGACGGAGTAGGAATCGTTGTAGATCATGATGCCGTCCGGGCCCCAGAGCATCACAATCGGCACCGGTGACAGGAGAAGCAGAGTCACGGCGGTTTTCAAACTTTGCGGCCACGCCTCCATGGGCCCCAAGCTCGTGGCCGACCAGTCATACTTCCGGATGCGCGCACCCATCTCGCCGCCTCCGACCAGCCAGGACCCAGTCGGCTCCGTCACCGTTCCCCTCTCAAAGTCTTGACAATCCTCTTCGGTCCCTGACGACATCAGCGGCCTTCCCTGACCAATTGAATCGCTCGGTAGAGTTCATCGACAGCCGCCTCTTTGGTCAAGAGCATGGACGCGCCGGCCCGCAGCATCGCCGTTTGGTTCTCTCCTGCCGGATTGACCGACAGCCCGATGACTAGAATGTCCGGGTGACGGGCTTTGATCGTGACGGTGGCATCAATGCCGTTTTGCCTCGGCATGTTGATATCCATCACCACAATGGCAGGATGCAGTCGCTCCACTGAGGCCACCGCCTCCTCGCCGTCGGCCGCTTCACCCACCACTTCCACGTCCGGATAGGTGTCCAACAAGCTCCGCAATCCCTGCCGGACCATCGCATGGTCGTCCACCAGCAAGATCCGAAGACGCGGCCCGTGGCGCTGCACGGGCGACGGCCGCTCGGAGCCTCCGGGATCGGCGTTCCGCTGCTCGCCGTCCTTGTCCGACTGATGCCTGCCCGGTGACGCCTTGGTGGGCCCTGCGGCGCCGACCATCTGCTCGCCGCCCTCCGCTGGAGGGAGCGAGGCACGACTCGTCGACCCCGCCGCTCTCACCGCCGGCATCCCAATCGGCAACCGGAGCCTGGCCTTGGTGCCCTGGCCCAGCACCGAGCGAACATCCAACCGACCGCCGATCGCCTGCATCCGCTCGCGCACGCTGAACAAGCCGAATCCGGATCCCGAGGAAGGCGCCGCTTGCGACCGCTCATTCGCCGCTCCGGCGGGATCAAACCCCTTTCCGTTGTCCGCGACCTCGATGCACAGTTCCTCGCCCTGACAGGTCAGCCGCACCGTCCCACGATCGGTATCTGCATGTTTGGCCGTGTTCATGAGCAGTTCCCGCACGGATTGAAACAACAACACGGCTTGATCTTCCGGCAGACTCAGCCCCTGTTCGCCGGCCGCCTCGCCCAAGTCGATCTGCACGGTGACAGACAGATTATGCCGTTGCATCCACTCTCCCAGCCACGTCAAGGCCGCCGGCAATCCAAACTCGCGCAGAACGGGCGGGCTTAGCTCGGCGACCAATGTCCGGGTATAGGCCAAGGCCTGGTTCAGGACTTCCTCCGTTTGCACGATCAACTCCGCGCCTTTCGGCTCCCCCGCGGGAACCCGCTTAGCTTGCCCCAATTTCAAGCGTCCCAACACCAGCAGTTGGGCCAAATGATCGTGCAACTCGACGGCGAGCCGTTTGCGTTCGCGCTGTTCCGCGAGGTTGAGTTCCGTCGCCAGTGCCCGCAGGCGATCCTGAGACGTCTGCAACGCTTCCGTCCGCTCCGCGACGCGCTGTTCGAGTTCGTTGGTAAAGGCCCACAGACGCTCTTCGGCCTCTTTTCGGTCGGTGATGTCGAAATTGACACCGATGAGATAGGCCGGCTGTCCTTGATGGTCCGCCACGATGAGGGCCTTTCCGGCCAGCCATCGGACGGCCCCATCCGGACGCCTGATCCGAAACTCTTCGTCGTACCCGCCGGAAGACTGAATCGCCCCCAACACGGCCGTCTTTAATCTCGGCAAGTCGTCGGGATAGACCAAGCTGTAAAATAACCCCTTCTTGTTGAAAATCGGCGACCCTGGCGGCACGCCGGTCAACTCAAACTCCCTGGCATCCCAGTGCGTTTCACCGGTGCGCAGGTCCACCTCCCACGCCCCCATCTTTCCCGCCGCCATCGCCAGGCGAAGCCGTGACTCGCTTTCGCTTAATGCCTCCTGCGCCCGTTTGACCTCCTCGATATCGGTGCAGGTGCCGAACCAACGCACGATGGCGCCCTGCTGGTTGCGCACGGGCAAGGCCCGGCCGAGATGCCAGCGATACGAACTCGTCTGCGCGTTCCGCAAGCGGTATTCGATTTGATAGGGCTCTCCGGTCCGGATTGAGTGATACCACGTGTCCAAGGTACGCTGGACGTCGTCCGGATGAAGCATGGGCATCCAACTGGCATCGCCACCCAGGTCTCTCTGCGCCCCGGTCGATTCGTACCACCGGGCATTGTAATAATCCAAATACCCGTCCGGCCGCGCCGCCCAGACGATCTGCGGCATCGCATCCGCCATTTGATGGAGCCCCGCTTCCGCATCCTTCCGCTTGGTGATATCCAGCGCTTCGATAACCATTGCCGCCAGCCGGCCATCCCGTAGGATGGGACTGGCGGACACGAGCACCGGGACCGTCTCCCCGGTCGAACGAACAAACCTATCTTCCTGCTCGCGGATCGACGTATGGGTCGCCAGTGCACGACCCAGGGGACAGTCGGTGTCCGGGGGGAATCCGTCTCCATGAGAGTGGATCAGCTCGTGTACTGGACAGGCCGCGATCTGGTCTCTGGTATAGCCGAAGACGGCCTCAGCGGCGTGGTTCATGAAAGTGCCATGGCCCCGCTCGTCGCAGATAAACAGGGCACGGGTCGAATTGTCGGTGATCGCGCGGGTCAGCGCCAATTGTTCTTGGAAGGCTAATTCCGTCTGTTTGCGCTCGTTGATGGCGTGCACCACTGCCATATACCGGGGCTCATCGCCCGCCTTGACACGCACCGGCGAGATGCTCACATGCACCCACGTCCAGGAGCCGTCCGGTTTGGCATACCGCTGCTCCATTTGGAGAGACAGGCACCGGCCCGCCACCACGTCGTCCATCAACCGCGCATGACGGCCCCGATCGTCAGGATGGGTAAGGGCGCCGCAGGTGGTTTTCACAAGATCTCCGCGCCTGCGGCCGAGGATGGCGCAGAGGCAATCGTTGACGTCGACGAACCCTCCGTCGCGATCGATCACCGCGATCCCGACGCCCGCCTGATCGAACATGGCCCGCAGCTGTTCCTCACGATCATGCAGGGACGCAGCCGCCTGCTGGTCGATCCACGTTCCCATGTCAGCCGCGTGGAGCACCGCGCGAAGCCGGTGTTCGCCGGCTTGAGACGTCTCCGTCCCCGTGCGATCGTCCATGGTGCGAACGATGAGGCCGACTCCCGATGTCTGCCCGGCGGCATCCTGGACGAGAAACGCCGAGCACTCCGCCTCGATCTCCGCGCCCGAACGCACGTGCCGGAGTCGCATCTCGCCACTCCACTGCCCGGTGGCGAGCACGGTCGGCCGCACGGTGTCTTGGAACAGAGCCAGGGAATCCGGCGCCACGTAGTCGTGCATCCGGATGCCAGCCACATCCTCTCGCACCGACAAACCGATCAGCCGGCGGCCTACGGGATTCAGGCACATGAGACGGCCGTCCTCGGGATCGGCCATCCCGATGAACTCGCTGCTCTGCTGCATCAAGCAGAGGAAGGTTTCCCGTTGGTCATGAGTACAGAGCCGCTCAGGCAGAGGCAAGGGGGCGTCGTGGCTCATAAGTCCTTACCAACACGAACAATATTTCATGGCCCCGGGAGGACAGGGGAGGGCTCGGAGTGTACCGCAGACCCTCGGCTGTACCCTCCTAGGGAGACCCCTAGTTCTCCGTCACTTGTCCACTTTTTTAGACAACTTCGTCCCCGTTTTCACCCACGATCGTCGGCCGACGGGGGGCTGCTCAGGCCAGGGCCATCTTGCCTTGGCGCATGATCCGAATGGCTCCCTGCTTGATCCGTCATGCTACTTTCTTCCTAAAGGTTGCTGCTGGCCATGGCTTCACACCCCTCTATGGACGATCGTTCGCGAAGCAGGCAGAGGAATGAACCGGGAACGAACGGCGCGGCGTCTCGCCCGTCGAGCGTCCGAAGATCGAAGATGAGGAGACGACTCACGCGCGGCAACGGGGTGTCCCGCTTCAGGTTCGTTGAAACAAGGTTTTCCGGATGGTGGCGCGATTTTTATCGAGGATCGCGAGAAGAATCAGGAGGTACGACAGAAGACGGATGAGATAAACCAGCGGCTCGAATTCGGAGCTCTGGCTGACGGCGAGGATGATCCGGCTGAGCGCGCCGAACACAAACGACCAGACAAAAAAGAGGAAGAAGCGGTCACCGGTCACCTTCCAGTACCGCAAAAAGAAGAACGCGGCGACGAGATCCCCCATCACGATGGCGCCGATTAGGAACTCTTTCAAACTCTCGCTCGCGAGCCCCACGATCTCACTCCGCTTCGAAGATCAAGCCGCGCAGCAGCAGCGCGAGCGCGGCCAGGGACATAACATACCGCATCACGCTCCAATCCACGTCGGGGAACACCAGCTTATCGACGATCAACAACCCGTTGCTCACCGTCGAGACGGCGAAGAACAGTCCGCTCCAGAACAGAAGCCGATAGCCCGTCCGACGATACGCCTGCAGGAGCAAGGAGGTGCAGAGCGCCGCGGTCAGAGCACAGAGACCGAAGATGATCGACGCCATCATTCACTCCTGGTTTGAAGACAATTTGAATGCCCGCGCAAATCCCTCCAACCGGGTCCGCGCCTTCGCATGCACGAGATGCGAAACCGGCACGAGATGCTTCGTATAGTAGTACGCGAGCCGGTCGACCATTTCGCGGAGTTCGCCGGTTTCCGGCCGATACCGATAGCTCCCGCCTTCCGCGGGGTCGCGGCTCAACAACAAGCCTCGCTTACACAATCCGTCCAGCACCGGCCGACATTCTTCTGGAGAGATATACAATCGCTCCGCCACGCCCTTGCAGGCCCACCAGGTGTCCGGACTGGCGCGCAGCAGCAATAACGCCTCCAACTGTGCGATCGAGTCGATCCGGTCGAGAATGAACTGTCCGACATCCACCGGTATGACCTGTTTCATAGCCCCCTAGGAAACTCCGTTGCGCCCGCCCAGGTCAATGTCCCCCGGGCGCTCCTTCGCCGGCGAGACGGCAGCTCATAATCATCTCGTGCAGGCTGTCGCCGGCCGATTCCTTCGACAAATAGGCCGCAGCGCCGGCCTTTTTCATGCGCTGCTCGTAATGCTCGTTGCTGTGCATCGAGAGGCCGATAACGATGGGCGACGGCCACCTCGACTTGATGCGCGTGGTCGCCTCGATCCCGTCCATCTTCGGCATATTGACGTCCATGAGAACGACCTCGGGCCTGAGGGCTTCGCTCATGGCGACGGCTTCGAGTCCGTCCCCCGCTTCGCCGACGACGTCCACGTCCGCATAACTCTCCAAGAGGCTGCGCAACCCTTGCCGCACCACCACATGATCGTCGACGAGCAACACCCGGATCTGAGCGGGTGACGCATGCCCGGTGAGCGGGAACGCCTCCTCGGTGCCCGAGCGACACACCCTCTGCTGTTCGCCGTCCGTGTCGGCCCGAAACGCCTCACGGGCAATAGTCGGCACCGCCTCGCAGTGCGCCTCGTGCCGGTCGCCGCCCGCCTCCGGCTCGCCTATGGGCACGATCAGCCGAGCCGTCGTGCCCTTCCCGCTCGCCGACTGGAGGTCGAACCGCCCGCCCATGGCCTTCATTCGTTCCCGGATACTGAAGAGCCCGAACTTGGAAGACACCGGAGTGGTCGACCGCTCAGCCGCGGCGGCGTCAAACCCTTTGCCCGCATCACGCACCTCGATGGACAGCTCGGCGTCGCCCCGTTCGACGGACACCTCCGCCCGTCCCGATCCGGCATGTTTGGAGACATTCATCAACAACTCGCGGACCGACTGGAACAACAACACCCGCTGGTCCTCGGGTAACCGGACCTGGTCGTCGCCTGTCCACCGGACGGCCACCGCCAACTCATGCCGCTGCATCCGCTCCGCGAGCCATGCGAGCGCGGCCCGCAGGCCGACATCATGCAGGACCGCCGGACTCAAGTCCGCCACCAACGTGCGCGTATAGTGGAGGGACTCGTCCAGGACCTCAGCGGTCTCGGCGATCAAGTCCGCGCATTTCGGCTGCACCTCCGTCAGTCGCTTGGCCTGTGCCAGCTTGAGCTGCCCCAACACCAACAATTGGGCCAGATGGTCGTGGAGTTCCGTCGCCAACCGTTTGCGCTCGCGTTGCTCCGCAAGGTTCAATTCCGCGGCGAGCGCCCGGAGCCGCTCCTGCGACTGGACCAAATCCGATGTCCGCTCCTTCACACGGTGTTCCAAGTCTTCCGCCAGCCGGCGGATGTTTTCGTGCGCGGCGTGGCGTTCGGTGACATCGCGGATGATCGCGGTAAAGAGCCCCTCGCCGTCCACCGAGGCTCGGCTGACGGCGATTTCGACGGGAAACATGCGGCCGCCGCGACGCTGCGCCGTCAGTTCCCGCCAGACCCCGATGACGGGACCGGCGCCGGCGATGGGTGTTTCCTCTTCTTCGCGAAACGGCACCGGCATCACCGTCGAGATCGGGCGGCCAAGCAGCTCGTTCCGTTCATACCCAAACATGCGTTCGGCGGCGGCATTGCAAGACAGCACCGTGCCCCGGTGGTCGATCGCGACGATGCCGTCGATGGCGGTTTCAACCAGGGCCCGATAGCGGGCTTCACTGTCCCGCAGGCGCCGCTCCGCCCGATGTTTGTACAACGCCATCTCGACCTGTGCCGCCAGATCCCGTTCGTCGAACGGTTTCAGGACATACCCGAAGGGGGCGGTTTCCCCGGCGCGCCTGACGGTGTCACGGTCGGAATGGGCCGTGAGAAACACCACCGGTGCATCAAGAAAGGCGCGCAGGCGATCCGCGGTGTCGATCCCGTCCAGCGGTCCGGCCAATCGAATATCCATGAGGACCAGGTTCGGCGGCCTCCGCTTGGCGACTTTGAGCGCCTGCTCACCCGAGGGTGCGATCCCGACGACGGCGTATCCCGCCCGCTCGAGCTTTCCGGCCAGATCGGCCGCGACGATGGCCTCGTCCTCAACGATCAAGATCTGTGGTTGTGCCATTGGCGCCCCCTTTCGTCGTCTATGGCTGTCGGCTGCTCTCCGGCCACGGCCAACCCGAATTCAAACGTGGTGCCCGGCCCCGCCCGCAGCTGCAGTTCCGCGCCCAGCTGTTCGCTCAGCATGCGAATGAGCCGCAGCCCCAGGGAAGGGGTCGCGTGCCAGTCCATGCCGGGAGGCAACCCGGCGCCGTCGTCATGAAAGACCAGGCGCGCCCGACCGGCCCCGGTCCACGCGAGATCAATCCGGATCAGGCCCGACTCCCGTCCGGCAAACGCATGTTTGAGGCTGTTCGTCGCCAGCTCGTTCAGAATCAACCCGCAGGGAATCGCCATATCCACCGGAAGCCACACCGGTTCCATCTCGAGGGCCAGACGGATGTGCCGCGATTGTTCCCCGTGCGCCAGGAACAGCTCGCGCATCAAGTTCCGCGTGTACTCGCCCAATTCGATTCTCGCAAGGTCCGCGGACCGGTATAACCGTTCATGGACCAAGGCCATCGACCGCACCCGGTCGCGGGTGTCACGGAACAGCGACTTCACCGGCTCCTCCGGCTGCCGGTCCGCCTGCAGATCGATCAAACTGGAGATCACTTGGAGGTTGTTCTTCACGCGATGATGGATTTCCTTCAGCAAAATCTCCTTTTCGGCGAGCGAGGCCTTGAGTTCGGCGAGCCGCTTCTCGATTTCAACCTCCATGGCGCGATTCATCGTGGCCAGCGTCCGCGTCTTGCGGAACAGATCGACAAAGACCGAGACCTTCGACCGGAGGATCACCGGATTCACCGGCTTGCTCAAATAATCGACCGCGCCCGCACCGTACCCTTGCAGGGCATCTTCATCCTCCCGGTAATAGGCGGTGAGAAAAATGATGGGCACGTGCCGCGTGCGTTTACGCTGTTTGATCAACTGCGCCAACTCATACCCGCTGAGGTCCGGCATGCGGACGTCCAAGACGATCACCGCAAACTCTTCCATCACGAGCGCCAGCAGGGCCTCATCGCCGGTCTTCGCCCGGATCAGCCGGTACTCAGGCGACGTCAAAATGCTCTCCAGCACGTCGAGATTGCGCGGATCGTCGTCCACCAGCAGGATATTGACGGGCTCCTTCATGCCTCCCTCATCGGTACAGCCAGACCCGCAGCATCGATAACAGCTGTTCCGTATTGACCGGCTTGGCCACATAATCCGACGCACCCACTTCCAGACATTTTTCCCGATCCCCTTTCATCGCCTTGGCGGTGAGCGCCAGGATGGGCAGGGCACGGTGGGCGGGGTCCCGGCGAATCTCGCGAATCGTCGCGTAGCCGTCCATTTCGGGCAACATGATGTCCATGAGTACGATGCCCACGTCCGCCGTCCGGCGGATAAGCTCGATCGCCTGGCGTCCGTTGGTGGCGCTGATCACCTCCATATCTTGGTCCTCGAGCAGCGTCGTCAACGCGAAGATATTGCGGGCGTCGTCGTCCACCACCAACACTTTGCGGCCCCTGAGAATCTCGTTGGAATGGTGCAGCCGCGTGAGCCACTGCTGTTTGGTTTCCGGCAAATCGGCCACCACTCGATGCAGAAACAGCGTCGTTTCGTCGAACAGCCGCTCGGGCGATTGCACATCCTTGAGCACGATGCTTTTTGCCACCGCCTTGAGCCGCCGTTCATCGTCCGGAGTCACCGCGGCGCCGGTGAACACGACGATCGGGACGCGGGCCGCCTTCGGATCGGCTTGCACCCGATCGAGCAAGTCGAACCCGCTCATGTCGGGAAGCCGGAGGTCCAGCACGCAGCAGTCGATCTCTTGACCGCTCAACGCCGCCCAGGCTTCCTCGCCGGTGCCGGCCGTCACGATGTCGAGATCGTCGTGATGCAGGAGTTCGACGAGACTCCGGCGCTCCCGTTCATCATCTTCCACGATGAGCAGGCGCCGTGAAGGCGATGCCAGGAAGGCACGCAGGCGGGCGAAGCAGGATTCCAGGCCCTCAGTCGTCACCGGCTTGACCATAGACGAGAAGGCCCCGTGCGACAGGCCCTGCCGCTGTTCCTCCTCCGAGGAAATGATTTGCACCGGAATGTGCCTGGTTCGGGGATCGTGTTTGAGACGATGCAACACGGTCCACCCCAGCATGTCGGGCAACACGATATCCAGCGTGATGGCCGAGGGGACATGCTTCGAGGCCAGGTGCAACGCCTCCTTGCCCCCCGCGGCGACCAGGCCTTTGAAACCGTGGTCCCGCGCCATCCCGAGCAGGACGCGGGCATAATGCGGGTCGTCCTCCACGATGAGCATCAGCGGATCACCCGGTTTCAGCTCTTCCCGGTCGTCCGGCACGCGGACGTCCGTGACGGGCCGACTCGGCAAGGCCGAGACCGGCAGGGCGTGGGACGACGCCGGGCCGGCGGGGCGGCTCTCGACGGACACCGGCCCCGTGTATAACAGCGGCAAATACAGCGTGAACGTGCTCCCCTGCCGCGGTTCGCTCACCAAGCGGATTTCCCCGCCGAGCAGCGCCGCCAATTCCCGGCTGATCGCCAACCCCAGCCCGGTCCCGCCGTATTTCCGGCTGGTGCCGGCATCCGCCTGTTGAAAAGCTTCGAAGATCAGTCGTTGCTTCTCCGGGGCGATGCCGATGCCGGTATCGGTGATCGACAACGCCACGACGGTATGGGCCCGGCTCAGCACCGGATGATCCGCCGACCATCCCACGTCGGCCCTCCGGACCTGCATCGATACCTGGCCCCGGGAGGTGAATTTGAACGCATTGGACAGCAAATTTTTCAAGATCTGCTGGAGGCGCTTCGGGTCGGTGCTGAAGGCGCGCGGCAAGGTGGGATCGAAGTCCACGTGGAACGGCAGGTTCTTGGATTCGGCGATCGGTTTGAAGGTCCGTTCCACGCTTTCCCGAAGTGCGACAAACGTCAGGTCCTCCGCTTCGACCGTGACGGTGCCCGACTCGATTTTCGAGAGGTCCAAGATATCGTTGATCAGATTGAGCAGGTCCGAGCCGGCGCTGTGGATGTTTTTCGCGAACTCGACCTGCTTGGGCGTGAGGTTGCCGGTGGGATTGTCGCCGAGCTGCTGGCCCAGGATCAGGATACTGTTCAACGGCGTCCGCAGTTCGTGGGACATGTTGGCGAGGAATTCCGATTTGTATTTCGAGGTCAGCGCCAATTCGGCGGCTTGTTCTTCCAGCGCGCGCCGTGCCTGCTCGACCTCTTTGTTCTTGCGTTCTACTTCCGTATTGCGTTCGGCCAACTGCTTGGCCTTGCGTTCGAGTTCTTCATTGGTCTGGGTCAGTTCCTTCTGCTGCGATTGCAACTCGCTCGTGAGCTGCTGCGACTGTTCAAGCAGGTTTTCGGTCCGCATGGTCGCTTCGATGGTGTTGAGCACCACGCCGATGCTCTGCGTCACTTGCTCGAGAAACGCCAGCCGCGTCACGGTGAAGGCGTGCAGGGACGCCAGTTCGATCACGGCCTTCGTCTGTCCTTCGAACAGGACCGGCAACACCACGATGTTGGCCGGGAGGGATTCGCGCAAGCTCGACTGGATAACCGCATAGGAAGCGGGCACGTCGCTCAACAAGACGCGTTGCCGTTCCTTCGCGCACTGCCCGATCAACCCCTCCCCGATCGCGATGCGTTCTTGGGGGACGCCCGCCGTGGCGTAGGCCGCCAGGAGGCGCAGCGAGGCGGGCTGCCCTTCGACCGCGTCCATTTGGTAGATGGTGCCTTCCTGAGCCTCGACGAGCGGAGCCAACTCGGACAACAACATCTCGCCCACGGTGAACAGGTTGCGCTGCCCTTGGAGCATGCGGGTGAACCGCGCCACGTTGGTCTTCAGCCAGTCCTGTTCCTGGTTGCGCTCCGTCGTGACCCGTAGATTGTCGATCATCGTATTGATGTTGTCCTTCAACTCGGACACTTCGCCGCGCGTTTCGACCTGAATCGACCGGGTCAGATCGCCCTTCGTCACCGCCGTGGCCACTTTCGCGATGGCGCGGACCTGCGTGGTCAGATTCGCGGCCAACAGATTCACGTTGCCGGTCAGGTCCTTCCACGTCCCGGCGGCGCCCGGCACATGCGCTTGGCCGCCCAGCCGCCCTTCGACGCCGACCTCGCGGGCCACGTTCGTGACCTGGTCCGCAAAGGTGGCCAGCGTATCGGTCATGTTGTTGATGGTTTCGCCGAGCGCCGCCACTTCACCCTTGGCCTCCACCGTCAGCTTCTGCCGCAGGTTGCCGGTGGCCACCGCCGTCACGACCTTCACGATGCCGCGCACCTGGTCCGTCAGATTCGTCGCCATGACGTTGACCGAGTCGGTCAGGT
>CAYQDJ010000056.1:0-20913 GCA_964416255.1 uncultured Nitrospira sp. | reverse complement strand
CAAACGCCCGCCTCCGCCGAGGCGGCCGCCATGCCGGAGGCGGCGCTCAAGGCCTGCGAGCAGGCGCAACCGATGTCGTTGGCGGCCATGTCCGCCTTGCTGGCTCAGGCACGGTAAAGGGGGGCCCATGTCCGAGCATTCCGGAAAGGTGCTGGTGGTCGATGATGTGGAACTCAACCTCGTAGCGATGCAGGGGCTGTTGCGGCGCGACGACACGGATATTTTGTTCGCCCGCTCCGGGCAGGAGGCGCTCGAATTGCTACTTGTGCACGACGTGGCCGTGGCGATCGTGGATGTCCAGATGCCGATCATGGACGGGTTTGAATTGGCCGAATTGATGCGGGGCGTCGAGCGCACGCGTCACGTCCCGATCATCTTTTTGACCGCCGGCGCGCATGATAACGAGCGCCGCTTCCGCGGATATGGCGCAGGGGCGGTCGACTTTCTCTACAAGCCGGTCGAACCCGAGATTTTGCGGCGGAAGGTGGACGTATTCATCCAGCTGTGGCGGCAGCGGCAGGACCTGGCCCGGCAGCGGGACGAGCTGCGCGCGGTCGCCGACGAGAAGTCGAGGTTGCTGGAGGAACTGCGGGAAAGCGAAGCGCGCTTCCGCACGCTGGCCGATCACATGTCGCCGCTGGCCTGGATGATGGACGAGGCCGGATCGGTCTACTGGTATAACCGCCGCTGGTACGACTACACCGGCACCACTTTCGAAGAGATGCAGGGGTGGGGATGGCAAGCGGTGCATCACCCGCATCATGTCGAGCGGGTGGTGGCCGGCAAGCGTCGGGCGCTGGAAAGTGGGGAGCCATGGGAGGATCTGTTTCCGCTGCGTGCCAGGGACGGAAGCTTTCGCTGGTTCTTGGCCAGGGCGGTGCCCATTCGCGATGGCCAGGGACGGATTATCCGGTGGTTCGGCACCAACATCGACGTGACGGACCAGCGGGCCATGGAGGAGCAATTGCGCGACCGCGAAGAGCGGCTGCGCGTGTTCGCCGGGCAATTGGAGCAATTGGTGTCCGAGCGGACCGACGAACTCACGCAGTCCCAGCAGCAATTGCGGGCGCTGGCCACCGAGCTCAACTTGACCGAACTGCGGGAACGCAAACGCCTGGCAGCCGAGTTGCACGACCATTTGGCACAAATGCTGGTCCTGTGCCGCTTGAAGCTGGGCCAGTCAAAACGCATCGACGGCATGGTGCCGGCCTGTCAGGATCTCATCCGGCAGACCGAGGACGTCCTGAACGAAGCCTTGACCTACACCCGCACATTGGTTGCCGACTTGGCACCTCCCGTGCTGCATGATTTCGGCTTGGCGGCGGCCTTGCGGTGGCTGCGCGAGTACATGGAACGGCATGACTTGAGGGTGCGCCTGGAGGCTCCGGACGACTGCGGAGACGGCCTGCCCGAGGATGAGGCGGTCTTGTTGTTCCAATCGGTGCGGGAATTGCTGATCAATACGTCCAAGCATGCGGAATGCGACGCCGCCTCGGTGTCGCTCGTGCGGGAGAACGGTGTGCTCCGCATCGAGGTCCGCGACGATGGTCGAGGCATGGATCCGCTCGTCGCGCAGCGACCGTCGGATGCGTCGGGATTCGGCTTGTTCAGTATTCGGGAACGCATGCGGGCGCTGGGGGGGACATTCGATCTCCAATCGGCGCCGGGCCGAGGCACGGTGGCACGGCTCACCCTGCCGATTGGCAAGCCGGAGGCAAGCCCTGAGGTGCCGCTCGATCCGCCGGGCGCCGCCCGTCCTGAATCAGCGCTTGAGGGCGCCCACGAACAGCCGTTCGTGGGCGTGTCCGAGGACAGACCCGGTGCCGCTCCCGCCGGCCTGTTTGCCGCCGCCTCATCGAAACCTCACCCAGTACGGTCTTCCATCCGGGTGCTGCTCGTGGACGATCATGCCATGGTGCGGCAGGGATTGCGGAGCCTGTTGGACAGTTACCCGGATGTCGAGGTCGTGGGGGAAGCGGCTAACGGAGAAGAGGCGGTTGCGGCGGTCGAGCAGTGTCATCCGTCTCTGGTCGTGATGGATATCAATATGCCGATCATGAACGGCATTGAAGCCACGGCGCGCATTAAAGGCAAACGCCCCCAGATGACGGTCATTGGACTGTCGGTCCAGACGGGTGGGGAAGCGCAGGAGGCGATGCTGAAGGCCGGCGCCGCGGTGCTGTTGACCAAAGAAGCGGTGGTGGATGAACTGTACGGCGCGATACACGGCATGAGGGTGATGGAACCAGGGAACGTGATTTCTTGAAAGGAGACGAGACCATGGCCGAATCTGCCCAGCGAACGCAAATCCCCGTGAACCAACTGAACGTACCGTTGGAGCGGGACATGTTTACCCGCATGCTGTTGCGGGAATTGAGCGGGACGTTGCAAGACGTCGTTGGGCTCGAGGAGGCGTCGGGTTTTGTGAGCGTCGTCGGCCAGAACATCGGCGGCTATATTAATCGTGAATACCGGCAGGCGCTCAATGTCAGCCGACTGAGCCGCGAGCAGGTGCGCGAGGTCCTGATCGATCTCAAACGCCGAATCCAAGGCGACTTTTACCTGATCGAGGAAAATGAAGAGAAACTCGTGCTCGGGAACCGCCGCTGTCCCTTCGGAGAGAAAGTGCTGGATCGGCCGGCGCTCTGCATGATGACGTCGAACGTGTTCGGGTCCATCGCGGCCGACAATCTCGGGTATGCCAAGGTCGGGTTGGAACAAACCATCGCCCGGCATGACGCCGGATGTCGCGTCGTCGTGTACCTGAAATCCACGCCGGAGTCGGAGCAGGCGGAAGGACGAGAGTATTTCAAGGGGGTGTGACATGTCCGGGACCGTGGCCCGATTGCTGGAGTTGTCGGATGCCCCGGCGGTCATCGCGTCGGCCGATGCGATCGTCGTGGAGGCGAACCGCGTTTTCTCGGCCATGTTCGAGGGCCCCGCGGCTTGCTTCAAAGGTCGATCGCTCGCGGACGTGATGGGCGCACCTGCCTCGGAGCTTCAGGCGATCATCGACCGCTCCTGCCGGACGTCCTCGCCGGTGCCCTTTACGATCAGTGTCCAGCAGGGACAGAAGGGAATGGTCCGCTGCCGGATCAACGGGGCGTTGTTGGAGCGGGGCGACACGAAGCGAGCGACCACGGTCTTGTTGCGATTAACGCCTCACACGGCCGCCACCAGCGAATTTCACAAGCTGAATGCGGAAATCATCCAGCTCAAACGCGAAGTGCTCGCACGTCAACAGGCCGAGGCCTCTCTTCGCGAGAGCGAAACGCGATTCCGCCTCATGGCGGACGCCGCGCCGGTGATGATTTGGATGACGGGGACGGACAGAGAATGCATCTATCTCAATAAGCGCTGGCTGGAGTTTACCGGACGCTCCCTGGAGCAAGAACTGGGGAATGGGTGGGTGGAGGGAGTGCATCCCGACGACCGCGAGCGCAGCTGGCGGACCTATGTCGAGGCATTCGACAGGCGGGAACCGTTCGAAATGGAATTTCGCTTGCGCCGGGGCGACGGCACCTACGGCTGGATCCTGAGCCGCGGTGTGCCGCGGATCAGCCCGGACGGATTGTTGGGATACACCGGGTCCTGCCTCGATATCACGGACCTCAAACGGACGCAGCAAGCGATGGTGGAGAGCGAACAGCGCTTGGCCGGCATCATCTCGTCGGCGATGGACGCCATTATTACGATCGATGAAGAGCAGCGCATTACGGACTTCAACAACGCGGCGGAGCGCATGTTCGGCTATGCGGCCTCCGAGGCTCTCCGGAATCCGATCGACCGGTTCATGCCGGAACGGTTCCGGGCCATGCACGCGCACCATATCAAGGCCTTCGGGGAGACCCAGGATACGAAGCGGCAGATGGGCGCGCTCGGCACGATCTACGGCCGCCGCCGGAACGGAGAAGAATTTCCGATCGAAGCCTCGATTTCCCAGCTGCAGACGCGTTCGGGAAAATTTTATACCGTGATTCTGCGCGACGTGACGGAGCGCAAGCGCGCCGATGAGGCGTTGCGGATCAGCGAATCCCGGTATCGGGAACTCATCCATGCGCTGCCCGCGGCCGTGTATACCTGCGATGCGCAGGGGCGCATCACGCTCTATAACC
Organism: uncultured Nitrospira sp.; assembly: GCA_964416255.1. Taxonomy (GTDB): domain Bacteria; phylum Nitrospirota; class Nitrospiria; order Nitrospirales; family Nitrospiraceae; genus Nitrospira_D. Next base: position 16,798 of record CAYQDJ010000056.1, on the reverse strand, counting down.
AGGCGGCGGCGGTGTTATGGGGCCGTGAGCCGGTGGCGGGCCAAGATCTCTGGTGCGGCTCCTGGAAGATCTACCGGCCGGATGGGACGGCGCTGCCCCTCGATGAATGTCCGATGGCCGTGACCTTGCGCACGGGACGTCCGGTTCGCGGCGAGGAAATCCTCGTGGAACGCCCGGACGGGACGATTCGCCATGTGTTGCCGCATCCCGAGCCGGTCACAAATGAATCCCGTGAGGTGATCGGCGCCATCAACATGCTGATCGATATTACCGACTTGAAAGAGGCGGAAAAGGCCGCGGCGAACCTGGCGGCCATCGTCACATCCTCGGACGATGCCATCGTCGGGAAGAATCTTCAAGGCATCGTGACGACCTGGAACCGGGCGGCGGAGCGGCTGTTCGGCTATACGGCCGAGGAAATGATCGGGCAGTCGATTACCCGGATCATCCCTCCGCGCCTTCACTACGAGGAGACGGTGATTCTGGAACAGCTGGGGCGCGGAGAGCCGATCCATCATTACGAGACCATTCGCCGCCGGAAGGATGGCCGGGAAGTGAACGTGTCCTTGAGCGTGTCTCCCGTGGTGGATGCACACGGCCGTGTGATCGGCGCGTCCAAAATCGCCCGGGACATCAGCGACCAGAAACTTGCCGAGGAGGCCTTGCGCCAAAGCGAAGCCAGGAAACGCGCGATCTTCGAATCGGCGATGGATTGTCTGATCACGATGGACGCGGACGGGCGCGTGCAGGATTTCAACCCCGCCGCCGAGCGCACGTTCGGCTACACGCGCGAGCAGGCGGTCGGCCGAACGGTGGCCGAGTTGATCATCCCGCCTCGTCTCAGGGAGGCCCATTGGCAGGGCTTGCGCCGGTTCCTCGAGACCGGCGAGGGCGCGGTGCTCGGCCGCCGTGTCGAGATGCCGGCACTCCGGTCCGATGGCACCGAAATTCCAATCGAACTCGCAATCAGAGCGACGCGCATCTCGGACCGGGCGCCGTTTTTCACCGCGTACCTGCGCGACATCTCGGAGCGGAAGGGGGCGGAAGAGGCGTTGCTCGAGCGCGACCGCGCGTTGACGGCGGCCAATGCGGAACTGAGCCTCCACGCGGCGGCGCTGGCCGAGTCGAATAAGGAGTTGGAGAGTTTCTCCTATTCGGTCTCGCACGACCTGCGGGCCCCGTTGCGCACCATCGACGCCTTCAGCGGCATCTTGATGGAAGAACAGGGGGCGCACCTCGCTCCGGAAGGCCAACGGTGTCTGAACATCATCCGCAAAGCCGCGGGCCAAGCCGGAGAACTGATCGACGACCTCTTGGAATTGTCACGGCTGGGGCGGCAGAGTCTGCAGCGACAACCGGTTTCCATGCGCGACCTGGCGCAGGAAGCGGCGGACGAGGTGTCGAGCATGGGGGAGGGCCGCACGATCAGCCTGGTGATCGGAGATCTCCCGCCGGCGGAGGGAGACCGCCGGCTGCTCAAACTCGTCTGGAACAATTTGCTGGTCAATGCCATTAAGTACACCAAGTATCAACGGGAAGCCGCCATCGAGGTCGGATGGATGCCGGATGAGTCGCAGGAGGACATGGCCGTGTTTTATGTGAAGGACAACGGCGTGGGCTTCGATATGAAGTATGTCTCCAAACTGTTCGGCGTCTTCCAGCGGCTGCACCGTCGGGAAGAATTTGAAGGCACGGGGGTCGGCCTGGCCATCGTGCATCGGGTGATCCAACGGCATGGCGGCCGTGTGTGGGCCGAGGGCAAGGTGGAGCGAGGAGCGACCTTTTATTTTTCGATACGAAAGGCGGGGTCATGACGGACGGGATGGAAATGGAGATTCTGCTCATCGAAGACAATCCGGAAGATGTGGAACTCACCTTGCGGGCCTTCCAAAAGTATCATTTGGCGAATCGAATTCACGTGGTCCATGATGGGGAAGAAGCGCTGGAATGCCTCTTCTCGACGGGGCGTTATGCCGGGCACGCGGCCTGTTCGATAACGAAGTTGATTCTCCTCGACTTGAAATTGCCCAAAGTGGACGGTTTGGAGATTTTACAGCGATGCAAATCCGATCCACACTTGAAAACCGTTCCGATCGTAGTGCTCACCTCCTCACGGGAAGAATGCGATCTGGTCAAAAGCTACGATCTCGGCGTCAACAGCTACGTGGTCAAGCCGGTGGATTTTCCGCAATTTACGGATGCGGTGCGCCAACTGGGCCTCTATTGGATGTTGTTAAATCAATTGCCGACGGACCGGCACCCGGGCCACGAGAAGACCATCGGGACTCACTGATGGTGAATCGGGCATGAGCACGAACGAGAGAAGGGGGCGGGATATGGTCAACCTTCGTGTCTTGCTGGCGGAAGACGATCCTCTGGATGCCGAGTTGATCATCCGGGAATTGCGCAAAGGCGGCTACGATCCGGATTGGCACCGGGTCGAGTCGGAAACAGCATTTCGAAGCCGGCTGGCGCAGGATCCGCCCGATGTCATTATTTCGGACCATGCCATGCCTCAGTTTAGTTCCACGGAAGCCCTCCGCTGCCTCCATGACAGCGGGCTCGCGATCCCCTTCCTCGTCGTGTCGCATGCGATCGGCGAAGAAGAGGCCGTTCTGATGATGCGCGACGGCGCCGCGGACTTTCTGATGAAAGACCGGTTGGGCCGCCTGGCGGAGGCGGTTCGGCTTGCGCTCGACGCAGAACGGCTGCGGCGGGCCCATACCAGCGCGCAGCAGGCGCTGGTGAGCCTGAACGAACAGCTCGAGCGCCGAGTGGCGGAGCGGACCGCGGAGCTGCAGGCCGCAACGCACCGGTTGGAAGCGGAACTGAACCAGCGCAACCGGGCGGAAGAAGCATTGCAGCGCCTGAACGCCGAGTTGGAGCAGCGGGTCGAGAAGCGGACGCGCGCGGTCGTGGCGTCCCATCACCGGTTGCGGGCGCTGGCCTCGGAGTTGACCTTGGCGGAGCAGCGGGAGCGAAAACGCCTGTCGGCCGAACTGCACGACTACCTGGCTCAGATGTTGGCGCTCGGTCGCATGAAGATCGGTCGGTTGCGCCCGCAATTGGCCGCCGTGCCGCAGGCCGTGGCGGACCAAGTGCGTGAACTCGACGACCTGTTCGACAAGGCGTTGAAATACACACGATCATTGATGGCGAAACTCAGTCCTGCTGTGCTGGACGAGCTGGGATTGCCGGCGGCGCTCCGGTGGCTGTCGGAAGAAATGGTCACCCACAAGCTGACGGTGGCCGTGCATGTGTCCCACGAACAGGTGGCGCTTCCCGATGATCAGGCGGTGCTGCTGTTTCAGTCCGTTCGTGAACTCTTGATCAACGTCGCGAAGCATGCCGGGACCGACCGGGCGACGGTGACCTTGCAGGTCGAGCACGATGAGCAGCTGTCCATCGAAGTTCAGGACGGCGGGCAAGGCTTCGACGTGAGCCTGATGGAAGGGAAGTCCCCCCGCGAGCACTTCGGCCTCCTGAGTGTCCGAGAACGTATGGAGGCCATGGGAGGCCGGCTGGACGTGACGAGTGCAGTCGGCTGCGGCACCACGGTCAGGTTGAGTTTGCCCATCATGCCGATGCAGGGCACAGGGCAGGACCTTGAGGCCGGAGAGGGCGCGGTCGGGGCGCCGGTGTCGGCGGCTGCGTCTGGACGGAACGTAGCGCTAGGCGCCTTGGGCTCGACGCTGCCGGTCGTTGACTCGTCCCACGTTCCCCATCCTGCGGCACCCGCGTCGATTCGTGTTCTGCTGGTGGACGACCATGCGTTGGTGCGTCAGGGATTGCGGGCACTCCTGGAAGGCTATAGCCGGCTGACGGTCGTGGGCGAAGCCGGGGACGGGGAGGAAGGGGTCTCGCTCGCGGCGCAACTGGATCCGGATGTCGTCCTGATGGACGTGAATATGCCCTGGATGGACGGGATCGAAGCGACCAAGCGGATCAAGCAGGAATGGCCCGAGATGCAGGTCGTCGGGTTGTCGGTGAACAATTCGCCACAGATCATGGAATCGATGAAGGCGGCCGGTGCGGCGTCGTTTGTGTCCAAAGAGGCCGCCGGGGAGCAATTGTACGATACGATTCTTGGGGCAATGGCGGGTGGCCGTTCACCGGTGCGGCAAGTGCCGCTGTTCTAACGTCTCTCAGCTCGGCTGGGAATATGCCTGAGGGAGGTGACCGGCGAAGACGCCGGCGTCCCCTCAGGCGGATGCCCCCGGTTCCAACCGTACGGCCGGGTTGCGTCAATCTTCAACGGGCTGGCGGCCGTATCCCGCGGACCAGGCTTGGTCGACGACGCGCACCCAGGCGTCACGAGTCGTTCCCTGGGCGTTGTAGATGGACGCATAGTGGTCCCGCATGTGCACTCGGAAGGCTGCGTGTTCATCATTCGGCACCCCCGCGAGCGTCGCCAGAGAAACCAAATACTCGCCCTCTCCCCTGGAAATATCGCCGCGAACGTTTTCAAACGAATAGGCGGTAAAGGCCTCGAGCTGCTTTCTGGCTCGTGCCGGTCCTGTCATCCCATCGACGCCCGGCGTTAAACTGGACGTAAACTCTGTGGTCGGCTGGGTCAGCTCGGAGGTGGCTTGCGTAAACCCGTTCGAAATGGCGGTCGTGGCGTCAAACGGCGCTTTTGTCAGTTCCACCGTGGCATCACAACCAACCAAGCTGATTAGGCACGTTCCGAGAATGAAGACGGCATAGGGTCGTCGGCTCATCATGGTCATCTCCTCCAGTAAAGTGGCAGGTGTTGTCCCTCTTGTATCCTTACCCGCTTCCAAGCTGATCTTCCCCTAGGCAAACCCATAGGATTGCTCCCAGGGCATGTCTATCTAGGGGCCTCCCCAGGTCTGAGTCCCCCGACGTTCGTGTCATTCTCAGCTCAGCTCATTTCGGCGCGACATGAACCCTATTGTGGGCAGCTATGGACATCGTAAGGAGTTTCCATGCGTAAGCGCGGGTCCGGCGGGGTCCGCGTGATTCCCCTCGACATTCAGTCGATGACCGTGCCGGATTTGAGGTTTGCGGCCACCGCGTTTGCCGATCCCGCTTTCCTCCTGTCGAAAGAATGGCTGGTCACCAACGGGCTGGGCGGATACGCCTCCGCCTCGCTGCTCGGAGTGTCGACGCGCCGCTATCACGGGTGGTTCGTTCCCGATTTGCCGGACAAAGGACGGACGGTGTTGTTGCCACGGCTCGAGGACCGGGTGGAGACGGCCGATGGGATCACCGCGTTGTCCGGGGCCGAACATGATGAAGGCGGTCTTCAGGGGAACGGCTGGTCTTTCCTTCAGTCCTTTCGCCGAGAATGGCAGACGCCCGTGTGGACGTTCAACATCGGCGAGACTCAGCTGGAAAAACGGGTGGTGATGCCCAATGGGCAGCAGACGGTGTATGTCCACTACCACGTGCTGCAAGGCCCGGTGATACGGTTGCATCTTCGTCCGTTCGTCGCCTGCCGGATGCATGATGCGCCGCTGCCCCCGCCGGACGGCCGCCCCGCCGTGTTTCCCGTAATCGTGACGAACGGTCGCTATGAGGTGGCCTTGCCCGGTGGATTCCCGTCTCTCAAGCTGTGCGTGCGCCCTCACCGCGGAGTCTTCGTCGCCGACGATGTCGTGAGCCGCTCGGTTTCCTACCGGATCGAACGGGATCGCGGGTCGGAACATCTGGAAGATTTGTTCAGTCCGGGGTTCTTCAGCATCGACCTCCAGGCGGGAGAGTCCGTCGCATTGGTGGCGAGCGTCGAGTCCTGGGACGCCTTGGGGCACCATGCGTCGGCGATCTTGGAGGCCGAGCGCCGGCGGCTGATGAAACTCGTCGCGCGGGCGCCCGCCGTGCACCGGGATGACTTCGCCGTGCAACTGCTGCTGGCCGCGGATCAGTTCATCGTCTTGCCAGGCAGCCGGCCGGAGGAACAGGTCTTGGCACGGGCCGCCGGCGAGGAGGCCCGCACGGTGGTAGCGGGGTATCACTGGTTCGGTGACTGGGGGCGCGACACCATGATCAGCTTGGAAGGGTTGACGCTCTGCACGGGCCGGCATCAGGAGGCCCGGGCGATCGTACGGACCTTCGCCCACTATATTCGGGACGGCCTGATTCCGAACGCGTTTCCGGAAGGCGCACGCCGGGCGCTGTATCATACGGCGGACGCGACGCTGTGGTACTTTCATGCGGTCGATCGCTACGTACGCGCCACCGACGACCGCGAGACGTTGGCCGCCCTCTATCCGATCCTGCACCAGATCATCGACCGGCATGTGGACGGGACGCGGTTCGGCATCGGCGTCGATCCCCGCGACGGTCTGCTGCGCGCGGGCGAGGCCGGATATCAACTCACCTGGATGGATGCCAAGGTCGACGAATGGGTAGTGACGCCCAGGCGCGGGAAGCCCGTCGAAATTCAGGCACTGTGGTACAACGCGCTGCGATTAATGGCGCAATGGGCCAAACGGCTCGGTGAACCCTGCGAGCGATGGCTCGACCTGGCGGAAGAAGCGGAAGCGTCCTTCCATGCGCGTTTTTGGTACGAAGCCGGGCATTATGTGTTCGACGTGGTGGATGGCGAACAAGGCGACGATGCCAGCGTGCGGCCGAACCAGATTTTCAGCCTCTCGTTGCGGTTCCCGATCCTCCGCCAAGAGCGGTGGCGGCCGGTCGTCGACGTGGTGACCGACACCTTGTTGACGCCGATGGGCTTACGCACCTTGGCGCCGGGACACCGGGATTACAAACCGACCTATTCGGGGGATCTGCGCGCCCGCGAGGCGGCCTACCATCAAGGCACGGTCTGGGCATGGCTGATCGGACATTACATCGACGCGCGATTGCGAGTGTATCCGGATCTCGATGCAGCGCATGCCCTGCTGGCGCCGTTTCAGTCGCACATCCGAGAGGCCGGAATCGGCACCATCAGCGAAATCTTCGATGCCGAGCCGCCCTATCACCCACGCGGCTGTATCGCCCAGGCCTGGAGCGTCGCGGAAGTACTGCGGGCATACCTCGGGACTCAGCCGATGCCACACGCGGCGTGACGGACACCATGACACCATGATGGAACACGCTGCCGCGCCGTCCTCTGCGCGCGCCTCTTGCGACCTCCGGATCGGGACGAGCGGATGGCACTACCGGCACTGGCGAGGTCCGTTCTATCCGGCTGACTTGGCCGGACCGCGCATGCTGGCGTGGTACAGAGATCGCTTCGACACGGTCGAGATCAATAATAGTTTTTATCACCTGCCGGCGCCCGAGACGTTCGCGGCCTGGCGCGAGACGACTCCTGAACAATTTTGTTTTGCGGTCAAAGGCAGCCGCTATATCACTCATCGAAAGAAGCTGAATGATCCAGATCAGGCGCTGGAGCGATTGCTTCACTCGGTCGAGGTGCTGGGGTCGAAATTGGGACCGATTTTATTTCAACTGCCGCCGCACTGGCGGTGCAACGTCGAGCGGTTGGCGGCGTTTCTCGAGCGGTTGCCCGCCACGCACCGATACACGTTCGAATTCCGCGATCCGAGTTGGCATGTGCCGGAGGTCTATCGCGTGCTGGCGAAGGGGCGTGCGGCGTTCTGCATCTACGAGCTGGCCGGATTCCTGTCGCCCATGGAGATCACGGCGGAGTTTGCCTACGTCCGCCTTCACGGACCCGGCGCAAAGTATCAAGGCGACTATCCCCGTGTCACGTTACACCAATGGGCCGATCGCATCGCCCGGTGGCGTGAGACGCTCCGGGCAGTCTATGTGTACTTCGACAACGATCAAGCCGGCTTCGCCGCGAAAAACGCCGCCGAATTGAAATCGCTCATTGACGGGTCCCCGGAATTCCCCGGCGCCAAGGAGGGGTGAGCCACTCACCGACGCCACATGCGGCACGATGACACTCCCGTTCTCACGGCCCGCTACCTGATCCATCCGATGTTACTGCCCTTTCCGATCGCCCTGTGGATGTTCTCGTTGGTGAGCGACGGACTCTACCTGTTCGACGTCGGCGGGCCCGTGTGGAAGGACATCGCCTTGTACTCGATGGTGGCCGGTCTCGGCGGCGCCATGGCCGCCGTAGTGCCCGCCGTGTTCGATTACCGGGCCATCCCGAGTACGGAGCGCGGAGCCGCCGTCCGCGGGCACATGCTGCTGAACGGCGTGATCGTCCTGCTGTACGGAGCCAACGCCGTCGTGCGGCTGGACACGGGCCCGGAGGCCATGGCGCCGGTGGTCACCTCGGTTGCGGGAGTCGTGCTGTTGGCGGTGTCGGTCCGGTGGAGCGGCCGTGTGTACGCATCTTGGCCCGCCGGCGAGAGCGAGGGCATCACTCGGTGGCCGCGCGCCGCATGAGTGCGTCACGGTGCCGTCCAAGAAAGGAAGGATCCAGATGGCTGAGACAGTGGCCGATCTGCTTGTCGAGCGGTTGCTCCAATGGAGAGTCGATACGATCTTCAGCCTGCCCGGGGACGGCATCAATGGGATCTTCGAGGCGCTCCGCAAGCGCCAGGACGAGATCACGCTGATTCAAGTCCGTCATGAGGAAACGGCGGCCTTCGCGGCGTGCGGGTATGCGAAGTTTGCCAGGCGCCTCGGCGTGTGTCTCGCGACATCCGGGCCAGGAGGCCTCCATCTCTTGAACGGGCTCTACGATGCCAAATTCGACGGACAACCGGTGCTGGCGATCACGGGACACACCTATCACGACTTGATCGGCACCCGGTATCAACAGGACGTGGATCTCGAAAAAGTCTTCAGCGATGTGGCGGCCTATAGCGAACGGGTGATGGGGCCGGCCCATCTCTGCAACGTCGTCGACGAAGCGGTCAAGACCGCGATCTCCAAGCGAACCGTCGCCCATATCACCATTCCCAAAGATATCCAGGATTGGCCGGCCGAGGGACCACGGTCAAAAGCCAACGTCGCCCGGCACAGCGGGGACCTCTTCAGCGACGCGCTGCCGTTGCCTCCCTCCCATATGCTTGAGCGCGCCGCCGATCTCTTGAATGCCGGCACCCGCGTGGCCATGTTGGCCGGCCGCGGGGCGTTGCCGGCCCGCCGCGAAGTGTTGGCGGTGGCTGAACAACTGGGGGCGCCCATCGTCAAGCCGCTGTTGGGAAAGGCCGTCGTGCCGGATGACCATCCGTACACGACCGGCGGAATCGGGCTGCTGGGGACGGCGCCCTCTCAAGAAGTGCTGGGATCCTGCGATACGTTGCTGATCGCGGGCAGCAGTTTTCCGTATTTGGAATTCTATCCCGCCCCCGGCCGGGCTCGGGCGGTGCAAATCGATCTCGACCCGTCCAGGATCGGATTGCGTTATCCGGTGGAAGTCGGGTTGGCCGGCCACTGCTGGGATGTGCTCCGGGCATTGCTGCCGCTGCTCGAGCACAAACCCGATCGCACGTTTCTCGGTCGGGCCCAGGCCGGCATGCGCCGGTGGAACGATCTGATGGAGCTGCGCGGGACGCGCGACGACATGCCGCTTAAGCCGCAGGTCGTGGTGCATGCGATGAATCGCGTGCTGCACGATGATGCCATTATATGTTGCGACACCGGCACGGTCACGACGTGGGCCGCCCGGCATCTCAAGATCCGAGGGGAGATGGAGTTTTCGGCCTCCGGGACGCTGGCGACAATGGCGAACGGCCTGGGCTACGGCATTGGTGCTGCGGCGGCATTTCCCGGTCGCCAAGTGGTGGCGGTGATGGGTGACGGGGGACTGGCGATGTTGATGGGGGAATTGGCCACGTTGGCCAAGTACCGCATGCCCGTCAAGGTCGTCGTCCTCAAAAACAACGTGCTGGGGATGATCAAGTGGGAACAGTTGGCCTTGGAGGGCAATCCGCAATTCGGCGTGCAGCTCCAGCCGATCGATTTTGCCGCCGTCGCGCGCGCCTGCGGGATGGAGGGGTTGTCCGTCGATGAGCCGGGGCTGGTGCCGGCGGTATTGCACGAGGCGTTCCATCATGCCGGGCCCTCGCTCGTGGAGGCGGTGGTGGATCCCCATGAGCCGCCGCTACCGGGCAAGATCTCCACCGAACAAGCCTGGCAGTTCGCGAAGGCGTTGGCGCGAGGCCAACAGGATCGCTGGGAGATCGTGAAAACCGTCCTGGAGAACAAGATCCGGGAAGTCGTCTGATGTGGGCGCTCGCTGGTCGGAAGCACCCACGTCAGGCAGAGGGTGGATGTTGGAATTGAGGGTCGCAAACCGGTGCCTTGCAGTAGAATGACGGATGCTGTATGGCATCTCTGAGCAGACACCGGCGCCGCGCTGCTGTGCGGCGTGCCGCGCCGGGGCGCACCACACGCACGCTTGATGAAAGGGGCCGCCCGTGACCCATAGTATCGCCAAAGCCGTCGTCATCAAACATCGCAATGTCTTCTTCCTGGCCACACCTGAGGGAGAAGTCCCCTTCACGCGGGATCATGGCTACGGTCTGTACTATCACGACTGTCGGTACCTGAACGGATACGAACTGCTGGTGGGGGATGAGCATCCGGAGCCGCTTGCGGCCCGTTCGTGGGAGGGCGCCCGAGCGGTGTTTCAGCTGACCACTGCGGATATCGAAACTCCCGACGGCAAGACCATCCCCCGCGAGACGATCGGCCTGCGGTGGGAACGGGTGATCGATCCGGAACAGTCCCTGATGCATGAACGGCTGGACATCGAAAACTTCGGGTGCGAGGCGGTGAAGGTGCCTGTCTCGATGCGGTTTCGAGCCGGATTCGAAGATGTATTCGAGATCCGCGGGTTGGTGAACGGCAAGAAAGGGAAGCTCTATCGTCCGCGCTGGAAGGACAAATGCCTGCTCTTCGTCTACGAAGGCGCCGATCGCATTGAGCGCAGCCTCGCCGTGCATTTTCATCCATTGCCGAGCGCCGTCAAGGGCAACGTCGTGACCTTCGACCTGGAGCTGGCTCCCAACGAGTGCCGCTCTCTCCGGATCTGCCTTGCCGTGTCGGAGTCGCACGACGTGCCGAACACGTTGCTCGCTCGAAGCAGCGTCCATCGGGACCTGCCGTCGGCGGCGCAGGGGTTTCGGACTCAATGCGAGGATTGGCTGTGTCGGGAAACGGAGTTCCAGTGCGACAGCGTGGTGTTGAACAAAGTCATGCGGCGCTCGTTGCGGGATCTGCACATGTTGATGACCTCGATCGGGGAGGACGTCTTCTTCGCCGCCGGCGTCCCGTGGTTCGGCACGTTGTTCGGGCGAGACAGCGTCGTGACCGCGCTCCAGACCTTGGCCTATGGACCGGATACCGCCGCCGACACCCTGCGGCTGCTGGCGCGGCACCAAGGCACCCGTGTCGACGAGTGGCGCGACGAAGAACCGGGCAAGATTCTCCACGAACTCCGCGTGGGCGAACTCGCGCGCCTGAACAGGATTCCGCATACGCCCTATTTCGGCACCATCGATGCGACACCCCTGTTCATCATCCTGATGAGCCGGTACGTCGCATGGACCGGTGACTTGGCCCTGTTCAAGGAGCTGCGGACTCACATCGGGCGGGCGCTCGAGTGGATCGATCGATATGGGGATGCCGCCGGTCACGGGTATGTCAGCTACGTGAGCAACACCCACAAGGGCCTCGCCAACCAAGGATGGAAGGATTCCGGCGATGCCATCGTGCGGGCCGACGGCCGGTTGGCCGAGCCGCCCATTGCGCTGGTCGAAGTGCAAGGATATGTCTACATGGCCAAACAGTCGATCGCCGATCTCTATGAGCGGATCGGCGACGACAACGGGGCGGCCCGCTTGCGGAAGGAAGCGGCCGAGTTGCGGGCCCGGTTCAATCGGGATTTTTGGATGGAGGACGAGGGCTGTCTGGCCTTGGCGCTGGAAGGAGACGGCCGGCCGTGCCGTGTGTTGTCGTCCAACGCGGGCCAGGCCTTGTGGACGGGAATCGTTGACGACGACAAGGCCGGGCGGATCGTGGACCGCCTCATGATGCCGGATCTCTTCAGCGGATGGGGGATCCGAACGATGTCGTCGAAGGAACGCCGCTATAACCCGATGGGGTACCACCTGGGCACCGTCTGGCCGCACGACAACTCGCTGATTGCCGCCGGGTTCCGGCGGTACGGCTATGAGACGGCGGCGACCCGCGTGTTTGTCGGTCTCTTGGATGCGGCCTTGGAGTTTGAGGACTATCGGTTGCCCGAACTGTTTACCGGCTATGCACGGGACGAGTTTGCGGCGCCGGTCCGGTACCCCGTCGCCTGCCACCCGCAGGCCTGGGCGGCGGGCTCGGTCCCATTTCTGGTCGGGTCGTTTTTGGGATTGGAGCCGGACGGATTTGCCAATCGGCTCCGGATCGTCAACCCGCACTTGCCGGATTTTATCCGTACCGCGGAATACCGCCATGTCCGTGTCGGGAAGGGGCTCGCGGATCTGCGTTTTCGCCGCCTCGAGGACGGAAAACTGGACGTAGAGGTCGCCAACGTGGCCGGCCCGTTGGCCGTGGAAGTCGAATATACGATGCCGGAGGCGGCACGGGTGGGGTCAGGATCCAGGAATGTCTAACATGCTGTTGAAAGCCGACTATGGCATGAGGGCGAATCGTCGCAAGACACTCCCGGCTCTCGCCGGCGCGCACAAGCATACCGTCACTTATCGGTGAGGGCGTGCGCCTCGTTGCGGCCGCGCTAGGCTTGTTTGACCAGCCTGCGGGACTTTTATACTGCCGTGCAGGTTGGGGAGGCAGCGAGCGCCGCGCGCCCTGAGACGCTAGAAAATCCCGAAGAAATACAACAGCACCAGGATGCTGGCTGGCACACCCAGCATCCATAGGAATAAATATCGCATACACCCTCCTTCTTCATTTCGTCATCTCTCTTCATCGTCGCCGCTGCCTGCGACTCCGCCTACTGGGAAAATCCCTCATTGTCGCGAACGCCGCATGTAGGGGGGTCGTCTACAACATGATGCGGGCGCAGACGACCCCCTCCCGAGAACGATCAGTCGACGATATAGATCGACCCACCCAAGTGCACATCCCTATGGATGGGACAGTAGAACTTAAAATGCCGCCCCACTCCATGGTGTCCATCCAACGGCGAGGTGTCGACCGTGATTCGCTTGGTTTCTCCGGGAGGGACCGTGACGCGAATCGGCCTCAAGGTATAGCTCATCATGGCGCTTTCTCCCGCGGCCGGATCGGTCTTGATCGGCTCCTTGGTCATGACCATTTCATGCAGGCCATGCACGGCAAACGAATGTTCAGTCTTTGTGGGGTTATCAAGCACGAAGACCAGGCCGCCCTTGAAATCCTCGTTCTGGTCGATTAGGACGACGGTGGGCTCCCAGATTGCTCGTCCTTCCGCCAACGGCGCGGCGATGAACCGGACCTCTCCCGCCGCGGCGTGCCCGGCCGTCAGTGTCCCTATCAATGTCCCCAACACCATCATCGATCGTACAACCGTCTTCATGACGACTCCTCCCTCTGGTAAAGACGCACCTCGCAGCCGGCGAGTCGCGTCAATGAACAGCAGTGCCGCCGACCGGTGGACATCCGGCGACCTTCCTACATTCTTCTTCTGGGGGCCGACGCCTGGGTGAAAACTTCGGCGAACGGCTGGAACCGAGCGACTGTCAGACTTGTTTGCGCATGCACAGGTAGTGCCCACACACTCTCGACATCTCGACGATCGCGAGGAATGTCTCTGGAGGTCCTTCTATAATGAGACTTTCATAATCATGGCCGGGTCTCCCTCCTACTATCCTTTCTTAGGAGGAACTTAGGAGGCATGGGGATTGAGTTTGTCACTGAGGATGGTCCCATCTGGATGAGGAAATCCTCCCTAGAGTGACCGAGCACCCGGGGTAAGTTGGCCGCAGGCCGGGGACAGGTTGGCGTCTCACAAGACAGGTTGCGCCTACGTTCGTCCGGAGATTGTGAGGTCGAAGCGGGTCGAGGATGGTCCTGTTTTTGCAGCTTCCTCAAGGTGAACTGCCATGAACCGTCGCCGGCTGTATTCTTTGGTACTCGTGCTGCTTGTCGGAACAGGACTTTGTGCCTCTCCCGCTCGAAGTGAGTGGTATGTCGCGGGGCAAGCGGGGATCAACTTCGCAGACCGTCTCAAGAATATTCAAGGAACGGGGACGCTTCAATCATTGCAGGCGCCGGACTTCGACTTGAAAAGCGCCTTGGTGTACGGAGGAAAACTCGGGTATTTCCCAGGCCACGGGTCAGTCGGCGTCGAACTGGACGTGTTCCAGAGCAATCCGCACATCAAGAGCCTAGAGGAGATCCCCGGTATCCATATGCGGGTGACCAATGTGGGGTTGAACGTCCTGTTCCGCTATCCCGGGGTGACGTTTCAGCCGTATGTCGGCATCGGCGGCGCGGCGCTCATCGCCCGTATCAGCGACTCTCCGACCAACCGCAGCGATAGCGATGTCGGGTTCGGCGTAAATCTCCTAACCGGGATCCGGGCATTTGTGACGCCGTATGTCGCCGTCTTCACTGAATACAAATATACGCAGGGCACGTTGGTCTTCGACCGGGCCTTTCCGCCGGGTGGCGGGTTCAGCGGCGCCTACCGGGCCCAGCACGTGGTGTTCGGCGTCTCGTATCACTTTTAGCGAGGCGCTCTTCGTCGCTTGTGGACGGCTCGTCTGTCGCAATCAGAGGTCCGCGCCGGCATGGCTGTGCGGCCGCAATGTATGATGGATATGATGGAGATGGGAATCAACGGGGAGGCATGACATGAGAGTGGTCACCATCATGTGGGTGCTCGGGGCGATGATGGCCGGTTGTTCGTCCGGACCGACGGTCATTCCCCCGGAGTACGATCAGGTAATCAACCGGTCCGTCTCCTTTCCTCAGCTGTTGGCCACGGTGGACTCCTACCGCGGGCAGACTGTCCTGCTCGGCGGCGAGGTGCTGGATGCCAAGCGGACGTCTGACGGCACGCAGCTTGAGATCCTGCAATTGCCCGTCGAGGAATCGGAGCCACCGGCCGAACGGCGCAGCGATTCGCAAGGGCGATTTCTGGCGCTGGCTCGCAGCGGAGTGGATCCCATGACACTGCCGTCCGGAACGCGTGTGACGATCATCGGGGAGGTCACGGGCGAAGCCGTGCAGCGGTTGGACCAATCCGACTATCGGTATCCCACGGTGGAGGTGAGGCACCTCCACGTGTGGGAGGAAAGCGATTACCGCCGGCGTGGCGCGCCGGGAGTCGGTCTGTTCGGCGGGCTTGGATTCGGGATGGGAGGCGGACGAAGCGGCAGTTTCGGAGGGGTGGGCATCGGGACCGGTTTTTGACGTGGCGGCAACGTCACAGGAGGACGGCGCCGCCGGAGAAAACTTCATCGATGCGGCGCCATGACGATTGGCTGAAGCGCGGCGAGCGCTTCGCCAAGAAGACCATATCGACGTCCATTCTCCGGCCTTTCCGGCATTCCTGCCATCACTGGCGCGTCGGCGTCCGGAACTCAGACGTCCCCTTGCTCGAAGAAGGGCCTTCCGGATTGCGTGCCTTCCGGTGGCTCGATTCCCCCCGCGGCCACTTCTATGCCGATCCCATGCTCTGCCGGCATGAAGACCGGACATGGTTGTTCGTCGAGGATTTCTTGTATGCGGCTCAAGAAGCTCGGAGCATTTTGGTTGCGGAGGTCCGGGATGACGGCGGAGTCGGGGCCTTCCAGCCGGCCCTGACCCGGTCGTCGCATACGTCGTACCCGTTGGTGTTTTGCCATGAGGGAGAGGTCTTCATGATCCCGGAGACCGCAGGAAATCGACGGGTCGAACTATACCGGGCCGTGAGGTTTCCGACGGAATGGCACCGGGAAGCGGTCCTGTTTCCCCATCCGGCTCATGACACGACGCCGTTGTTCCATGACGGCCGTTGGTGGTTCTTTGCCTCGATCGTCGACACGAATCGGACTATGACGCATCTCTTTTCAGCCGAGTCTCTCACGGGGGACTGGAAGCTGCATCCAAATAGTCCCATCGCCGGTCCGCACGAGGGACGCAGTGCGGGACCGATCATGTTGATGGACCGGCGGATGATCCGTCCGACTCAAAGCAGCCGGCCCGTATACGGGTACTCCTTTTCGTTCGAGGAGATCGTGCAACTCGATGCGAAGCGATTCGTCGAACGGCGGCTGGCGACGTTCGAACCGACCTGGCGCAGGCATCTGGTGGGGATGCATACCTATGGACGAGCCGGAATGGTCGAGGTCATCGATGGGTGTTGGGGGTCCAATCCGCATGTCGTGATGTAGGGGGATGATGTGATCGGTTCGACGAAACTGCCCATGGGGGCCGTCTGGACACAGGGATGAACAACCGGCTGGTGTGTGTGTATGTATCGGCGATCGTGCTGGCCGTCGCCGGCTGCGCGCAATCGGCGCATCAAACGGGACAAGATTTGCTCGATCGAGTGATTCCCCGCGAGGTGCTCGCGCAAGTGGATGACTCGGTGACCTTCAGCGACGTGCGTGCTATGCCCGACACGTACCGCGGCCGGACGGTGCTGTTCAGCGGCGTCGCGTTGAAATCCCAGCGCGTCAAGGACCGGACAGAGATCGAAGTGATGCAGCTTCCGACGACCGGCTCGATGTCGCCCTCGGACCGCGGGCCGCCCGCCCTGCGCTTGGCCTGGAAGACCAGGAATGGGTCGGCGCCGATGAAGGAGAACCTGCCAAGCTTCTCCGGACTGCAGGCGCTGTCCAGCAGGAAAGAGTAGGGTTCGTCCTTGAAGGCGGCGTAGTTGTCGGCCGCGTCTTCCACTTCGGTCGGGCAGTTGAAGGTGAAGGCTGCCGGCATGAAGATCAGCACGGACCACTTGCCCTTGAGCGTCTGG
>CAYQDJ010000055.1:0-21080 GCA_964416255.1 uncultured Nitrospira sp. | reverse complement strand
TCCCCCGGCCGGGGGCAACCGGCTCAGCCGCTCGCGGCGCAGAAACCCGCAGGGCCCGGTTCCGGCGGGTCCGTCAGGAAACCCAAGAAGCGCGGGAGGACCTAGACTATGTGCGGCATTGTCGGGTACGTCGGCTGTCAAGATGCAGTCCCGATCCTGATCGGCGGACTCGCCAAACTGGAGTATCGCGGGTACGATTCGGCCGGTATTGCGGTGTTGCAAGGCGAGAAGATCGCCGTGCGGCGCAGCGTCGGCAAACTGGTCAATTTGCAGAATTCGCTGAAGGAAAAAGAGCTGACGGGCACAGTGGGCATCGGCCATACGCGCTGGGCGACGCATGGCAAACCGTCGGAGCATAACGCCCATCCGCATCGGTCGAAAGGCTGTGTGCTGGTGCACAATGGGATCATTGAAAACTATCAGCCTCTGAAACACCAATTAGAAAAAGACGGCTATATCTTCGTGTCGGAAACGGATACGGAAGTGGTCGCGCATTTGATCGACAAATACCTTCAGCGCGGGATGAAGCTGGCGGAGGCCGTACGGTCGGCGACCAAAGACGTGCGCGGCAGTTACGCTCTCGCCGTGATTTCTGAGCGGGAACCCGGCACCTTGATTGCCGCCCGTTCCGGCTGCCCGCTGGTGGTCGGCCACACCAAGGACGCCTCCTACGTTGCGTCGGACGTGATGGCGATGCTGGCCCATACCCGCGATGTGACCTACCTCGAAGAAGGCGACGTGGCCGTTGTCACGCAGGACGAGGTGACGTTGACCGACATCGAAGGCCTCCCGGTGTCCCGCAAGCCGTCCAAGATCACCTGGGACAGTTCGGCGGCCGAAAAGAGCGGGTATCCGCATTTCATGTTGAAAGAAATTCACGAGCAGCCCCAGACCATCATGGACACCATGCGGGGGCGGTATTCCTATGAAAGCGGCGAGGCCTGTCTTCCGGACATCGGCCTCACGCCCAAGGAGTTTACCTCGGTCGATCGCATTTGGATCGTAGCTTGCGGGACTTCCTGGCATGCCGGCCTGGTGGGCAAGTATCTGTTTGAAGAGATGGTCCGGGCGCCGGTGCAAGTCGATATCGGCAGCGAGTTCCGCTACCGCGATCCCTTGGTCGGCAAACATGATTTGTTCATCACGGTTTCGCAGTCCGGCGAAACGGCGGATACGCTGGCGGCGGCCAGGGAAGCGAAAGAAAAAGGCGCCCGCGTCGTCTCGATCGTCAATGTGGTGGGTAGCACGCTGGCCCGGGAATCCGACGGCGTGCTGTACACGCACTGTGGCCCGGAGATCGGGGTCGCGTCGACGAAGGCCTTCACGGCTCAACTGTCGGCCCTGTATTTGTTCGCCTTGCACCTCGCCCGGGTGCGGAACGTCATGAAGGCGGCGGACGGGAAGGCGTGGCTCGATCGGCTCGTTACGTTACCGGCCTTGGTTGAACGACTCTTGGGACGGGAAGCGGAGATCGTGGCGATCGCCAAACGCTATTTCAAGAAGCGGAATTTTTTGTTCCTGGGCCGCGGGATCAACTATCCCATCGCGCTGGAAGGCGCGTTGAAGCTGAAAGAGATCTCCTACATCCATGCCGAAGGGTATGCGGCGGGGGAAATGAAACACGGGCCGATTGCCTTGATCGACAGGGATATGCCCGTGGTGGTGCTGGCGCCGCGGGATCGGCTGTACGAAAAGACGGTGAGCAATCTCATGGAAGTCAAGGCGCGGCGGGCTCCCGTCATCGCCTTCGTCGCGGAGGGCGAGCGGGAGTTGGGCCGAATCGCCGACGCGGTGTTTACGATTCCCGACACGCACCCGCTGATTTCGCCGATTCTCTTCACGATTCCGTTGCAGTTGCTGGCGTATCACATCGCCGTGTTGCGGGGGGCGGATGTGGATCAGCCGAGGAACCTGGCCAAAAGCGTCACGGTGGAGTAGCGGGATGTCGACCTGGAGGGTTGCTGGCGGTGAGGGCTTGAGCTGCGGCCTTGCCGGATGATGATGTGGAGCATCCTGTAGGACGGCGCGGAGGACCATGGAAATTACGAAACAAGACGTGGAGCATGTGGCGAAACTGGCGCGATTGCATGTCACGGAGAGCGAGAAGGAGGCCTTTGCCAAGCAACTCAGCCAGATTCTGACGCATGTCGAGACGTTGAATCAGTATGACACCAAGGGGGTTGACGCCACGTCCCCCGTGCGGGGACACATGAACGTCTTCCGCGAGGATTACGTGCGCCCCTCGTTGACCGTGGACCAGGCGCTGGCGAATGCGCCGGAGCGCAGCGGAGACGGGTTTGGGGTGCCGAAAATTATTGAGTGATCGACCATGGCGCGGGACGACGGACGCCGGGTCCGCCCCGGCGGCGCCGCTCATCGCCGATCGCCGATTGCGAGGGTGACATTATGTTCCGTCAAATGCTCCGTTCAAAAATTCATCGCGTCACGGTGACGGGGGCGCACTTGGAGTACGAAGGCAGCCTGACGATCGACGAGGATCTCTTGGATGCGGCCGGGATTCTCCCGTACGAAGCCATCGTGTGCTCCAATTTGAATAACGGCGAGCGGTTCATGACCTACGCCATTAACGGCAAGCGTGGCAACGGGGAGATCATCCTCAATGGTCCCACGGCCCGCAAGGCGGCCGTGGGCGATCAGATCATCATTTTTTGTTACGAGTATTACGCGGAAGATGAAATCAAGCGGCATGCCCCGAAAATCGTCCGCGTCAACGACAAAAACCGGATTGTCGAGATTCGCTGATGGCGCTGCATAAACTGACGCTCGTCGATCTGCAACGAAAGTTCACCGCCGGGGAAGTCACCGCGACGGAAATCGTGCGGGCCTATGGGCTGCGGATCGCGCAAGTGGAGCCCAAGGTGAAGGCGTTTGTGACGCAATTGAAAGAGCCGGCCTTGGCCCAGGCCGCCGAGTTGGACCGCAAGCTCAAAGGCTGGCGGAAGACCCAGCCGCTGACGGGCATGCCGATCGCGCTCAAAGATAACCTCTGCACGGACGGTGTTCCGACGACCTGCAGTTCCCGCATGCTGCAGCACTTCGTGCCGCCGTACGACGCGACGGTCGTGGCCAAGCTGCGGCAGCAAGAGTACCTCTTGCTGGGCAAGACCAATCTCGACGAATTTGCCATGGGATCCTCGACCGAGCATTCGGCCTTCGGCCCCAGCCGCAACCCGTGGAATCTTCACTGTGTGCCGGGCGGCTCGAGCGGCGGTTCCGCCGCCGCCGTCGCCGCCGAGGAGTGTGTGGCCGCGCTGGGATCCGATACCGGCGGATCGATCCGTCAGCCGGCGGCGTTCTGCGGCGTGGTGGGAATGAAGCCGACGTACGGCCGGGTCTCTCGATACGGCCTCGTGGCCTTTGCGTCCTCGCTGGACCAAATCGGCCCCATCACCAAGACGGTCTCCGATGCGGCGTTCCTGCTCGGCGTGATTGCGGGGCATGACCCCATGGATTCCACCTCGGCCGACCTGCCGGTGCCGGACTACATGAAGGCCCTCAAAAAGAAGGACCTGAAGAAACTGAAAATCGGCGTGCCGAAGGAATTCTTCGCCGAAGGACTCGATCCGGAGGTGGAGCAGGCGGTCCTGGAGGCGATCGAAGAGATGAAGCGCCTCGGGGGCGAGGTCCACGAAATCGAATTGCCGAGAACCGACGCGGCGGTGGCTGTCTACTATGTGCTCGCCACGGCGGAAGCCAGTTCCAATCTGGCCCGGTATGACGGCGTGAAATTCGGATTGCGGGCCAAGGAAACCAAGGATCTCCTCGATCTCTACATGAAGACCCGGCAGGAGGGATTCGGGCCGGAAGTGAAGCGCCGGATCATGCTGGGCACCTACGCGCTGAGTGCCGGCTATTACGATGCGTATTACGCGAAGGCGCAAGCGGTGCGGACGCTGATCTGCCAGGATTTCGACGCGGCGTTCAAGCAAGTGGATCTCATCGTAACCCCGGTGACCCCCACGCCGGCCTTCCGGCTCGGGGAAAAGAGTGAAGACCCGCTGCAAATGTACCTGTCCGATATTTTCACGATCTCCGTCAATTTGGCCGGCCTGCCGGCGGTGGCGCTGCCCTGCGGGTTCAGCAAAGCCAATCTGCCGATCGGCGTGCAGATCATCGGTCGGGCATTTGAGGAAGAGACGCTTTTGCGCGCCGCTCACGCGTACGAGCAGTCTGCGCAATGGTATGTGAAACGGCCGCCTGTTCGCTGACGGTCCGCGGGCAGGGGCGAGTCGGGGAGTCGGAGGGCTACGCATGACGATCATCGATATGGCGGCCGTCGCCGTCGTCGTTTTGTTGGCGGTTCTCGTCGGTTTTTTGGTGCCGGTGTTAATCCAGCTCCGCAAAACGATCGCCGAATCGGAGCAGCTCCTGCTGAGGATGAATGCCGAGTTGCCCATGCTGGTGGCGGAGTTGCGGACTATGAGTCAAAACATGAATGCATTGGCGGGGCAAGTCCGCGACGGCGTCGACCATGCATCGCTGTTCCTGCATGCGGTCGGCGAAGTTGGAGAATCCGTTCAGCAGGTGCATAGCCTGGTGCGCGGATCGGGGGGGACTCTCCTGCAGAATGTGGTGAGCGTGGTGGCCGGACTCAAGGCGGCCACGCAAGTGGTGCGCGAGCGAATCAAACATGATGGAGGGCCACACAATGGCGGATGATCGATCAGCGGCAGTCTTGTTGGCATTTCTCGGCGGGGCGGCGATGGGCGCGGCGGCGGCGCTTCTCCTTGCGCCACAGACGGGGCGGGAATCACGGGACCAGCTGCGCACGTATGCCCGTCGAGCCGAAGACAATCTTCGGGATCTGGCCGGCCAGGCCGGGGAGGTTTTGGAGGAGGCGATCGGCCAAGGGAAGGAGTTTGTGGAGAACAAGAAGTCCGTCCTGCGAGAGGCGTTCGATGCCGGGCGTGAAGCGATGAAACGCGAGCGCACCCGCGGTCAGGGGGAAAAACCGAGCGGAGCATGATCTATGAAGTCGTCATCGGGGTGGAGGTGCATGCGCAGCTCCGGACGCAATCCAAGATGTTCTGCGGGTGCGGTACCACATTCGGGTTGCCGCCCAACACGCGGACCTGCCCCGTGTGTCTGGCGCTCCCCGGCTCGCTGCCGGTCGTCAATCGGGCGGCGGTCGAGATGGCCGTGCGCGCGGGGCTCGCGCTGAACTGCACCATCGCGGCGGAGAACCGGTTCGCCCGTAAGAACTATTTTTATCCGGATTTGCCGAAGGGCTATCAGATTTCGCAGTACGAGTCCCCCATCTGCGAACAGGGCTGGCTCGAGATTGCAGCGGGTGACGGCCGAAAGCGGGTGCGCATCCGGCGGGCTCATCTGGAAGAAGATGCCGGCAAGAATGTGCACGAAGCGGGCGCCAGCGGCAGCCGGGTCGATTTGAACCGCGCCGGCACTCCGCTGCTGGAAATCGTCACGGAGCCGGATTTGCACTCCGCCGACGAAGTCGTGGCCTATCTCAAAGCGCTTCGCGATATCTTGATGTATCTCGAAGTCTGTGACGGCAATATGGAGGAAGGCAGCTTCCGCTGCGAGCCGAACCTTTCGCTGCGCCCGCTGGGGCAAAAGGAGTTCGGCACGAAGGTGGAATTAAAGAACATCAATTCCTTCAAGTTCGTGAAGGACGCCGTCGAATATGAAATCAAACGTCAAACCAAAGTCCTGAACGAAGGCGGGACCATCCGGCAAGAGACGCGCCTCTGGAATCTCGATCGCGGGGAAACCGCGGTGATGCGGAGCAAGGAGGAGGCGCACGACTATCGGTACTTCCCCGATCCGGACCTCGTCCCGCTGAAGCTCGACCTTGAATGGATCGACGGCCTCCGGGCGCTGCCCGAATTGCCGGCGGCCAAACTGGCGCGCTTCACCGGAGAATACGGGTTGCCGGACTACGATGCCGGTGTGCTCACCGCATCAAGGAGCATGGCGGAGTATTTCGAGTCCTGTGTGCGTCTGTATCCCCACCCCAAGACCGTCAGCAACTGGGTGATGGGAGAACTGGCGCGGGAATGGAATCAGGCCGGCATCGATGCGAGCGCATCGCCGCTGTCTCCCGAGCGTCTCGTGAGCCTGCTCCACTTGGTGGACCAGGGGACGATCAGTTTGAAGGTGGCGCGTGAGATGTTCCCCGAAGTGTTTCGCAGCGGAAAGCCCCCCGAGCAGATCGTGCAGGAGAAAGGACTAACACAGGTGTCGGACGAGGGCGTGCTGGATGCGCTCATCGACGACGTGCTGGCAAAAAATCCGGTTCAGGTGGCGCAGTTCAAAGAAGGGAAACCGCAAGTCTTGGGGTTCTTGGTCGGACAGGTGATGAAGGCGAGCAGCGGCAAGGCCAACCCTGGGAAAGTGAATGAGTTGCTGAAGAAAAGGCTGTCACTCGTATGAGACTTGGCAGCGAAGGAGAGATGTGCATGCTGTGCTCGGACAGGCTGGTCAAAAAGGCGGCCAACGAGGCCGTAGGTGAGGGAACAGCCGAGGCGTAAACCCTCCGGGGTACATTAAGGATTTTGCCGAGCCGAGAACGGAGTTGGGAGTCTTGTTCAGCAGCCTAAGAGGGGGAGCATGAGCGCGATCAGAGAGATTCGGGGCAGACAAATTGTCGATTCACGCGGGAACCCGACGGTGGAGGCGGAAGTCAGGCTCGAAAGCGGGGCCCTAGGCCGCGCGGCGGTGCCGTCCGGGGCCTCCACCGGTGAAAAGGAAGCGATCGAACTGCGCGACGGCGATAAAAAGCGCTGGATGGGCAAAGGGGTCTCCAAGGCGGTGGGCAATATCAGCAAGGTGATTGCTCCCGCCTTACTTGGGCGGGAGGCCTTCGATCAAGCCGGAATCGACCATGCCCTGATCGCGCTCGATGGGACCAAAACCAAGGGCAAGCTCGGCGCGAACGCCATTTTGGGCGTCTCCTTGGCGGTGGCCAAGGCGGCGGCCGCGGAGACGGGGCAGCCGCTCTATCGCTATCTCGGCGGAACGAATGCGCGGGTGCTGCCGGTTCCAATGATGAACATTATTAACGGGGGCGCCCATGCGGACAATCGGCTCGATCTTCAAGAGTTCATGATTATGCCGGTGGGCGCCGCCAGGTTCAGCGACGGGCTTCGAATGGCCACCGAAGTATTTCATGCCTTGAAGGCGTTGTTGAAAAAGAAAGGCTTGAACACCGCGGTGGGCGATGAAGGCGGATTTGCGCCGGACGTGCACTCCAACGAGGAAGCGTTGACGTTCATCATGCAGGCGATCGAGTCGGCCGGGTACAAACCCGGCCGCGACATCGCCTTGGCGCTGGACAGCGCGGCCAGCGAATTCTATCACAAGGGCCGCTATGTGCTCGAAGCCGAGAAGAATCCGGAGCGGTCGTCGGAGGACATGATCAGCTACTACGGCAAGCTGCTGGACCGCTACCCGATCGTCTCGATCGAGGACGGCCTGAGCGAATTGGATTGGAAGGGCTGGAAGATGCTGACCGAGAAGCTGGGCCGGCGCGTCCAGCTGGTGGGCGACGATATCTTTGTGACCAATGTGGACATTTTTGCCAAAGGCATCAAGGACGGCATCGCCAATTCCATTTTGATCAAACTGAATCAGATCGGCACCTTGACGGAAACGCTGGATGCGATCGAACTGGCGAAACGGTCCGGCTACACCGCCATCATCTCGCATCGTTCCGGCGAAACGGAAGACACGACGATCGCCGACGTGGCCGTGGCGACGAACAGCGGGTTGATCAAGACCGGCTCCCTGTCCAGAACCGATCGAGTCGCCAAGTACAACCAGTTGCTTCGCATCGAAGAAGAGCTGGGAGCCGCCGCGGTCTATCGCGGACGCGACGCGGTGCCCGGCCGCTCATGACGATCTCTTCCCGCCGGCCGAGCCCGCCGGGTGGGCGTTCGGCACGGGGTGAGCCGAAATGATCATCAAACAAAACCGCGGACGGCACTGGCTCGACTGGCAACGCCGCATGCGTATCGGCGCGCAGGTGGCCGGAGCCGGGGCTTGTGTCTGGTTACTGATTGCGCTCTTCTCCGGCGAGATGGGCCTGCCTCGGTATTGGGCCATGCGTACGCAGGCCGATCGGCTTGAACGGGAACTAATGGCGTTACGGGGAGAAAATGCCTCTTTGCGGAAGGACATCGGGCGGTTGCAGCGGGATCCCGCAAAAATCGAACAGCTGGCCAGAGAACGGCTCGGTTTCGTCCGGAAGGGCGAAACGGTGTACCAGCTTGCGGAAGACCCCAAAGCGAACGGCAGGTAGGGGATCACTCGGAGTCGCAGGCGATTGGGGTCTATGAAATTCGGGACGGTGGCGATCATCGGGCGGTCCAATGTGGGGAAGTCTACCCTCCTCAATCGTTTGCTTGGGGAAAAGATCGCGATCGTGTCCGACAAACCGCAGACGACACGGACTCGTATTTTGGGCGTCGCCCACGTGCCCGGAGCACAGATCGCGTTTCTGGATACGCCGGGCCTGCACAAGCCGAACCATCTGCTGAACCGCCGGATGGTTCGAACCGCGGTGGAGACGCTGGAAGAGGCGGATGTCCTGTATATGTTGATGGAGGCCACCAGCTTGCCGGGGCCGGGCGACCTGTCCGCGGTCACCTACATGAAGGAATCGCTGGTGAAGCGGCCGAGGCCGGTCATCCTGGTCGTCACCAAAATCGATCTGGTGAACAAACATAAACTGCTTCCGGTACTCGAGAGTTATGCCAAGTTGTTTGAGTGGACCGAAATCGTGCCGGTCTCCGCGGAGGCCGACGACAATATCGATCGGCTGCTGTCGGTGACGGTTCCGTATCTCCAGGAGGGTGACCAGGCGTACGCCGACGACATCATTACCGATCAAACGATGCGGGCGCTGTCGGCCGAAATTATCCGCGAGAAGGTGCTCCATGCCACCGAACAGGAAGTGCCGTATGCCGTCGCGGTGGACATCGAGGAATTTGTCGAAGAAGGAAAATTGGCGAGGATTCGCGCGACGATTCTCGTCGAACGGGAGACGCAGAAGGGCATCGTGATCGGCAAGCATGGGGAACGGTTGAAGGCCATCAGCACCCAGGCTCGGCAGGAGATGGAGCAGGTCTTCGGCATGAAGGTGTTTCTGGAAATCTGGGTCAAGGTGAAAGAAGCGTGGCGCGAGGACGAACACGCCTTGGCCGAACTGGGTTATTAGCGGGATCGTGATGCAACCGGAACGACCAATGGAACCAAGACCTCCGGATCCCCCGCGCACCCGCGCGGTGGAAAAGGACTTGCTGCGGGAGGCGCTGCGCGATCAAGCCGAGCGAGGCCAGACGAAATCCGACATCGTGCTGCAGTCGGTCCAGCGCCTGTTGCGACGGGGGGCCATCACCAATTTGTCGAAGATGCTGGGCCGGATGCATCCGGCCGACATCGCGAAGGTCGTCACGCACTTGTCTTCCCCGAAAGAGAAACGCGAAGTCTTTGAGTTGGTCAGGGGCGAGGCCAAACGCGGCCAAGTGCTGAGCGAGTTGGACGGCGACAGCATCCAGCAAGTGTTGGCGGACCTGCTGCATTCCGATATCGCCTGGTTGTTGAAGGATCTGGGCCCCGACGACATGGCCTACATTCTCGGCCTCCTCCCCGAGGAACGCGGCAAGGAAATTCTCGCGCTGATGAAAACCGAGGATTCCACCGAAGTCGCCGACATCCTGAAGTATCCCAAGGACACGGCCGGCGGCATCATGACCACGGAATTCTTCTCGCTGCCGGAGGAGGCTACGGCCCAGGAAGCGATCCGCCGCCTGCAGCAGGCCACCGAGGCCGAAATGGTCTTCTACATCTACGTGACGAATAAGGAAGACCGCTTGGTCGGCGTCCTTTCGTTGCGCCAACTCTTGACCGTTCCTCCCGGCACGGCCTTGAAGAACATTATGACCAGGGATGTGATCAGTGTGGCCGTTGATATGGACCAGGAAGAAGTGGCCCGCCAAGTGGCCAGCTACAACCTCCTGGCGATCCCGGTGGTGGAGAGAGACGGACGGTTGGTGGGAATCATTACCGTCGATGACGTGGTGGACGTCATTCGGGAAGAAGCCACGGAAGACATGTTGAAAATGGCCGGCGCGCTCGAAGAAGACCGCGTATCCAAGTCGTCGAGCTTCGGCGCGGCAAAAGTGCGGCTGCCATGGCTGTTTACCAATCTCGTCGGGAGCCTGTTGTCGGGCGCGATCCTGTGGTATTTCCGGTTCACCATTCAGGAAGTCGTGGCCATCGTGAGTTTTATTCCCGTCATTGCCGCCATGGGCGGCAACGTCGGGCTGCAGTCCTCGACGCTGATCATCCGCGGATTGGCGACGGGTGTCGTGGAGTTGACGGACGTGTGGACGGTCTTTTTCCGCGAGGTGAGAATCGGCCTCCTGATGGGCGTGGCGTGCGGGGTGATCCTGACTGCCGTGGGCTGGGCGTGGCATCAAGTGGTGTTGGGGATGGTCGTCGGCGCGTCGCTGATCATCGCCTTTTTGGTGTCGACCAGCATGGCCACGATTATGCCCATTGTTCTCAAGCGAATGGGCGTCGACCCGGCGGTGGCGGCGGGGCCGTTCGTCACGACGGCCAACGATATCACCGGCATCACCATTTATCTCACCCTGGCGACGATCTTTCTTGAATCTCTGCGGTGACTCGCGGCGCGTCCGCCACTTCATCTGGTCCGGCGAAAGGGGCTCCCGGCATGCCGCTCGTCAAGACGACGGCCATCATCCTCAAGAGTCGCAAGTGGGGCGAAGCCGATCGCATCGTCACGCTGTTTACAAAGGAGTTGGGCAAAATCCGAGGGGTGGCCCGCGGCGCCCGCCGGTTGAAGAGTCGGTTCGGCGCGGCGTTGGAGCCGTTTACGTGTTGCCACGTGAATCTTTTCGAGAAGCCAGGAGATTCGCTGTTTCGGGTTTCTCATGTCGACGTGATGACGTCCTGTCAGGCCTTGCGCGAGGATTTGGATTTGATGATGTCCGCCGCACGCATGGTCAACGTGGTGGCCGCGGTGACGCCGGACGGAGACCCCGATGCCGAGTTGTTCGCCACCTTGGAGCAAGGGCTGCTCTCGTTGCCGCAGAGCCGGGACCCGGCATTTACCGCCCTGCTGTTTCAGATACGGCTATTGGGTCTGACGGGATTTCGTCCGCAGACCGATCACTGTGCCTCCTGCAGCAAGACGCGCGTGCTGGGAGATCCGCAGTTTTCGGCGGTCGCCGGGGGCTTGGTCTGTTCGATCTGCGCCGCCCGCCAGCGGGTCCGTTGCATCGCGCTGTCGCGCGGGAGCGTCTTGTTTCTTCAACAGGCGATCAGGCTGGCGCCGATGCTGGTCACACGGTTAAAGGCGACGGGCCGCGTGCGCAGCGAAATCGAGGCGGCGATCGAAGGGTATGTGACGGTGGTGGCGGGAAAACGCTTACCGCCGGTCGACTTCCTGTCGCCGCCGCGACCGGCATGACGTCTGTGACACGGAAGGGAGTACGAAGGTTATGACGGCCGACGCGCTGGAACCGCGGGACATGGAATGGCTCGACAAAGGTGTGTTGGGCATCCATTGGAGCGACGGGCATCGGGGTGTGTACCCGGTTCGATATTTGCGGCAGCAGTGTCCGTGCGCCGCGTGCGTCGATGAATGGTCGGGCGAACGGCGCGTGAAGCCGGAAGACGTGCCCATGTTGATCATGCTGCAGGATGTGCAGCCGGTCGGCCGGTATGCGTTTCAGTTCACATGGAGCGACGGCCACAATACGGGCATCTATGCCTATTCGCTGCTGCGGCGTTTGTGCCAATGCGAGAGCTGCCAACCTGTGAAACCGATGGAACCCAAGAGCAGGCGGTTGATGTGATGAGCGGCAACAAGAATCATGGGAAATTGCACTGGCGGCGGCTCGGTTGGTGGGCCATGCTGGGCATGACCATCCTGAGCGCATGCCACAGCGCCCCCACGTTGCCCCAGCAGGAGCAGCTTGTCCGAGATAATAATCTGGTTCTGGAAGACATCAGCACCAGGGCGGTGGTCAATGTCTGGGGCAAGCCGCCCTATCACCACAGCGAGTTCACCCAGTTTTTCGTCATGCCAGACCGAACCATGATTCCGCGATCGCGGGTCGAAGCGGGTGAGCCGCCGAAGGGCTGGGACGCCGGTGTGCATGCAGGGGAAGGGGTCTTTTTTGCCTATCCCGACCGTGGATGGTTACTGGTCTTTCTGGATGAGCGATTGATCTATCGCGAAGCCCTGACGGCTGAACAGTTGCATGCGATCGCAAAAAATTGGGCCTACGAAGATCGATTCAAGACTCGTCTCGACGGGACCGTTCCAGCACCCTAATCTTGTATGCCTCTCTCTGCGCAGTCCGACAAATTCCATATCGTGATGGCAGCCTCCGAGGTGGTTCCCTACGCGAAGACCGGGGGCTTGGCGGATGTCGTGGGCGCCTTGCCGCTCGAGCTGGTGAAGCTCGGGCACCAGGTGACTGTGGTGATGCCGTCCTACCGTCGGTTTCTGGCGGGGCGTCCTCCGCTGCGGCCGGTGACCAGCTTACACATTCCGATGGCAGACGGGGTGATGGAAGTCCTGCTCGAGGAAGAAGTACGCTCGGTTGCCGGCGCGACGCAGCCGCTCAGAGTCCTCATGGTCCGCCACGACCCGTACTTCGATCGGGCGGGGCTGTATCAATCGTCGGAGGGAGATTATCCCGATAATC
Organism: uncultured Nitrospira sp.; assembly: GCA_964416255.1. Lineage (GTDB taxonomy): Bacteria > Nitrospirota > Nitrospiria > Nitrospirales > Nitrospiraceae > Nitrospira_D. Next base: position 8,355 of record CAYQDJ010000055.1, on the reverse strand, counting down.
TCGACCGTTTTGTCCTGTTCAGCAAAGCGGTGTTGGAAACCATCACGTATCTTCGATCTGCGCGTGGTGTTACCGTGGACGTGCTGCACCTGCACGACTGGCAAACCGCCCTCTGCGCCGTCTATCTGAAGACCATCCGGCAGCGTGATCCGGCGCTGGCGCAGATCAAGACGTTGTTAACCCTGCACAATGTCGGATATCAAGGTGTCTTTCCCGGGTCGCAGTTTCCCAGAACCGGCCTGCCTCAATCCGTGTTCTCGTCTGGAGGACTTGAATTCTATCAAAAAATCAATCTGCTCAAAGGCGGGATTATTTACGCTGATGCCGTTTCGACGGTCAGCTCCACCTATGCGCGGGAAATCATGACCCCTGAATACGGTCATGGCCTCGATGGAGTGCTGGCCGGGCGGTCGGACGGCGTGCACGGCATCACGAACGGGATCGATGTGACCGTATGGAATCCGGAGACGGACCCATATCTGCCGGTCCATTATTCTTTGGAGAACCTGGCCGGCAAGCGAGCCTGCAAGACGGCCTTGCAACAAAGGCTGGGGCTGCCGGCCACGGAAGCGCCCGTTTTGGGGGTGATCGGCAGGTTGACGCCTCAGAAAGGATTCGATCTTCTCGTGGAGATTCTTCCGGAGATCTCGGCCATGGATGTTCAGCTTGCCATCCTCGGCACCGGCGATCGTGATCTGGAAGAGCAGTTTCAGGTTGCCAAGCGGCGATGGCCAGAACGCATCGGATTCCATGCGGGGTTTAATGAGGAACTGGCGCATCAAATAGAAGCCGGCGCCGAGATGCTGATCATGCCGTCACGGTATGAGCCTTGTGGTCTCACCCAGTTGTACAGTCTGCGCTACGGCACCGTTCCGATCGTCCGCCGGACGGGAGGGTTGGCCGATACGGTCGTCCCCTTCAAACCTTCAACCGTTCGCGACAAGCGAGCCACCGGATTTCATTTTACCGACGCGTCGGCGGATGCCCTGCTTTCCACGATCTTGCTCGCCAGCCACATCTATCACGATCGCGACACGTGGCGTGCGCTCATGGAGACAGGCATGAAGACGGATGTCAGTTGGGAACAGGCTGCTTCTCAATACTTGAAGCTTTACCACACTGTGAAAAGGAACAAAGATGGAGCGGCTAGCGGAGTGAAACGTTGATGCCGTGCTCCAACTCCTCGAGAATGGACTGAGCCCGAGTGAGGTAGTAGGAAGATTCCTTCTGGGGATGCAAGTGAAGCACCATGGTAAACATGTCGCGAGCCAGGTCGATCTGACCCTGATCTAGTGCCAATTGACCCGCATGAAGGGAGCAAGCCGACGCCATGGCACGAACGTCTACCGCGAATCGGTTGGTTGGATTGTCAACCAGCCGGTGAAGCTTTTGCGGCAGCGGCAGCACAAAGCCTTCATTGCCATACCGCAAGTGGGTGGCCTGAGTGAGGCGCTGGGCGTCTTTGCGGGCCTCTTTCGCATCCGAAGAGAGCCGGCAATGGGAGTAGGTCTCCCACAGAGACATGAATCCCATGTTATCGAGCCCAGCAGTCTTGGTTGCCGCGCCTGTCTGACAACCGGACGCGAAGAGCGCCAATCCGACCAACCCGGAAACTAGATAGTGTGTTCGATTCACAGCGAACTCCTCTGAACGGGGGCTCGTAGTGCAATGATCGGACCGGCATAATATAATCGCAATATTGCGGAATTGTTATGATTTCTGGATGGGAGATTCGTCCAGCTTGTGTGGAAGAATCCTCACTGTTGGATCTTTGACACAGGGTGGTGAGGAATTCTGTCCAGATGGCTACAGCTGGTACTGGAGCAGCTGGTGACGAGTAGTGGGCAGCGAATAGCTGGAAAAGATCGAGTAGCCGAATTCCTTCTTCAGCGTGCTATTCGCTGTCAGCTGCTCGCTGCTAGCTGTAGGTGAATCCTGCTACTCGCTGTTCGCTGCCAGCTACGAGCTTCAGTCAAGAATTGAAAATCTGGACGAGGATACCAGTCCGTGTGGTCGCGTTGGTTTTCCGCATGATGTGCTTGATGTGCTCTTTGACGGTCTGTTCGGTGATTTGAAGAGCATTGGCAATTTCTTTATTCGTCCATCCCTTGGCGAGGTTTTCCACGACGGCCTGTTCCCGATTGGTCAATTGGAATCGTTCTCGCGCATGTTCCGTATTGAGGTTTTGCTTCCGACCCAATTCTTCCATCGTCACAACCAGCCGCGCAAACTGAATGCCACCCCGGTCAGGGAGGCCAAAACCTCTGAGTAAGACAGGCTGGTTCGGATCTCCGGTCACCCGTTTGACCTCAAACTGCTCCCAGTCTTTGGCCTCCGTTCGAACCTGGAGCGCCTTGATGATTTCGCCGCAGAGTTCGGTCAAAGCTGCCGGAAGGACGCCATGGGCGCTTTTTGGCGAATTGCCGCCTTGTTCGGCGGCGTTGATCTTCTTGGCCAGCTCAGACGCTTGCCGATTCATATGGAGCAGCTGCATCGATGCGGAAAGGACGACAATGCCCGATCCGGCCCTCTGATCCGCAAGACCATCGGAGGGATCATTCGTATTGATGGGGTCTGCCATAGCTTTTTCAAACACTGGATAGCTTAATTTTGATTAACAATGAGCTGTTCTTGGCAAGTCGGATAAGAAGACGAAATAGTACCTAACCCTTTTGGGGGAGTCAACACCTACCTTCGAGAAGCGTGCCTACATCATCGGTATTGTTGAATCCCCGAACCTTGTCTATATATATGCCTCGCGTGCCATGGATGCACCATTTCAATGAAATTCTGATGAGAAACAAGATTACGCAATCAACTCGGGTGGCGGTGGGCGCCACATCGACCGGAGCGAACCTCAAACATGCGGCGACGCTTTCTTATCGAGGAGGGACTGACGTGGCACAGACTGACTGGGATTGGCAGATGACTGACTGCGAGGAAAATCATAGTGAAAGGGCGGCGCTGTTACGGCCCATCCCTTATGAGATGACAAGTCCTGTGGAGGGTCCGACGGGCACTGCGAAAGGAGGCAGGGCCTTATCGTTGAACATCAGCAGCGGGGGAATGTTGGTCTTGATGGATCAGGCGCCCGAGGTCGAGCAGGTGTTGAAAGTCTATGTCCCCACGCCGATTACCATTGCCGAGACTCCGACCTTGGCGGAGGTTCGCTGGACAAGAAAATTGCCGTTTGTGAAACCAAATGGCAACGGAGTCTATTTTGTCGGGTTAAAGTTCATGTTTTAAGTTCACGCCGCGTCTGTTCGTATGCTTCCGGTACCCGTGCTCCTCATGACACAACACATAGACTTGGAACAGGGAGAGGGCTCATGAAAGCAGTCATTCTTGCGGGTGGACTAGGAACACGGCTGTCCGAAGAAACCGTCTTACGACCGAAGCCCATGGTGGAGATAGGTGGGAAACCGATCCTCTGGCACATTATGCAAATCCATGCCGTGCACGGAGTCACCGAATTCGTCCTTGCGCTTGGGTACAAGGGCGAGATGATCAAAGAATACTTCCTCAATTTCTTTGCCATCAACAACGACCTATCCATTGACCTTTCCACCGGGAAGGCCACCGTGCATGACGGCAATCAGCCCAAGTGGACGGTGCATCTGGTTGATACAGGACTCACTACGCAAACCGGCGGGCGCGTGCGTCGGCTCAAGAAATGGCTTGAGAAGGACGAGATGTTCATGTTGACCTACGGGGATGGCGTCGCCGATATCAATATCAGAGATTTGGTGAAGTTTCACCGGTCTCATGGAAAATTGGCCACGATGACGTCGGTTCGATCCCCGGCGCGGTTCGGTCGAATCGGATTTGACGGCGACAACGTCACGGAGTTCTTCGAAAAGCCGGAGTCCGGGGAGGGATGGATCAACGGAGGGTTCTTTGTCTTGAACACGAAGGCCCTGGACTATATCGAAGGCGATCACACGATTTGGGAGCGGGATCCGGTCGAGGATTTGGCGCATTCAGGGCAGTTAATGGGGTTCAGGCATTTTGGGTTCTGGTCCTGCATGGATACGTTGAAGGAGAAAGCCTACTTGGAGGACCTGTGGCAGTCAGGCAAGGCGCCCTGGAAAATTTGGTAGGGCTACGGTGAAGGCAGATTTTCTCATCATCGGCGGCGGTGTCATCGGCCTCAACATCGCACGCGCACTCAAGAAACTCTATGCGGACGCGTCCGTGCATCTGCTCGAAAAGGAGCACGAGTGCGGATTGCATGCAAGCGGACGCAACAGCGGGGTGCTGCACGCGGGATTCTATTATTCTCCCGACAGCCTGAAGGCCAAATTTACCTGGACGGGCAATCGTCTGTTGACGGAATACTGCGAAGCCAAAAAGATTCCGCTCAACAAGTGCGGAAAATTGGTGGTGGCGCGGGATCGGGCGGACCATGCGGGGCTCGACGAATTGTTGCGAAGAGGTCGAGCCAATGGCATTCCGCTGGAAGAGATTTCAGAGCAAGACGCCAAAACCATCGAACCCAGAGTGAAAACATGCGAGCGGGCTCTCTATTCACCGGCGACGTCGACGGTTGATCCTGCGCTGGTCATGCAGGCGATGAAGAAAGATGCTCTTGATGAAGGCGTGCAGCTCTTCTGCGGAGTCCGCTATCTTGGCTCGGCTCAGGGCCAGGTGAAGACCACGCTGGGGACCCACGACGTCGGATATGTCGTGAACGCGGCCGGACTGTATGCAGATCGGATCGCAAGGGACTATGGTTTCTCCGAACACTATCGCATCCTTCCCTTCAAGGGACTGTATCTCTATTCCAACGAACCCGCGGGATCGATTCGCACCAACATCTATCCCGTCCCCAATCTGAAGAATCCCTTTCTGGGCGTCCATTTCACGGTCGCCGCCAGCGGAAAAGTGAAAATCGGTCCGACCGCGATTCCGGGGCTGTGGCGCGAACAGTACCATGGCCTGGATAACTTTCGTTGGAATGAGTTCTTCGAGGTCGCGGTGCGAGGATTAGGACTGCTGACCAATTCCAAGTTCGATTTCAGGAGTTTGGCTGTCCAGGAAATGGCCAAGTATTCGAAGGCAAAGATGATTGCTCTCGCGAGCGAGTTGGCGGAAGGAGTCACGCCCCGGCACTACGTGAGTTGGGGAAAACCGGGGATCCGAGCACAGCTCCTGGATATCAAGAAGCGCAGACTGGAAATGGATTTTCTTCTGGAAGGCGACAAGCATTCGATGCATGTCCTGAACGCCGTTTCTCCGGCATTCACCTGTTCGCTTCCCTTCTCGCAGTACGTCTGCGGGCAAATCAAGGCCACTTTAAGCTGATGGGGTACACATGAAGATTCTGATTACGGGCAACATGGGCTATGTCGGGCCGGGAGTCGTGAGCCGTCTGAAGAAGTCCCACCCTCAGGCGACGTTGCTGGGGTTGGACTTAGGGTACTTCTCCACCTGCTTGTCAGGCACGGATGTTCTGCCCGAGTGCCGCGTCCACGTCCAACATTTCGGCGATGTGAGAAAGGTGCAGCCATCTCTGCTGACGGAGGTTGACGCGGTCGTGTACCTGGCCGCCATCTCGAACGATCCCATGAGCGCGACGTTCGAAGACATCACGTTTGACGTGAATTACCGGGCCGCGATCAACATCGCCCGGATGGCCAAAGCGGCAGGAACCTCCGCGTTCGTGTTCGCCTCGAGCTGCAGCGTGTATGGCTTCGCAGAAGGCGGTCCGCGGGCGGAGGAAGATGCTCTGAACCCCTTGACGCCCTATGCCAAGTCGAAGGTCATGGCCGAACAAGAACTTGCCCCGCTGGCGGATCGCAACTTCCGCGTCACCTGTCTGCGGTTTGCCACTGCCTGCGGCATGAGCGAGCGGCTGAGGCTGGACCTGGTCTTGAATGATTTCGTCGCCAGCGCGTTGAGCGCGGGGAAAATCACCATTCTGAGCGACGGCACGCCGTGGCGGCCTTTGATTCACGTGAAGGACATGGCCAGGGCGATCGATTGGGCCGTGCAGCGGGAGCACGCCAATGGCGGGGCGTTTCTGTCACTGAACGTGGGGAGCGATGTGTGGAATTATCAGGTGAGGGACTTGGCGCAGGCGGTAGCCAGAATCATCCCCGGCACCCAGGTGGACGTCAATGCCAATGCCCAGCCGGATAAACGGTCCTACCAAGTGAGTTTCGCCAAGTTTTCAAAACTGGCGCAAGGATTCCTGCCTGAGATCGACCTGACGACGGCCATCGGGACTCTGAAAAGCGGATTGGAATCCATGGAATTCAAAGATAAAGAGTTTCGGAGTTCAAGCTTCATCAGGCTGAATGTGCTAAAAAGTTTGCAACAGCGAGGCCTCCTCAATACAAATATGGAATGGGTCGAGGGACATCGATAGAGAGAAGATAGGAGTTCAGCCACTGAGAGGAGCCAACGCCCTCGGCGGCAGGATGGACTGAGGAGTTGCGGGAAGGAGACACTCGCTGGAATGATTTTTCAAGAAACCAAGCTGAAGGGGGCCTTTCTGGTTGAACTCGACAAACGGGAAGATGAGCGGGGGTTTTTCGCAAGAGCCTGGTGCACCAACGAATTCGCCGCCCACGGATTGACGTCGCACATAGTACAGGTCAATACCTCCTACAATAAGAAAAAGGGAACGTTGCGCGGCATGCACTTTCAGGTCCCGCCGAGTCCCGAAGCCAAGTTCATTCGGTGCCTACGAGGGTCGATTCATGACGTCATCATCGATCTGAGAGCCTCCTCCGCGACGTACAGGCAATGGATCGGCGTGGAATTGTCCGCGGACAATCGCCGGGCCTTGTACGTGCCCGAACACTTCGCGCACGGCTTCATCACGCTGGAAGACCATACCGAGGTGCTCTACATGGTCTCTGAATTCTACTCACCGGACTGTGAGCGCGGAATGCGATACGATGATCCGGCGTTCGGAGTCGCATGGCCGGTCAAGATCGACGTCATCTCAAAGAAGGATGAAAGTTGGCCGGCGTTTCAGGCGTAGCCTCGATCGGATGGAACACAGAACATGATCATTATCGACAAGGCATTGGCAAAGCGAGAAGCGGAAAATAAGCCCGTTCGCGTGGCGATGGTGGGAGCGGGCTTTATGGCTCGGGGGATCGCGCTCCAGCTGCTCGGTGTCGTGAAGGGAATGCGGCTGGTCGCGATTTCGAATCGTCATCTGGAAGGAGCCCGGCAGGCCTATCGCGAAGCGGGGGTCGAGGATGTGCAGGTCGTGGAAACGGTGAGCCAACTGGAGCACTCCATCGCCGCCGGCCGGTATGCCGTCACGGAAGACGCGATGCTACTCTGTCAAGCCGAAGGAGTCGACGCCGTTATCGAAGTGACAGGGGCCGTCGAGTTCGGCGCACATGTCGTCATGTGTGCCATCGAACACAGAAAGCACGTGATCATGATGAATGCCGAACTGGATGGGACGATCGGGCCGCTCCTAAAGGTGCATGCGGACAAGGCGGGAGTCGTGATTTCCAATGCCGACGGCGATCAACCGGGCGTGCAGATGAATCTGTACCGCTTCGTGAAGGGGTTGGGAGTGCGGCCGGTGCTCTGCGGGAACATCAAGGGATTGCACGATCCTTATCGCAATCCGACGACCCAAGAGGGGTTCGCTCGTCAGTGGAAGCAAAAGCCGACCATGGTCACATCATTCGCGGACGGATCCAAAATTTCGTTCGAGCAGGCGATCGTGGCCAACGCGACGGGAATGCGCGTGGCCAAGCGGGGCATGCACGGACCGACCGTTCCGGGAGGAACGCCGATCACTGAGGCCGTAAATTGTTATCCCCTGGATGACCTCCTGACGGGTCCCGGGATCGTGGACTATGTGGTCGGAGCCGTACCGGGCCCCGGCGTGTTCGTGCTGGGAACCCACGACCACCCAAAGCAGCAACACTACTTGAATTTGTACAAACTGGGGACGGGCCCGCTGTACTGTTTCTACACTCCGTATCATCTGTGCCATTTCGAAGTTCCGAATACCGTGGCCAGGGCCGCATTATTCGGCGATGCGACCATTGCCCCCATCGGCGGACCGACAGTCGAGGTCGTCGCGACGGCAAAAATCGATCTAAAGGCCGGACAGACGCTGGACGGCATTGGCCACTACATGACATACGGTGTGTGTGAGAATGCCGATGTGGTACACGCCCAACGATTGTTGCCTATGGGGCTGGCGGAAGGGTGCCGGTTGAAACGAGACATCCCAAAGGATGGCGTGCTGAAGTACGAGGATGTGGTAGTGCCGGCGGGGAGACTGTGTGACAAACTCCGTCAAGAGCAGGATGCGTTGTTCTGGTCCTAGATTATGCTCGCCCCGCTATCCCTAATTGAATGCAGGTTAATTTA
>CAYQDJ010000054.1:0-21082 GCA_964416255.1 uncultured Nitrospira sp. | reverse complement strand
GCCTTCGCCAAAAGCGAGGATCGATTGATTCGCGAGTTTGCCGATCACGCCGTGGCCCGGCTCTACGGCGAGCGGGGTGCGGAGGTGCTGGCGCTGTTCCGGTCCTTCGGGTGGACGGCCGAATTTCTGGAAGCGCTGGCGGACGCGGAGGCGAATCGATCGGCCGAGGAGCTCCAGACGCTCGCACCGGGATTCACCCAATACAATTTATCCGTCGAGGACTTTCACCGGTTCATGCACATGATCCGGGAGGCACGGACTGCACTCGATTCACAAGGCTTGAGTTTTCAGCAGGTCTTCGCGTCACAACGACACGTGATGCCGGGGGCCGGCAGACACTGACCGGGGAGGACCACCAAGGAGGCAGCCATGGCCACGCGCGCGTACATCTTAATCAAAGTCAAAGCCGGCAAGACCAAAGACGTGTTGCCGGTCCTCAAACGAATCCCCGGCGTCGAGCAGGGGCACTCCTGCTTCGGGCGCCCGGACATCATCGTGTTCATCAAGGTATCGGACGAGCGGGCGCTGTCCGACGTGGTCATCACCAAGATTCATTCGATCGACGGGGTCGAAGAAACCGACACCCATATCGTCGCGGACACGGACGCGTAGACCGTCTTCGGCCGGGGACCCTCTCTCACGACAGGGCGACCGGTTCCCCACGCAGCTCGGCCGAGCGATAACAGGCGTCGGCCAATTCCACGGCCCGGCGCCCATCGTCTCCGGTGATCGGCATCACGCGATGATGCGTGACGGCCTCCACGAACGCCCTCACGGTCGCCAACACGGTTTGACAGGGCGTCAGCGACCAGGATTCTTCCCGCCCGTCAGCGCCGCTCCAGTTGAGGCGTTGGCGAACCCAGTCGGCGGTCAGCCGGCCGCCGGACCCCGCCCACTCGGCCATACCCACCCGGCCGTCCGGAACGCGGGCCACTTCGAGCCGGCAGTCGGTGCCGTCCTCGGTGAGCAGCCGGACCGAGGCCTGCGTATCCGGTCTGCTCGGCGAGGCGCCGTCCGTCTCGCACGAGACCTGTCGAACTTCCTGCCCGGTCAAGAACCGGACGAGGTCCAGCAGATGGACGCCGAACTCGAGCAGCGCGCCGCGTTGTCCGTAGCCGGCGGCGTGATACGGAGCCCGCCCTCTGGTTTCGATGCGGCTCGTCAAGCGAAGGGAGTGCGACCGCCCGATCAGGGCGTGTTTCGATTTCATGGCCTCAATGGCGGCATCGAATCGCAGCGTGTGTCCCGTCATGAGCGGAACGGCCGCGCGCGTGGCCTCCTCCACCATGGCGCGGGCATCCCCCGCTGTGGTGGCGAGCGGCTTCTCGATCAAGACCGGCTTGCCGGCCTTCACGGCCAGGCGGCAGAGTTCGCGCGTGAGGATCGGCGGCGTGACGACCACCACCACATCCACGTCGGCATCGCGGATCAGGGCCTGGGCTTCGCCATACATCGTGACCGGTTCCGCAGTGGGCAACCCGAGCCCTTGGTCAGGATGTCGACGGCAGGCGGCGACAAGCGTGGCCGACGGAAGATCTTCCAAAATATGCCGGGCGTACCGACTGCCATGGCGTCCGAGGCCGATGAGCCCGATGCCGATCTTCTTGGGTGGTGTGTCGAGCATGGTCCCTCCCTTTCCGCACTCTAAAGCGGCCGATTGCACCGGTCAATCGGCCTTCCTCCGAGTCCGTCCTCGTTGACATTCCCGGAAACGGCTCCCTATAGTACCGCCATCGTCCACCGCTTCAGCCGGCACTCCGAAAGGCACGCGCGACATGACCACGACCCACACCGCCCCATTTACCTTGGAGCAGATCGGGACCGGAACGGCCCGGTTTCCCAGCGGCGTGCCGATTCCCACGCACACGGACCAAATGGTCGATCCCTATTTCAAGACCCGCATGCCCAAGGAACACCAGATCGACGCCATCTTGTTCTGGCCCCAAGTGAAAGGCACCTACCCCGGCGTGGTGTTGCTCCACGACTGGTGGGGGCTCACGGGACAGATGAAAGACTTGGGCGCCCGGTTGTCCTGCGAGGGCTACGTGGTGATTATTCCGAACATCTATGGCCGGCTCGGCGGCATGGTCACGGCCAATGACGACGTGGCGGCGGCTCTGTTCGGGCGTCTGAACGAATCACATGTGATGACCGATATCAATTCCTGCTGCGAATATCTGAACATGCGAGATTTTGCCAAGCGCAACATTCATGGCGTGGTGGGCTACGGGATGGGTGGATCGCACGCGTTGCGGTTTGCCTGCCAGCGCAAGCGGCTCCGGGCCGCCGTGTCCTACTATGGCAAGCCTGTCCAGCCCCGCGAGTTGTTGAAAGATCTCTTTGCGCCGGTGCTGTATCACCAGGCCGGCTTGGACGCGGCCGGCGCCGAGGATGCGGCGCAGTTGCGCGCCGCCCTGACGAAATATGGCAAGAAAGCGGAGTTCCACACCTACCCCGATGCGCCCTACGCCTTCACGAACGAAATGAAACACGAGGCCTACCGGCCGGAGGCGACCACCCTGGCATGGGAACGGACCGCCGCGTTTCTGAAAACCTCCTTCGAAGGGACCTGATCCCGCTCTGTTGTGTGAATGGCCTTCAGACCATCGACCTGCTTCATGCCGTCCGTCAGCCGCCACCGCCGACTGCTTGGCGTCAGCCTCCTCGTGGGACTCGTGACTCTGGCCGGACTATCCTCCGCATGGGGTGAACCACCCTCATCTTTGCCGCCCGCCGACGTCGTGAAGAGCCACGCGAGCCAGTTGGCCTCGGTGAATTCCAGAGCGGGCGCGCTCGCCGCGTTCACAACGGCCGTGGGACCGGCGCTGGGCTTGCGGGACGTCGCCGGCACCCTCGGCGCCAAAGGGATTCCTGCCAAAATGGCGAAAGAACTGGGCGTCGCGGAGTTGACGACCACGGCCGAGAAGCTGATGGCGGCGCTCGCCGCCTGGCAATTGGCCGATCAGGTCATGCAGGCGATAGAACCGCCCTCCACCGATTCGGTCTCGCCCGCCCCCGACGATACGCGGGAAGCCTGGCTCACGGCCAACGGGCCCTGGTCGGCCCTGCCCGATCTCCAGCGCCTCCTGCGAATGGCTTCTCCCGTCGAGACGGCCGACCGGTCGGCCCGGCTTCAGGATTTGGAAACCGCCTTGGCCGCGAATCGCCTGGCATTGGAAGCCTCAGAGCGAGCCGCGGCACTTTGGTGGGATCTGCAGGGTTGGAAGGACCGTGTGCGAGAGACGCGAGGCCGAACTCGATTATGCGGGACCTGGCAATGGGTGATCCATAATCACCAAAACCATCAAGAGCAGAAAACCAGCATGATGTTTTTACCGCCGGGCGTCGAGAAGCCGGGGCTCCCCACGCCGGCCGAGATCGTGATCCTGGGCGACAGCATCTACCTGCGGTGGGAAATGGATGGCCGGGTCCAGGAAGACAGTCTTCTCTTCATCAAGGATGGCTCGCGCATCGAAGGGTCGTTCGTGAACAACCTCGGAGGCTGGGGTTCGATCACCGGCAAACGCACGGCGGGTTGCCAATAATCGCGCGACAAGCCGTCACTGCTTCCAAGCCCGCCAGCCCAAGAGCGCCCAGCCAAAGATAAAGGCCAGGCCTCCGAGCGGGGTGACCGCGCCCAGCCACCGAATCCCCAGCAACGAGACCGCGTACAGACTCCCGCAGAACAACAGAATACCAACTGCGAACAGCCAGCCGGCCACCGCAAATCGGCGATCGTCGCACAGGCGCACAGCAAATCCGGCCAGCACCATGCCGAACGCATGATACATCTGATAACGGGTGGCTGTGTCGTACACGGCGAGCATAGGCGGCTCGAGCACGTTCTTGAGCATGTGCGCACCAAAGGCCCCTGCGGCTACCCCCAACCCGGCCACGATCGAACCGGTCACCACCAACCGGTGAAACGAGGTCCGTGGAGTCAGCGGCATGGCGTCAGTCCTTACAATGAAGCAAGAGAGCCGGCGGCATTGTAGCAGAGCACCCAGGCTCACACGAGCGGCCGCGGACGCGGCTAGCGACCGCAGCGCCCCCGGCCATTGTTGGCGGCCGAGGCTTCCACCCATTTGTCGGGGTCACACACGGCGCGCGCAATCGCATAAGCCGTGAGCGCCCGAATTTCTTGGCCGGCCTGCTCGACCGGGTGCGACCAGCGCGCCGAGCCTTCGAGCACGACTGCGCCGGTGCTCACGCTCAATCCGCGCACCGAGACCCGCTCGTCATGCAGATACTTATTTCCCTGCCGCTCCGGCACCAAGGCATCGGTCACCTCCACCACCAGAACATGGTCCGCCCCGGCATGCTCGCCTAGGGCTAACAAGGCGCCATTGGCCTTGGATGGCGACGGAGACACCGGTCCGTGGGCTTCTGCCGGCTTGAACGGCGGGTCCGGATCGAGCACCGTCATGCCGCCTCGCGCCAACACGTCCTTGGCGGCGGCCACCGCCGAAACGGCCGATGCGCTGGTCTGCGCACTCACCACGATTACACGTGAGATGGGCCTGTCTTCCGGCCCGTGCGCTCCCCCGTTCGTGACGGGATAAATCACGATGACATCATCGAACGCCGGCGCCTCGTCCGCGCAGGCGAGGACGATGCCGAGCGGGCACGCCAACAGGATGGCAACAATCCGGAACGAGAGCGACCGGGTTAGGAAGGGCGGCATTCGTGGAAGGATAGAGACGACGACGGCCGAGAATCAAGCAGGCGGAATCAGTCGAAATCTCCTGATGCTGGCATGAGGCCTCAACCTAATCAGCAACTCATGGATGATATGAACCGAGGTTCTCACTCCCCGACCGCCTGCTGAATCACGTCGTGCAGGTGCTCCACGGCGGCCTCTTTCGTCAAGAGTGTGGACGCGCCGGCCGCCCGCATGGCCTGGACATTGTCGCCTTCCGCATTCACGGACAAACCGATGACCACCGTGTGCGGGCGGTGGGCTTTAAGGCGGCCGGTGGCTTCGATGCCGTTCATCCTGGGCATGTTGATATCCATGACCACCACGGTCGGATCCAATTGGTCGGCCAACTGGAGGGCTTGTGCCCCGTCTTTCGCTTCGCCTACCACCTGGACATCCGGATAGGTCTCCAGCACCGTACGCAATCCCTCACGGAGCATCGCATGGTCATCCACGAGCAACACCCGGAACATCCGCTGGGTTTCCGGATGCACCGGTGGAGCCGCGGTCACTGTGCGGAAGCGCTCGTGCCCGCTGACTGCGGCCTCTGGTCGCGACAGGCCAGTGCCGGCCAGCGGCAAGACCAAGGTGGCCCGCGTGCCGTGGCCGGCGGCGGACTGGAATTCAAACAATCCGCCCAGCGCTTTCATGCGCTCCCGAATACTGAACAAGCCGAACTTAGATGGGGCGCTTCCGCCCGCCCCTGCTGCGGACTGCGAGGGAATGGGAACCCCCTGTCCTTCATCCCGCACTTCGATGCGCAGTTCGTCCGGTAGTTGCCGAAGATGCAGCGCGGCGTCCTGGCAGCCGGCGTGTTTGACGACATTCATGAGCAGCTCTCGGGCCGATTGAAACAACAGCACGGCGTGCTCCTCGTGTACGGGCAGCGGGTCCTGGCATTGGACGGTGATGGTGACCGAAAGGTCATGCTGCCGCATCCGTTCCGCAAGCCACCGGAGCGCCGCCACCAACCCAAATTCGTACAGGACGGGCGGGCTCAGATCCGACACGAGGGTGCGGGTATAATTCAGCGAGTCCGTGAGCACCCGGTCGGCTTGCACCAGCAATTCTCCGCACGGCGTGTCCAGTCCCGCAAGCCGCTTCGCTTGCGAGATTTTCATCCGACTGAGCACCAGCATTTGCGCCAAGTGGTCGTGCAGTTCGGTCGCGAGCCGTTTGCGTTCCCGCTGCTCAGTCAGATTGAGCTCGGTGGCCAGCGCGCGAAGCTGCCGGTAGGTCTCCTCCAACTCCTGTGTCCGTTCCACCACGCGGGATTCGAGCCGTTCGGCCAGGTCCCGGAACCGTTCTTCGGATTGTTTCAAGGCCTGTTCCGCGTGTTTCCGCTCCGTGATGTCTCGCTGGCTCCCCCACACACGGACCAACTGCCCGTTGCTCACGATCCCGATCATGCTGTTACTGAAATAAACCGTCCGGCCACGCGCGTCACGCTCGACGGATTCTAGTTCGGAGACACGGTAACCGGTCTGGATAATTGACGCCAAGAAGGCGCGTGACTCCGGCTCCAAGGGCGGCAACAGATGCCCGAGTGGTCGGCCGATCAATTCGTCGGCTGTGCGGAGGCCGTACATGCGGCTCATCGCATCGTTGCATTCGGCGATCCGGGCGCGCTCAAAGGCCAAGTCTATTTGGTCGTCGAGGGAGAGCCCCGTGTCGATCGGCGGCTCCAGTTCGATGCGCCAGATGCCTTCCATGCTGTGGGCGATAAATGCGCGATACCGCTCCTCGCTCGTCAGCAATGCGGCTTCGGCCCTCTTGCGTTCGGTGATGTCTTTGACCAGCACGACGAAATAGTCGACTGCGCCGTCGGCGCCGCGGATCACGCCGACCGACAGGGCCGCATCGATGACGCGGCCGTCCTTGCGGATATAGCGTTTGTCCACAGTACAGCAGTCGATCTCTCCGGCGAGGGTTCGCGTGAACTGGTCCACACTGTTGGGCAGATCATCGGGATGGGTGAGTTCGGCCCACGTTTTCCGCATGAGTTCGGTCCGGTCATATCCCAAGATCCGGCATAGTTCGTCGTTGACCTCCACCCATCCTTTCGTCGGCGACGTGATCGCGAAGCCGACCAACCCCATCTCGAAAAACCGCCGAAATCGCTCCTCACTGTCCTTGAGCGCCTGTTGCACGGCCACCAAGTCATGGATGTCCACACTGCTGCCGACATGCCCCAGATACTCGCCGTGGGAGCCAAATCGAGGGACACCTCGGGACACGGTCCAGCGCCACTGGCCGTCCGCCCGCTTCAGCCGGCAGGTCGCCTCGAAGGGCGACTGACTATGGACGGCTTCGTTCCAGGCGACGGCATACGACCCAGCTTCCTCGGGATGGATGTTCATCCGCCAGCGGTCACCTTGCATCTCGCGCTCGGCCAGGCCGCAGAAGGCACGGTAAGTCGCATTGATAAAGTCCCAGTCTCCTTGGGTATTGGTCACCCAAATATTGACCGGGGAACTGTCGGCCATCGTGCGAAAACGGGCTTCACTTTCCCGCACCGCCGCTTCGGCCTGTTTCCGCTGGGTGATGTCCGTGTTCGTTTCGACGATGATGGATCGCCCGTGAGGATCCTGATCATAGACCATCCGACTGAGGACGATGCGAGGGGATCCGTCGCGCGTTGTCTGGGTGACCTCGCCTTCCCAGCGACGGTCCCGAGCAAGCCGTCGCTGGACGTCGTCGGCAGGGAGCGGACTCCTGGGCAAAAGCACGTCATGAACCACGCGTCCCAAGACTTGCGCTCCCGTCCAACCATACAGCTCCTCCGCTCCGCGGTTCCAGAAGATCACCCGGTCATCGGCGTTTCGCACGATCACGGCATCGGCAGTTAAATCCAACAGTCGTTGTGCCAGATTGCTGCCCTGGGCATCTTCACGCCCGCACAGGTCCAGTGGGATCTCGCCTGAACCTCTGCGGCAGGGCTCCGGCGTCAAATGAGTTGTCATGTCGGTTCCTCTGCTGTCGGCCTAAACCCGGCCGCGCAATGTCCGGGGGTGAATGTCTTGGTCGTCCTTAGCCGGGTCCTCACCGGCAAACCGATGACGACCTGATGATGGCGCAGGATGTCGGTCACGTCCTGTTCGGAACATTGGTCAACCGGATAGGCGCACAGAGCCAACAGGGCTCTCTTGCCGATGGAGACCGACAGTAATCGCTCATACTCGTGAAACCGCTTCCAGTCTTCCTTGGTCTCGAGCCAGGTGGGGTTGCCGGAGACCCGGAGGCCCTCGTACCCGCGTTGCAGCGCCCACTCAAGACGGGCCAGCCAACCCTGATGGATGTGCTCCGCGGCGAATCTCCCGGCGGCCAAGTACCACGTGCCATGAGGCAGCAGTGCGAGTTGCCCGGTGGCGAGATAGTCGCGCGCGTTCGGAAGGACGCCTTGCAACGCGTGAAGCGCCTCCGCCTCCCCGACAGGCGGAGAGGTGATCCACATGCAATACTCATGAGATTCCAATCCGGCTTTGAAATAGCCGGCAACGGCATGCAGCAACTGATCTGTCGTTGAATACAATTGGCAAAGGTGAGTTCCCCAGGGCACGTCACCAATCTCTTCGATCCCGCTCTTCCTCATTCATACTCCTTCATGATGCAGGTTCATCTCGAGTCTCCCCCATGAACGGCGGCGTTCTCCGGCTGAAAGGTCCATGATGATGATCTGAGGGAGGCGTCACAGACTGGCAATCGGCGCAGGTCTGCGAAGTAGGCCGCCAACATAAAGCAGGAACGCGACGCTGTGACCTGGGAGAATCCCTAGGTTAATTAATCAAAGAAGCCGTATTGAGTGTATTAGTTGTGAGATGTTAAGAGAGGGCTGGAGCGGACAAACTAGGATGGCAGAGAGTGTTGAGTTTCTAGTTGTGAGTGTTTAGTTATTATAGACACAATTTTGAGTGCTTAGTATGGACGAACTGGAAGAAAAAGCCGAAACCGTCCTCGTGAGCCGGACTCCAACCGACTCCACGGCAGAACCATCGGACAGGTGCAGCGTGGACGGGTGCCTGAATCCCGCCGTCGTGATCTGCGAAGTGAAAGTCGTCCACATGCAGCTGAATGCGGACCACGAAACCCATCGACTCGCACTCTGTCACACGCACGAGAAGGGGTTCAGCGCGCTGCAATGGCAGTGGAGCCGCACGCCCGACGCCGCGTCTTCTCGCCTGAACTTGGATGCGGTCTTCGCGTTGGACGCGACAGAGGAGAGCTAAACACTGCAGTCAGTTTTGAGTGATCGGCTGTGGTCGAGGACAAGGTCACGCTATGGTGCGGCCACGTCTCGCTGGCGAATACGCGTGCCGTCGACGATCGACCGGCCGGGATAAAGGATCACCTGTTGGCCCGGCTCGAGCCCCGCGAGGATATGGGCGCGGCGGCCATCGTGGCGGCCGACTTCGACCGATGTCAGCCGGGCGCGGCCATTGTCCTCCCGAAACACCGCCCAGGCGCCGCCCTGACGGAACAAGGCGCCGACCGGGGCTTGCACGACATCCTCCCCTTCCCACACGGTAATCGCCACCTCCACGCGATAGCCATCACCCAGAGCCGGCCACTCCTCCTTGGTCTCGAGTACGTCCAGGATCACGTTCACCCGCTGCTCCTCGACCCCAAGCGCCGACACTTTGGCAAACCCCGATGGCTCGATCAGCCGCACGCGACCGCGCAGGGGCGTGCCGCTGCCCCAGGCGTCGATGCGCGCCTCTGCACCCAGGCGTACCTGTACGGCATCGCTGGAGAGCAGTTCGGCGACGACCTCGAGGTCACCGACGTCGCCGATCTCCAAGATCGGGGTGCCGAGTGTCACCGGGCTTTCGCTCTGCTGCAGCACCCGCAGAATGCGGCCGGAGACCGGTGCCTTGAGCTCAACCATGCCCGCGTTGGCGGATCCTGGCCGACCAGGCTCCATCAGCCGGATCTTGGCCGCCCGCAGCTCGGCTTCGCGCATGCCGACGCGGGCACGCGCCGAGTTCAGCTCGGCCGTGGCCGTGCGCAGATCCAGGCGCCGGCGCTCGAATTCGCTTTGAGCCACGGCATCCTCGGCTCGCAGGGCTTCGTCACGCTTCAGCTCGAGTTGGGCGTGTGCCACTGCCGCGTCCGCCCGATCACGCTCGGCGCGGGCAAAGGCGAGGGCCTGCTCGGCCATTTTCGCATTGGCCTCCGCTTCGCGCCGGGCTCGTTCATCGAGAAAGCCCGGCTCGCTCGGCAGGATACTCGCGACCACGTCACCCGCCTCGACCTGCTCGCCGATTCGGTTGCCGACGCGAAGCACGCGTCCGCCGAGCGGCGCGGAGACGACATAGGTGTCCCGGACACGGGTGCGCCCTTCGTCACGCACACTCACCGTCAGCGAGCCTCGTGTAACCGTCGTGAGATCGACGAGCGCGGGCTGGGGCCGGAAGGTGACGGCCAGCACCCCAGCCAAGACGAGCGCGGCACCGATCCAAAAGATGGTTCTGAAGGAGACCTTCATCGCGGGATCATCCTCCTACTCACCGGTCTTCAATGCCGCCACCATGTCCAGCCGGTTGATCTGCCGGCGCACGAGCAGGCTGGATGCGATCGTGATGGTCACGACCACCGCCGCGGCGAACCCGAACGTGGACGGTTCAATGACGAACGGCAGCCGGAACATCTCGGAGGCCATGGCCTTCGCCAGAAACCCGGCCAGCGCGGCTCCCACCCCGGCACCGAGCGGCAACGCCAGTAAGGTCAGAAAGGCCACCTCGCCGAGCAGAATGTACGAGACCTCGTTGCGTGAGAATCCGAGCACGCGCAAGGACGCCAACTCCCGTTGCCGTTCACCGAATGAAATCCGCACGCTGTTGTAGATGACCCCCAACGTGATCAGGCCGGCAAAGAACGTGTAGACGGCCATCGATACGCCGATCGTTTCCTCCAGGAGTTCGGTCAGATTCTCCACCGCCCGAGCTTGGATGGTCACGCCGGCCACCCCCGGCGCCCGCTTGAGCTCAGTGTAGATGGCGCCGACGCGGTCGGGATCGGCGGTGAGGTAGACCCCTGAGACCACCGGGCCCTCGCGCAGCAAGGCGTTGAGCGTCTCGATGGGAAGATGCGCACTGGACCCCACGTAGGTGGTCGCAATGTCCGCGAGGGGGACCTCGAGCACCGGCCGGGGGCCCTCTGTGACGGCAATCTGCAGCACGTCCCCCACCGCCACCCCGAGCTTGTCGGCCACGTCGTCTGAGAGCACGAGCCCGGCGGGCGACAGCTCGACCGGACGGACGTGCTCATCGATCACGCGCGATAACCTGGCCTCCGCGGGAAGACCCGTGATGGAGATCCGCTCCTCCCGGTTGCCATGCCGCAGCCGTGCCCGGACGATACGGAAGGGCTCGGCCTCGAGCACGCCGGGCGCGCGAGCCAAGGCGAAATAGGCTCTGCGGGAACGCGGCTCCGTCAGCGTGACGGCCACATCGTAGCGACTGGCCACGTTGAAACTGACGTCGATCATGACGCGCATCGAATCCATGAAAAACAGCGTGCCCACCAGGAGGGTGACGGAGGCGCCGATGCCCGCCACCGTCAGGCCCGCGCGCCACGGCCAGCGAATGACCTGACGCAGGATCATCCGGGTCTGCTGGTCGATGGCCGAGAGCCGCGTGAGCCCCACGCCCGGGGCTTTGGAATAGTCCGGCGGCGCCGGTGCCGTCATGGCTTCCGCAGGGTTCAGGCGGGACACCCGGCGGACGGCGAGGGCCGCGGCGCCCATCACCGCCGTGAGGGCCACGCTCGCGATCAGCGCGTAATCACCCGGATCGGCCTCGAAGACCAGGAACGGAAACCGGAAATACTGGACGTACAGGCCGGCCATCATCCGACCCAGCCAAACCCCGGACACGCCGCCGATGGCCAGCCCGACGAGGGCAATCACGCTCACGAGCTTGAGATAGTGTCCGATCACCGTCCCCGTGCCGTATCCAAACGCCTTCAAAAGACCGATGCCGGCCCGCTGCACGGCAATGATCCGAGCGATGACGACATGGACGAGGAAGGCCGCCACCAAGAGGAAGATCGTCGGCAGGACCCTGCCCATCGTGCGCAGGCCCTCGATCCTGGTTGAGACAAAGGCGTCGGACAGCTGATCCTCACGCCCATAGGCGCCGGAGGCCCCATAGGGCGCGAGCAGCCGATCAAGCTCGGCCATCACGGCCGCCTCGGAGGCCGTCAGCGCCAGTCGCACGACCACCTGGTTGAACGCGCCATCCTGATTCGTCAGCCCGGCCAGCGCGCGGCGTCCCATCCACATGACCCCGAAGAGCCGATCATCAGGCATCACGTCGCCCGGAGCGACCGTATACACATGCTCGGGCGACAAGGCGATGCCGACGAGGTGGAACTGGCCGCGGCCGCCGTAGATCGTGGCCGAGAGCCGATCACCGAGGTCCAGCCCGTGGGCGTCGGCGAAGGCCTGCAGCAAGACGACCTCCTCGCGTTGTCCGGGGCTCGGCAGGCGCCCGCGCACGAGATGCAGCCGGTTGACGGTGGGATCGCCCGTATCCGGGAGGGACAGCACTTCGCCTGATGCGGGCTCGCTCATCCCCTGGATATCGAAGAGCGCACCAGTCCGAATCCGCGTGTCGGCCGCCAGGACGCCCGGGAGGGTGCGGATCTCCTCGATAAGGCCATTCGGAGCCCGGACGACCGGCGCCCAGATATCGGCGAAGAGATACCGATCGTAGTACGCTCGACGCGTCTCTTCCAGGGAGGTGAGCATCCCCGCTGCCAGCAGCGCCACCGAGACCCCGCCGGCGATGACCAATGCGATGGCCAGCGCCTGCATCTTCATGTCCCACAGGTCGCGCGCCAGCTTGCGGTCCAACGGTTTCAGCCATGCCTGCCGGGGGATCCCGCTTACCATGAAATATCCCGCGGACGCCGCTTTTCGGCGTTCCTGCGCACTTCACGCACCTGTCCATCGGCGAAGCTCACGACGCGGTCCGCCATGGAGGCCACCCCGGCGTTGTGGGTGATGATCAGCGTGGTCGCGCCCAGATTTTCGTTGACTGTCTTGAGCGCTTCGAGCACGCGCACGCCGGTCGTAGAATCGAGCGCGCCCGTGGGTTCGTCGCAGAGCAAGACCGAGGGTTGTTTGGCAATCGCCCGCGCAATGGCCACCCGTTGCTGTTCGCCGCCGGAGAGTTGAGCAGGAAAGTGATCGATTCGGTTCTCGAGTCCGACCAACGCCAGCGCCTCCTCCGGCTTCAGCGGTTGATCCGCGATGTCCGTCACCAGCGCCACGTTTTCCCAGGCGGTCAGACTGGGCATCAGGTTGTAGAACTGGAACACGAACCCGACATGGCGCCGCCGGTAGGAGGTCAACTCCCGCTCGCTCGCGCGGCTGATCTCCTGACCTCGGAAACTGACCCGCCCCTCGGTCGCCGTATCGAGCCCGCCCACGATGTTGAGGAAGGTGGACTTTCCGCTGCCGGATGCGCCCAGCACGACGACCATTTCCCCATCAGGAAGATCGATGTCGATCCCGCGCAAGGCACGGACTGCTGCCTGGCCGACGCCATAGACCTTCGTCAGCCCACGAATTTCGAAGCACAACGAGCGCGCGTCGTGATTCGCGGCGACGCTGGTGCTCATGCCGCCCTCATGCGGACCTAGCTCCCGGCCTCTCTCGCCATCATACATACTATCGGATCTGCGTGGCCGCAACAGTGCCGGCTGTGCGGGCCGCGAGCCGTTGCGTCGCGAGTTCGGGGAGGAGTACGCTCGATGGCGATCGGAGGGAGGATTGTGACATGCGCACCCTGAGTCTGGCCGCCGTCTCCGCCATACTGTTCACCGCCTGCGTCATGGGGCCGGACTACAGCAAGCCCGCGATCGAGACGGGAGACTCCTGGAAAGTGACGGCCGCCACGGGGGAGTCTCTCGCCAATCTTCCCTGGTGGGAGTTGCTCAAGGACGACGAGTTGCAGCACCTGATTCGGATGGCTCTCGAGCACAATCAGGATGTGCGAATCGCCGCCTCCACGGTCCGAGAATACCAGGCCCAGCTGCTGAATGCTCAGTACGCCATGGCCCCCTCCTTGCGCTATGTCGGCGGGGGCCTCCTGGTGAACGCAGACGACTCCGGACTGCCATTTGTCGGGAGCGGCCCGATCTACGCCCAGACGGCGGTGGGGCTGCTCCAGTGGGAGGTGGACCTGTGGGGGCGGCTTCGCCGCTCACGCGAGGCGGCCGAGGCACAGCTGCTGTCGCGTGAAGAGCATCGGCGAGGGGTCGTCATCGGGTTGGTCAGCGCCGTCGCCGACGCCTACTTCGAACTCCGCCTGCTCGATCTGCAAGCCGACATCACGCGTCGCACCCTCACCTCTTTCGAGGATACCGTGAGAATTTCGCGTGCGCGGTACCAGGAAGGGATGGTCCCGCGGTTCGAATTGGAGCGGCTGGTGGCGGAGCGCGCGCGTACCGCCGCTCGGCTGACCGAACTGGAGCAACAGGTGGGCCAGAAAGAAAATCAGCTCAGCCTCCTCATGGGGCAGAAACCGATGCTGATCACGCGGGGCCTTGCCTTGAGCGAGCAAGACATGCCGCCCGCCGTGCCGGCGGGTCTGCCGTCGGATCTCCTCCGGCGGCGGCCAGACATCCTGCAGGCCGAACAGGAGTACGCGGCGGCGACCGCCGCGATCGGGATCGCACAGGCACAACGCTTTCCCTCGTTTTCCCTCACCGGGGCGCTGGGTGTGGCCAGTGCCCAGCTGTCGTCGGCCTCCTTCGGGCCGACGTTCGTCCAGGCGGTACTCGGGCTGCTGACCGGGCCGCTGTTCGACGCCGGTGTCATGGGCGTGCAGGTGGAGTTCGCCAAGGCCCGCGCGGAGCAAGCCGCGCTGCGCTACGAGAAAGCGGTTCTGACAGCGTTTCGGGAGGTCGAGGACGCGCTCCTCGCCGTCCACAAGACCGGCGAACGCATGACCCATGAGAAGGAACAGGTCACGTCCCTCGAGACCGCCTACAAGCTGGCCGAGATCCGGTACCGCCATGGCCGGGCGAGCTACTTGGACGCCCTGACCGCGCAGCGGGAGCTGTTCGAGGCGGAACTCGCGTGGTCCACGACGCGGCGCAATCACCTCGTGGCAGTCGTCCACCTGTACAAGGCATTGGGCGGCGGGTGGTCGCCCGACAAATCGCAACCAGAGCACTCGACGGAGAGCCCACCGTAGCCTTCATGCCGTCATGGAGGAACGGACAGAGCCTGGACTCACAATCACAACGACCAATTCACAACTGTTCTCATCCTGCCCCAGGGTCCCGCCGAGTAGCTCTCGACCAACCGACTCAGCATGCTAGCAACACAGTGTTGAGCATTGAGTCAAACAGGAGGAGGCCCGTCTATGAAAATCGGGATCATCTTGGGGAGCACCCGGCCATCACGGAACGGCGAAGCCGTCGCCCGCTGGACAGTCGAGAAGGCCAAGCAGCGTCGGGACGCCGAATTCGAATTGGTCGATATCGCCGACTACCGGCTTCCCTTGCTCGACGAGCCCATTCCGCCCTCCATGGGGCAGTATCGGCAACCCCATACCAAGCGATGGGCCGAAAAAATCGCCTCCTTCGATGCCTTCGTCTTTGTCACGCCGGAATACAACCACGGGACGTCGGGAGCGTTGAAAAACGCCATCGATTTTCTCTACGCCGAATGGAACAACAAAGCCGCGGGCTTCGTCAGCTATGGCAGCGCGGGGGGAGCCAGGGCCGTCGAACACTTGCGCCTGGTGATGGCGGAATTGCAGATTGCCGATGTGCGGGCGCAGGTGATGTTCTCGCTGTACCACGACTTTGAAAACTACAGTGTCTTAAAACCGTCGGATCATCACGAGACCGGACTGAACACGATGCTCGATCAGCTCATTGCCTGGGCCGGCGCGATGAGAACCGTGCGCCAGGAGGCGCACGCCGATGCCAAGGCAGGATGACCTCGCTCGCTAAAAGTACCCGTGGAACGGGCTCGTCACCAATCCTAGAAATCGAGGGAGCCATCCCCGCTGCTCCAGGTCCTCGTGAGAAATGAGGCGGGAGTGCGCAAGATCATCGATGGTGGTGTCCTCCAGGTGCCGGGCGATGGCCTCGTCGTAGAACAGGACATTCAACTCATCGTTCATGGCCAGGGAGCGATTATCGAAGTTGGTGCTTCCCACGGTGGCCCAGATCCCGTCGACGATCATCACCTTGGTATGGAGCAGCGCCGGCGCATACTCGTGCAATTCGAGGCCGCCGTCCAGCAACTCGTCGAAACCCCGGCGCTGCGACGCTTGCGTCACATATTCCACGCCGGACCCTCGCTCGATACTCGGCACCAGCACGCGCACCGTTACGCCGCGGCGCGCGGCCTCCAGTAACGCGACGGTCAGCTGGTCCCTCGGCAACAAATACGGCGTCGAAATGAGGACCGTCTTCCGCGCCGCGCTGATGGCCTGCAAGAACACCCGTGACATGGCGTAGTTGTCCCGCAATGGGGCGCTGCGGACCACCTGCACACGCACGGGACGGTCCTTGACTTCCACCGGGGGGAATGGGAAATAGTCCGGCCCGCCCAGCAACACCCCGGTCGCCTCCCGCCAATGTTCCATGAACGCTTCTTGCAGCTGCTGGACGACCGGACCTTCAAGCCGCACATTGGTTTCCCGCCAGCGTCCCGGCGTCCGTCCGTCCCCGCTCCAGGTATCGTCCACGCCGAAGCCGCCGGTAAATCCTACCCGTCCATCGACCACCAGGATCCGGCGATGATTGCGGTTGTTGGACCGTTCGAAGTTCCAGGGACGGATCGGGCGGAAATCCGGGACGATAGCACAACCGGCGTCGTGTAGTGCCTCAAGATACCGTGAGGGCACGCCCCCCGAGCCGTGGGCGTCCAAAATCACCGACACGCGAACGCCGGCCTGGCAGCGTTCCTCGAACGCCTTCACGAGTTCGTCGGCAATCTGCCCTTCCCGAAAGATATACGTTTCAAAGGTCACGGTCTTCGTCGCCGACCGTACCGCCTCCAGCAGCCGGGGAAACGTTTCCTCCCCGTTCAGCAGCACATCCACGCGGTTGTCGCCGACGATCGGGGATCCGGTCAAGGCGGCCATCGTCGTCTGGAACGACGGCTCGCCCATCGCAATGTCCGGGAGCGTCAGTTCCGGCGGCGTCGCGGCGCAGGCGGCCGTCAGCCAGATGGCCGATAACAGCCACCCGACCCGCCTCTCTCGCATGCTGCCCCTAAGGGATCGGCCGAAATGTCCTCTTCGCATCCGTGTGGTAAGGTGACAGGCGCTCCAGCCATTCTCATTACCCTCTGTTGTACAAGGAGGCCCAGTCGTATCCATGTCGTATTCCAATGATGTGCCGGTCTGGCGAAGCTGGTCGATTCCTCAACTCATGTTGGCGTGGTATTTGGCGTTTTTCACCGCGATGGCCATTGCCCCCTTGGACCTCAAGGTTTGGTGGAGCATCAACGTGCTCCCCGTAGCGTTCGTCGCGACATTGGTGGCCACCCACCGGAAGTACCCTCTGTCCAATACGTCGTATGTGCTCATCACCGTCTGGCTCACGCTCCATACCATTGCTGCTCATTATACCTATCCGAAGGTGCCCGTGGGGTTCTGGCTCGACAACCTGTTTCATTTCCAACGCAACCATTTTGATCGAATCGTCCATTTCAGTTTCGGTTTTTTCATGACTTACCCCCTGGTGGAGATTTTTCGCCGCGGATGCCAGGCGAAAGGGTGGCTGTTGCCCTATTTGGTCGTGATGACCATTCTCGGATTCAGCGGCTTTTGGGAGATCATGGAAGCCTGGGCAGGGCAGATCGCCCATCCCGATTTGGAACGGGCCTTGGTCGGTCATCAGGGCGATGTTTGGGATCCCCAGCGCGACATGGCCGCCGCCTTGTACGGCTCACTCTTGTGTACAGGGTTCTTAGCCCTCACTCGCCGGCTGCACCTGCCGGAATCCTTGTTGGAGGAGGAGGACGACAGTGACCTGGTCCTCGAGCCGGCTTCCCTCACGACAGGCCCGATGAGAGACCCATCCTAACCACCGTAACCGTGAGGCTCACCGCAGGGAGGACAGGCGCCTCCCTGCTCGAAGCAGCCCAGGCGGACGCTTCCCCAACACGCAACCCCACCGGATCTCCATGATTTCCTGCGCAGCAAGGCCGGGAAATACCCGTCACGCAGTGAGATGGGCTCTTGATACAATGCGCGGGTGGGGTGTGGGACGAACGCGCCATGGCTCAGAGTCAAGAACTCGTACGCAAAGGCACATGGGACTTTCCGGGGTGGGGATCGGTCGAGCGGCTGCAAGATCTTCGTGTCCCCGTCAACGTCACACGATTGGATACCCCGCACCAGCGCAAGCTGGGACAATGGCGTGCCACGGCCATTTGCGGCAACGACATCACGTCGAGCTGCCTCTACGTGGTGGCCTTGTCGGCGCTCTATGCGGGCCCCTACGCCCCATTCTCCCTGGCCCTGGTAGCGGGCGTCCTCTATCTGTATCGCAGCATCTATGCGGAAGTCGGTACCGCCCTTCCACTCAATGGCGGCGCGTATAACGTCCTGCTCAACACCACCACCAAAGCCAAGGCCTCGGTCGCGGCCTGTCTCACACTTCTCTCCTACATCGCGACGGCGGTCATCAGCAGCACTACGGCCATGCATTATGCGGCCAACCTCTGGCCGGATCTCCCGATCACGGCCGCCACGATTGTGGTGCTGGGCCTGTTTGCGTGGCTCACGTTGCTGGGGATTACCGAATCTTCCACTGTCGCGCTCGCGATCTTCTCGCTGCACCTGGGCACCCTCACCCTCCTCGTCATGGTATCCGGTTGGACGGCCGGCGAATCCCTCTCGACGCTCGCGAGTAACTGGGCGATCGGACCGCCCGGCGGCGATCTGTGGTCGGCGTTGTTTTTCGGATTTGCGGTCGGATTGTTGGGCGTGAGTGGATACGAAAGTTCCGCCAATTTTATCGAAGAACAGAAAGAAGGGGTATTCCCAAAAACCCTCCGCAATATGTGGCTCGCCGTCGCCGTGTTCAATCCCCTGCTCAGCCTCTTGGCGATGAGTTTGTTTCCGCTCGCCGCCATTTCTGCGCACCAGAGCGACCTCTTAGCCGAACTGGGGTTGCGCTCGGCCGGCCCCTGGCTGCAATTGATGGTGAGTATGGATGCCGTCCTGGTGCTCTGCGGAGCCGTCCTGACCAGTTATATCGGCGTGTCGGGGCTGGTCCGCCGCATGGCGCTGGATCGAGTGTTGCCGCAAACGCTGCTTGCCGAACACCCGTGGTTTCGGACCAACCACTGGATCATCGGCGGGTTCTTTTTGCTGTGCTGCTCCATCCTGTTCATCAGCGCGGGCCACATCGAAGTGTTGGCCGGCGTCTATACGCTTTCGTTTCTCAGCGTCATGGCGCTGTTTGCCATCGGCAACATCCTGTTGAAGATCAAACGCAGCGAGTTGCCGCGCGAGGTGCGGGCGAGCTGGCTGACGGTGATCCTCGGATTTCTTGGCATTGGCGCGGGATTGTTCGGCAACCTGAAGCTCAACCCGCGTTATGTCCAGATTTTTGCCATCTATCTGCTGGTGACGATCGCGATTGTGGCATTCATGTTCTTGCGGGTGCAGTTGTTGCGCGGCTTTCTGGCCGTGTCACAAACCTTGGCCTTAAGAGTCTTGGAACTCAACCGCCGGTGGACGCAGGCCCTGCGCGACTCCATTCACCGCATCAATCAGCAAACCGTCGTCTTTTTCACGAAACACAGCGATCTGTGGGAACTGAATCGCGCCGCGCTGTATGTCTTGAATAACGAACAGACCAACCGGCTCAAAGTCGTGCACTGCTTTCAGCAGGAGGCGGAGATCCCGGGCCAGATGGCCGACAATCTCCGAATTCTCGACCGCATTTATCCGCAGCTCCGGATCGACCTGGTGCTGGTGCAGGGACAGTTCGGTCCCGAATTGATCGAGCGGCTCTCACGCCAATTCGGCGTGCCCAAGAATTACATGTTCATCGGCACGCCGGGAGACCGGTTCCCCCATCGCATCGCCGAATTGGGCGGAGTCCGTATGATTATGTAACGGGCGGCGAGACTGGCCGGCTCAGGCCGCCTTCCGCGGCTCGCGCCCTCCCCTCCGGCCCTCCTGCGCTTGCAGGCGATAACACCAGGGAATCAACCCCGCCGTCAGGAGCGCGGCTCCGGCATTGACCGCCGCGATCGCCACCAGGCTGACGGCGGGTCCGCTCCGATCAGCAATCCAGCCGCCGGCCGTCATCCCCACCATGGCCGCCACCATCGTCCCGGTATTGAAGACACTGAAGACCCGGGCGAGCATGTCCCTGGGAGTCCGTTCCTGCATGGAGGCGGATACGAAGGGATTGACCAATCCGGAACTGGCCCCCAGCGCGGTGATCAAGACGAGGGCGACCCAAAACGAGGTTATGAGGGTCAGCCCGAAGGCGGCCGCGCTTGCGACGGCCGCGGCGCCGGCGATCATCCAGACACGCCGGCATAACGGCCGTTCCGGCGTCCCGACCAGCCAGAGGGTCACAGCGAGCAACCCCAGACTGAGCGAGGCCCACAGCCAGCCCAACTGCATGGCATCGGCCTGCAGATAGTCCTTGGCCACCACCGGCAGGAGGTAGACGAAGCCCGTCGAACCGATCGTGAAACCGGACGCGACGGCCATCAGCAACAGCAAGAGCCGTTGCTCGACCAGGATGAACCGGATACCGGTCATCAATTCGCGAAGCGCGTCCCGCATGTGCGCGGAACCACTGTCAGTCCGTTGTCCCTCCTTGACGTGGAGGGCCATGAGACACAGCACCGACAGGAGAAACGTCCCGGCGTTGACGT
Organism: uncultured Nitrospira sp.; assembly: GCA_964416255.1. Classification (GTDB taxonomy): domain Bacteria; phylum Nitrospirota; class Nitrospiria; order Nitrospirales; family Nitrospiraceae; genus Nitrospira_D. The sequence continues at coordinate 503 of CAYQDJ010000054.1, read as the reverse complement.
AGAGCACATGGTGGGCGCCGATGAAGGCGATGAGCAGGCCGCTGATGGCCGGCCCCAACAACTGTCCGACGGTGATGGTGCTTTGATCCAGCGCGTTGATTTGCGTCAGTTGGTCGGATTTTACCAAGAGCGGCTCGATGGCCTTCAAGGCCGGCCCAAACGCCATCGAGAACATGGCCGTCACGAAGACGAGCACGTAGAGCCTGGGCAGCGTCAACAGGTGCATCACATAGAGCGTCGGAATGACCGCCAGCAGACCGGCCCTGATCGTGTCAATGATGATCATCGCCGATCGCTTCGAAATGCGATCCAGGAGGACCCCGGCAAAGGGACCGAAGATCAAGGGTGGGATGGTTTGGAGAATACCGATCGTCGTCATCTTGAGTGCCGAGCCAGTGAGGTCGTAGACAAACCACAGGAGGGCCATTTTCGACAAGCCGTCCCCCACCTGAGAGATCACCTGCCCGGTCCACAACCATGCCACATTTCGATTCTTGAGCAGC
>CAYQDJ010000053.1:0-22009 GCA_964416255.1 uncultured Nitrospira sp. | reverse complement strand
TGGCCAATGCCAAGTTCCGCACGTTCTTTGATCAAGGGTCGTACTTCGCGGGGGTCATGGCCCTTGACGGCACGATCCTCGAGGCCAACCGCCTCTGCCTTGACGCCTGCGGCTTTTCCCGCGAGGACGTGGTCGGCAAGAAATTCTGGGACTGCGGCTGGTGGAACCGCTCACCGGCGTTGATGGAGATGGTGCGGCAGGGCACGCACGAGGCCGCCGACGGCCGGTTCTTCCGCCGCGAAAGCGGGTATTACCTGGCCGACGGGTCCGAGCGAAAGGTGGATCTGATGATCGCCCCCGTCAAGGACGAGACCGGCCGCATCATCTTTCTGGCTCCGAGCGGAACCGATATCACCGAACGCAAGGCCCAAGAAGCAGAACTGCGCCGCTTGAAAGACCAGCTGGAGCAGCACGTGGCGGAGCGAACACAAGAGTTGGTGGTCTCGCAAGACCGCTTGCGGTCGCTGAGCTCGCAACTGGCCATGGCCGAACAGCGCCAGCGGCAGAAACTGGCCCAAGACCTGCACGACTACCTGGCCCAAATGCTGGCCGTCGGCCACATGCGAACGGGCATGGCGAAGAAACAGCCCGAACTGTCGGCTGCCAGTCGCGACTTAATCAACGAGTTGGCCAAAATCTTCCAACAGGCTTTGACCTACACCCGGACGTTGATTGCCGAGCTGAATCCACCGTCGTTCGAGGAAGTCGGTCTGGCCGCAGCGCTGAAGTTTCTCGGCGACCGCATGCAGAACGAGGGTCTGAAGGTCGAGGTGCTGGCCAACCCAGAGCCGGTGCCGCTGTCGGAAGAGCAGGCGGTATTGGTCTTCCAATCTGTGCGCGAGTTGCTCTTCAATGTGTTGAAACACGCCGGAATCGATCGGGCCGCCGTGTCCGTCCAGAAGGACGGCGGCGCCGTGCGCGTGTCCGTCCAGGACCACGGCAAAGGCATGAGCGAAGACGACAGCCGCCGGGCGGCCGAACCGGGCCATCTGGGGTTGTTCGCCGTGCGCGAACGGATGGAATCGATGGGCGGACGGATGGACGTCGCCTCCACATTGGGCAAGGGAACAGTGGTCACGCTGAGCCTGCCTTTGCCCCCCACCCAGTCGGCGAGACAGTATCGACAAACCGCGTAAGCTCCCCAACCGCCCGAGCGCAGGCATCCGGACTCCGCCTACGCTCAAGGCTGGCGTTAAGTCGCAATCCATCGCTCAGGGATCGAAATCATAGGTCTTCTCTGTCGAGGGGGCCGAATGCCTCTGGGTGCCGACCGGGTGAGTGTGGCACAGTACGGCGCATGTCCATCACGCATCCCTGTGAAGGCTGTCGGGCCGCCCACGCCGCCACTCTGTGGCTCTATCGCCCAAGCGATCTCCAGCACCGGCAATACATCTGCCTGGATGCCTACGTTCGCCTGGAGCCGAGCGCACAGCGGATCTGGGATAAAGATCTGTCGTTCACTCGTCCCCACTAGGACTTCCCGCTCTCCAGCTCCTTCTATAAAGTGCACCGATCATGGGGACCGGCTCTCTCGTCGTTGCACACTCGAGTGTCGATTCGACATCGCTGTGCGCAACGATGTGGCGGCAAGACCTGAAGATCGGGTATATATCTGAGCGTGCATGGATGCACGTTGTGCGCAGGCGCTCCAATCTGGCAGCCCTGTCACCATCCCAGTCAGTCATGCGCTGTTCACCTATATAAAGGTTTTATAGGTCCGTCGTGAAGGTATGAGGTTGCGTTCCACTTCACATTGATGGTCGGTACTGTTCTTGCTGTTAATTGCCGCTGCTAGCGTTGCCGTACTGTCCGCCGCTACGAGGTCATATGCAGATTGTTCCGGCTCTCATCGCGATTTTCTCACCGCTTGTTGCAAGCGGGCTCATTGTGCTGTTCAGGGATCGACTGGGCGAGCGGGTCGCCAGAATCGGCATCTGGTCCGTCGCGATCTCGTCCGCCGCAGCGGTCTGGTCCCTGTATGTCGCCGTGCAGGGCGAACCCCTCCCCGTGAAACTGCCCGGCCTTCCTGAGTGGCTGGCCCCGACGATTCTCGTGGATCGGCTGGCGGGGGTCATGATGGTGTTGATCACGGGCGTCAGCCTGGTGATCCATGCCTATTCCCGTCTCTACATGCAAGGCGACCGGGGCTATGTCAAATTTTTTGCCCTCGTGAGCCTGTTGACCGGCGTCCTCTTGGTTCTCGTCACCAGCGGCCATCTCCTCTGGCTCCTGATCTCCTGGCATGCCGTCACCTGGCTGCTCAAAATGTTGATCGCCTTTAACGACGCCAGCCCGTCCGCCCAACGGGCAGGACGCACGGCGTTGCGGGTGCAGGGACTCGGCGATGCGGCGCTCTTGCTCGGAATCGTGCTGGCGTACTCGACGTTCGGCACGTTCGAGGTCACCGCCCTGTTTCAGATGATCGGCAGCGGGCTGTTGCCGACTCTCGGCGCGGGAACCTGGTGGGAAATCGACGCGGTCACCGCCATCACGCTGGTGCTGGTCTTGTCCATCATGACCAAATCCGCCCAGTTTCCGTTTCATATCTGGCTGCCGGGCACCATTGAAGCCCCGACGCCGGTGTCCGCCATGCTGCATGCCGGGATTGTGAACGCCGGCGGGTTCTTGGTGAATCGCCTGGCGCCGCTCTATGGCCTGGCCCCCACCACGCTGTACGTGTTGTTCGTCATCGGGGGGCTCACCGCCTTGATCGGCGCCTCCACGATGCTGACGCAATCGAGCATCAAACGGACTTTGGTCTATTCGACCATGGGACAGATGGGCTACATGGTGATGGAATGCGGCCTGGGCGCGTTCGCCTTGGCGATTTTTCACCTCTGCGCCCACGGGCTCTTCAAGGCCACGCTGTTCCTCAACTCCGGCGTGCACATTCACAAAGCCAGAGCCGAGTTCACGCTCCCCGAGCAACACACGGTTCGCGACTCCCCCGGCTTTGCCTTCATGCCATGGATCACCGGGCTGGCGGTCACGTTGGTGCTGCCGCTGCTGTTGCTGTTGATGGACCACGGTTTGGTCAACATCGCGCTGTTCGAGGCCCAAGGGACGGTCATTTTCTTGTTCTTTGCCTGGGTGACCTCGGCGCAAGCCATCTTCAGCTTGTACCGCATCAACGCGGTGAGCACCTGGAAAGTTTCTCTCACGATGATTGCGACATTGGCGTTCATCGGGCTGACCTATCTCTGGGCCGGCGAAACGTTCACCCATTTTCTCTATCCCGCACCGGGGCAAGCGGCCGCCTATTTCCGAGCGGCCGCCTGGAGCCTGGGGTTGTTCGAAGCGTTTGTCGGGCTGTCGGCCCTCCTCATCGTGGCCGTGTGGGTCCTGTTGTACGCGAAGGCGCACGGATACAAACCGCTGCTGCCGGCCTGGCTGAACCGGCTGCAGCTCCGCCTGTACGTGGCCTTCTTAAATGCGTTGTATGTCGAAGAGGCGTTGCGGAGCCTCTCGGCCCGGATTCGGCCCTCCAGTTGGCGAAGAGACACTGTGTAAACACGCCGCAGGCGTGACTCGCAGCCTGATGGGACAGACACTGACTAAAGGGGAGAAGACGTATGATCGGCCTGACGCTCCATCCGATGAAAGAGATCAAAATCGTCGTCCAAGGCGAACAGTTGAAATTCGTGACCGAACTGCTGGACCGAACCAAGGCCTCCGGCTATACGATCATCAATAACGTGTCGGGGAAAGGTCACCACGGCGTGCATGAAGGCCATTTGCTTTTCAACGATACCAGCAGCCAGGTGATCGTGTTCACCGTGGTGCCCGAAGACAAGGTTGAGCCGATCCTGGCAGGCCTCGGGCCGCTGTTCACTCGCCATTCAGGCGCCATGTTCGTCACCGACGTCGCCGTGAGCCGAAGAGACCATTTCGTCGAAACATGACTACGCTTGTCCCTCTCCCCCCTGTTGCCGCACCCTCGACGCGTCCGCTCCGGGCCGGGTATACTACGCCTCAATCCCGAAGGGCGCGCCTCGGCGCCCGGTATCCGTAGGCATCACCGTCATGCCCTCCGCCCACCATTCCCGAAGAGGTCCTGCTCCGGCCCAGCCGACCGTCGCAGCGGCCGAAGTCCTGGCCTGGCTCAGTGACTGTCTTGAAGGGGGCGTGTGCTTCATGGCCCACGGCCTGCTGATTTTCGAGAATCCTCAATTCAGCGGCCTCATCGACGCGGCTGCGTCTTCCGGCTCATATGACGACCCGTCTCGGGGAGCGCCCCCGGCGCTTCGAAGCCGCCTCTTTGCCGACGCCCTGGCCTGGAACGACCGTGCACTCGGCGAGCGCCGCACCACCTCATACCGATTTACGGACAGGCAGGGCCGACCGCGGACCTACGAATGCCGATTCAACGTGGTGCCGTACCACGGCGATACCGGGGTGCTGCTGGTCCTCCAAGACGTCACGCAACAGACGACGCTCGCCCAGGAAGCCTCACAGGTCGCACAGTTCCAATCGGTGCTGGCCCGCATCGGCACTCTGGCCGTCAGCGACGCCACCGCCCAGGCGCTGATGAACGAGGCCGTGCAACTGACGGCCGCGACGCTCCAGGTGGAGCTTTGTAAAATTTTGGTCGCGAGTGAATCCGACGATCAACTCGTGGTTGTGGCCGGGTTCGGCCTCGAGACGGATCTGATCGGCAAATTGATGATCGAAGGCGGCACGCATTCGCAGGCCGGGTTCGCCATCCGCGAACGGCTGCCGGTCGTGGTGCGGGACCTCCGCCAGGAGACGCGGTTCACGCCCTCGAAGCTGCTGACCGAGCACGGCGCCATTGCGGGCATGTGCGTCCCGATGTTGGTGGAAGACCGCGTCTACGGCGTCATGACCGCCCATTCGAAGCAGGCGCGGGACTTCACCGAGCGGGAACGCGAATTCCTCTGCACAGTCGCGAACACCGTGGCCACGGTCTTGGAGCGGCGGCGGCGGGCCGACACGCAGCGAGATTTTGTTCATCGGCTCTTCACCTCGGCGCAAGACGGCATCATGCTGACGGACACCCACGGCCGCATCCTGGAATGGAATCCCGCGCTCGAGCGGATGACGGGGTGGTCCCGGGAAGAGACGCTGGGGCACACACCGGCCATTTTGAAGTCCGGCAAACATCCACCCGAGTTCTACGAGCGGCTCTGGCACGCCATTCGGACGGGACATCCCTTTGTGGATCGCTTCGTCAACCGTCGGAAGGACGGCTCGGAGTTCCTCGTGTGGGAAAGTGTGAGCCCGGTGAAAGACCGCGACGGCACCACGCAGTATTACATGGCCGTGCTTACGGACTTGAGCGAGCGAGAACAGATGCTCGAGGCCCTGCGTCACACCGAGCAGGTGAAGCTGGTCGGGCAACTGGCCGGGGGGTTGCTCCATGAAATCCGCAATCCGCTGATCGGCCTGGGGAGCCTCGCCACGCACCTGGCGGAGCAGGATCAACTGCCGCAGACGGCACGAGACCGCTGCCGCGTGATCGCGCGCGAGGCCGCGCGGATCGACGATCTGCTCGAGTCCCATTTGAACCAGTTGCGGCCCCGCGCGTTTGATGTGCAGCCCTGCGAGTTGGCCTCGCTCATCGATGAGACGTTGACCTTGCTCCGCCCCAATTTTGCCAAGCAACAGATTCTGGTCAAGAAAGCCCTCGCGGCGGATCTGCCACCTGTGGAAGCGTCGCGCGCCCACCTGCAGCAGGTCTGTCTGAACATCATCATGAACGCGGTCGAGGCGATGCCGAGCGGCGGGACCCTCACGATTGCCGCCAGAGCCGAGGACAAGCGCGATGCGGGCGTCCTGTTGACCTTTTCCGATACGGGCAAGGGCCTCCCGCCGGAAGACCTCCAGCGCATCTTTGAGCCGTTCTTCACGAGCGGCAAGGCGAAAGGTGTGGGGCTCGGGCTCACGATTACCCATGACATTGTCGAACGGCACGGAGGCCAGTTGACCATCTCGAGCCCGCCGGGACGCGGGGCGGTGGTCGACGTGTGGCTTCCCTTGAAAGGCGGAGCCTAACCGATGCCGATGCCGTCAACCATGTTGACCCGTGCAGCATATCCGAGCGACGGAACCCTGCTCCGGTATCGGGAGTCGGAGACGAAGTAAGATGGCGTGGCATCTCCTCTTGGTCGAGGACGAAGAATCGGTCCGCGAAGCCTTTGCGCTGCGCCTCAGCGACCACGGCTACCTGGTGCAAACGGCCGGGTCCGGAGAAGAAGCGCTGGCGCTGCTCCGTGCCGGGGAACCCGATATTCTCATTCTCGATCTGGTCATGCCGAACCTCTCCGGGCTGGAGGTCCTGGCCCGAGTCAAACAAACCTCGCCCAACCTCCTCGTGATCCTCTTGACCGCCAAAGGAACCGTCAAAGACGCGGTAGAGGCCACGAAACTTGGCGCGTTCGACTTCGTCGCCAAGTCCATCGACATGGAAGACCTCCGACATGCGCTGGCCCGCGCGACCGAATTCTTAACCTTGCAGCGGCAGGTTCAGCTCCAAAGCGGGCAAGATGTGGCGCGTTATGCCTTAGGGCAGGTCATTGCCCACAGCCCCACAACCCGCGCGTTTTTGGATCAGGTGCGGGAACTGGCTCGGAATGATCGGGTCACGGTCTTACTGCAAGGCGAGACCGGGACCGGCAAGCAGTATATGAGTCGGGTCATTCACTTTAACGGCGCACGGGCGCACAAGGCGTGCATTGAGGTCGACTGTCCGTCGATTCCACGTGACCTCTTCGAAAGCGAGCTGTTCGGCCATGAGAAAGGCTCGTTTACCGGCGCCGCCGGGAGGAAAAGCGGGTTGATCGAACTGGCCGAGGGCGGCACCGTGCTCTTCGACGAGATCGGGGATCTGCCCCTCCCCTTGCAGGCCAAGCTGCTCCGCGTGATCGAAGAGCGAACGCTTCGCCGCGTCGGCGGCTCGGCGGCGATTCCCGTCGACGTCCGTTTCATGGCGGCAACCAACCGCAATCTCAAAGAGGCCGTCGCGAAAGGCGAGTTCCGGGAAGACCTCTACTTCCGACTGAACGTGGTGACGCTCACCGTCCCGCCGTTGCGCGAACGCCGCGAAGACGTGATTCCGCTCGCCGAACAATTTCTTGTGCGCTCCGCGCTGGCGCTCAGGAAGCCGGTTCGCACCTTAGGCGCGAGCGCGATCGCGTTGTTGCTCCGCTATCCGTTTCCCGGCAACGTCCGCGAATTGAGCAATGTGATGGAACGAGCGGTCCTCTTCTGTTCCGGAGAGACCCTGGAGGCCTCCCACCTGCCCGCCGATCTGCACGACCGCTCCAACCCCTCCGTCGAGACGCGAACGGACGGCAGGGCCGGGGACGCGCATTCCACCGACGCCCCGTCCGTGACCATTTCGTTCCGGCTTGGTGAGCGGACGCTGGCCGATCTGGAGGATTGCATCATCTCCGAGGTCCTTCAACGCTCGGACGGCAATAAGACTCTCGCGGCCAAGCACCTGGGAATCACCCGTTGGATGCTCGACAGACGGCGGAAACCCACATAACGGGATGCGCGCATCGCTGTGGTGTCTGGCCTGCGGGTTCTGCGCGGTCGTGCGGACCCGCACGGTCGTCGTGTGCTCCGTGCGGATGCACACGCTTCCCCATACCAAGAATGTCGCAGGGTCAGGCCGACTCCTTGATTCGCACCAAACCTCAAGGGGTCTTTGAGGAACCGCGGGAACCCATTTTGCAACACGTTCTGAGCAGAGGGAACATCGATGCAACATCTTCGGGACCTTGAAGATCACAGCGTCTACATCCTTCGCGAAGCCTATCATCACTTCGATGACCTCGCCATGCTGTGGTCCATGGGCAAGGACTCCACGGTGCTGCTGTGGTTAGCCAGAAAAGCCTTCTTCGGACACGTCCCGTTTCCTCTCGTGCACATCGATACAGGCTACGAGATGCCGGAGCTGATTGAGTACCGAGACCGGCTCTGCCGTGAATGGCGGCTGAACGTCGTCGGCCAAAACACCGAGGCGCTGGCCAAGGGGATGAATCACACCGTCGGCCGGGTCACCTGCTGCTCGGCCCTGAAGATCGACGCCCTCAAGCACACGATTGCGACACATGGCTGGACGGCGGTCATCCTCGGCATTCGCGCCGACGAAGAGGGCACGCGGGCCAAGGAACGGTACTTTTCGCTTCGCGACAAGCATGGAGAGTGGGATTTTCGCGACCAGCCGCCCGAACTCTGGGACCAATTCAACACCACGTTTCCGTCCGGCTCGCACATCCGGGTGCATCCGTTGCTCGACTGGACCGAACTCAATATCTGGGAGTATCTCGACCTGGAACAGATCCCCCTGCCGGATTTATATTTCGACCGAGGGCAGACCCTCCGCTACCGGAGCCTGGGCTGTGTGCCTTGCACCGGCACCGTGTCCTCCTCCGCGTGCACGATCCCGCAGATCATCACGGAATTACGCACCACGACGGTGGCTGAACGGGCCGGACGGGCTCAGGATGAAGGACGGGGGATGGAAGTCTTGCGAAAACTCGGTCACATGTAGCGGTTCCTCCGCCGGCCGCTGAGCGGACATCGGGCCTTTTTCTTGCTCGTGTCAGCAGTGATCCAAGACGTTGAGAGGATGTGCCATGACCGGGCCCTATACCGATACGCAACGCATGGAGCTGCGATCCTACGTCAACCTGGCCGGCGACGTCGTCGCCCGGCTGTGGCCCATGCGCACGTTTATTTCTCGAAACCCTCTCCAGGGCCTGGAGCGGCTCCCTTTTGAAGAGGCGGTGGAGCGTGGTGAGTTCTTGTTCGGGGCACGAGGGTATCTGGCTGAAGAATTCTACCGCGAGGCCTGGCGGGACGGTCGCATCACTTCTCGTAGTCTCGACTCGGCGCTGCAACCACGTGTGGACCATCAACACAAACCGATTCGGTTGGGCACCCGCCGGCTCTCCCACCTCGACGTCCTGCGGACCGCGCTCCTCCACGGAATCTCCGCAGACGACCTGCCGCCCTCCACCGGCGGCCGGGATGACATGCAGCGGCTGGCACGACTTCGCCCTTGGGCGGAGGTGGCCTTGCCGCCACAGACGATCGAGGCGGGGACGCCTCCACTGCTGCGCCCCTCGCCGGAGGAATGGCCCTATCGGACCATGCTCGCCGCCTGGTGCGACCACACGCTCCAGACCCGGCTCGTCCAGCCGCTCCATCGACAGATGATCAAGTGGTGTTCGGCCTTCTTGGACGAAGGCGAGGCAGCCTGGTCGATGCCGCACCGGGAAGACACCTTTTTTCGGGCCTGGAAATCTGCCGCCATCTATGATTGGTCCTTGCCGCTCCTCGGCATCCGCGGAGCGGCGGACGCGATCCGGTCATTGCCCGATCGTCCCGAAGACGCGTTGCTCCAATCGCTGGACCTCTTGAGGATTCCGACGGAGGCTCGGCACGACTACTTGTCTCTGCATCTGGCGGCCCTGCCGGGCTGGGCGGGATTCATCAAGTGGCGAGCGGAGCAACCGGCCCACCCCTGGCAGAATGCGTACCGAATCGATCTGGTGAAATACCTGGCGGTCCGCCTGTTCTATGAACGCGTCCTGGTGGCCTCCGCCTGTCGGCGCGAGTTGGGCTGCGACGGCAACCTCGAATCCATGACCGACTATGCGCGCCGGTTTCCCTACGCGTTGTGGTTCCGTCAGTCGCTGGCGGCCGGGCGGCTGCCTGAGCAGGTCGCGAGGGAAGCGGCTCGTCTTCCCCGACAGCAGGACGCCACCGAGGCATCGGCTCTCAATGAGCTCGGCCACCGGTGGTATGCCGCACAGGATCGGCAGCCACGGGAACTGGTCGTGACCAACCACCTCCATACTCTGCTGCGCCTGGCTGACACGCTCGGGATCGAGGACGCCCAGATCTCCGAGACGACCCCCGGCGACCTGGCGACGGTGCTCGATTGGATCACACGCTTTCCCCGGCGCCTTCAGCACCTCACATGGCTCGAGGCCTCCGAATTGTCCGCCGAACAGACCTTGTTGAACACCCTGCCCAAGCCGCCGATCGACGCCGGTCAGGAGCGCGGCCTCCGCCCCTCGGCGCAGTTTGTCTTTTGCATCGACGTTCGCTCGGAGGGCTTCCGCCGTCACCTGGAACAGGCGGGCGGATACGACACCTTCGGCTTCGCGGGCTTCTTCGGACTCCCCATTTCGTTTCGCTCGCTGGGCGAGCCACATGAATCGGACCTCTGTCCGGTTCTGCTCAAACCCAAACACGTGGTCCGCGAAGTGCCGCGCACCTACGATCGTCACGCCGCCACACGGCGCAAGACGATGGGTCACGTCGTCAAAGCCGGGCACGAACTGTGGCACGATTTGAAGCACAACGTCGTGACGCCGTACGTCATGGTGGAAGCGATCGGCTGGTTTTTTGCATTGCCCCTCTTGGGCAAGACTCTCCTGCCCCGCTGGTACCACCGTCTCACTGACTGGATCCGGCATGCGCTCGTGCCCCGGGTGGCGACGACGTTGACCATCGATAAACTCTCCACCGAGGAGGCGCATGACATGGTCACGGCCGACCAACGCCTGCGGCTGCAGCGGTGGCTCCGGGATGAGCGCCGGATCGAGGCCGCGGCTCTGACGCTGCCGGTGTTGGAACGGATTCGCCTACAGGCGTTGGAGTGGCCGTCGGACACCGACACACCCGGTGAACTCGCTCGTCTGCTCGGACTCGACCAAACCCAGGAGGCCACTCTCCTCAACGCGTTGCGTCGTGAGTGCCGCCTGGGGCCGCGTGAGAACTCGGCATGGATCGAACGCATCACGCGGACCGGGTTTACGACCACCGAACAAGCTTATTACGTGGAAACCACGCTGCGGCTGATGGGGTTTACGTCCAGCTTTGCGCGGCTGGTATTCCTCTGCGGCCACGGCAGCACATCGCAAAACAACCCGTATGAATCGGCCTTGGACTGCGGAGCCTGCGGCGGCAGCCAGGGGCTCCCCAATGCTCGAGCCTTTGCCGTCATGGCGAATCGACCAGAGGTCCGGACGCGCCTCGCCGCCCGCGGCATCCAGATCCCCGCCGATACGCATTTTGTCGCCGCGGTGCATAATACGACGACCGACCGTCTCTCCGTCGAAGACTTGGAAGACGTGCCGGCCACCCACCGCAACCACTTGGCTCAAGTGGTGGAAGATCTCGATCGAGCCGGGGCGGCCTCAGCCGCCGAGCGGGTCCGATCGCTGACCCACAACCCTCCGGCGGGAAACGGCGCCGGCAACGCGGTTGAGGAGCGAAGCCTCCACTGGGCGGAAGTGCGCCCCGAATGGGGACTTGCACGGAACGCTTGGTTCATCATCGGCCGCCGGGAGGTGAGCCGCGGCTGCACACTGGAGAACCGCGCCTTTCTGCATTCATACGATTCTACCCTCGACCCGGACGGCAAACTGTTGGAGGTCATCATGACGGCGCCGCTGGTGGTCGCCCAATGGATCAATGCCGAATATTATTTCTCGACGGTGGCACCGGACACGTACGGCAGCGGGAGTAAGGTCTACCACAACGTCACGGGGCGCGTCGGGGTGATGACCGGCAATGAGAGCGATCTGCGCATGGGCCTCCCGGTGCAGTCGGTCATGGACAGTGCGCGCCCCTACCATGAGCCGCTGCGGCTGACCGCCATCATCGAAGCCCCTCCGGGCCGTATCGCGGACGTCATTCACCGGCAGCCGCTGCTGCAAACGTTGTTTCACAATCGATGGCTGAGACTGATCGCGTTGGATCCGCACGACCGTCGGTTCTATCGATATGCGCAGCAGGCCGGCTGGGACCCGATCGACGACTGCCCCAACCTCGTCGGCAGCGATGCCGCCGTGCATCCGTAAGCTCTAAATGGCGTCACACCGACACCGAACCACGACATCCGCGGCCCTCCAGGCCGCCGAGTCCAACCAGCCATATTGAGCGGGCCATCCTCTCCCACTTGATGGGGTCTTTTCCCGGTCACACCTTCCAAGCGAATCGACCATCCTGGACCCGCCGGCACGGATGCAGACCTTCGGTCGGCCGGTGCGCTTTAGTCATCCGGGGTCACTGCTCGGACCTGAACGAGTCTCATCACCAGTGGCGACCGTGTGAGCACAGGCGCACGTCTGCTGTGCGGCCGGTAGGCGGACGCACGCAGCGCCTGAGGATGGCTCAACCGCCGGTCCGTCCACTCACTCCCCTGCTCCCTGCTTGGCTCGATTTCCGAAGAGGTTCGTTGGTCGTGGACGACCGCAACGCCTGGAACCTGTCTTGCACAAGGACTGGTCGAGGGAACGGATGGTCCGATCGCCTGCTGCTGAAGGGAGGTTGTTCAATGGGTACACGGCATGTCGTCACGATGATCCCCGGGGAGGGCACCGGTCCGGAGATCTGCGAAGCGGTGCGGATGGTCATCGATGCCAGCGGCGTCGACATCACATGGGAGTATGAAGACATCGGCCTCGATTGCCTGGAAAAGTACGGCACGCTCCTGCCGGAAAAGACGCTCCACAACATCGCCAAGAACAAGGTCGCCCTGAAGGGACCCACCACGACTCCGATCGGCACCGGCCACAAAAGCGCCAACGTCACGCTCCGCAAGGTCTTCGACCTTTATGCCAATGTGCGTCCGGCGAAGCTGATTCCGGTGTTGAAGCGTCCTTGGGACACAATCGACATCATTAATTTCCGGGAGAACACCGAAGATTCCTATGCCGCCATCGAACACATGGTGTCCGACGAAGTGGCGCAATGTCTGAAGGTCATCACGTGGCCGGGCTCGTATCGGATTGCCGACTTTGCCTTTCGCTGGGCCAAAGCGAATGGACGGAAGAAGGTCTACTGCGTCCATAAAGCCAACATCATGAAGATGACCGATGGTCTGTTCCTCGACGCGTTTCGAGAAGCGGCCAAAAAGTATCCGGACATCGAAACCGGGGATGTGATCGTGGACAACTGTTGCATGCAGCTGGTGAAGAATCCCGCGCAATTCGACTGCTTGGTTCTCCCGAATCTCTACGGCGACATCCTCACGGACCTCTGCGCCGGTCTCGTGGGAGGTTTGGGATTTGCGCCCGGCGCCAACGTCGGCGATACCTGCGCCATCTTCGAGGCCGTGCATGGATCGGCGCCGAAGTATGCCGGCATGAAGAAGGTGAATCCCTCGGCCGTGCTCATCTCGGGCATCATGATGCTGCGGTGGCTCAAAGAAGAGGCCGCAGCCGATCGGATCGAGCAGGCCATGTTCGCCGTCCTCGACGAACGCAAGCATGTCACCTACGACGTCGGCGGAACGGCCAAAACCGACGAATATGCCCAAGCGATTATCGACCACATGCATGCCAAGGCCTGAGATCGTTCAGGCAAGAAGGAGAACAACCATGTCCACACTCACGGAGATCGCGAAAGCGACGAAGAAACAGCGGGAGGTCAAGCTCGTCGGCGTGGATGTCTACATCATCACCGAGAAAGGCATTCCACGCTTCGGTGAGATCGGCCCGTTCACATGCGAATTCATTTCGAATCGCGGCACGAAGGTGTGGCCGGGATTCGTGAGTCCGGATCTGCTGATGGTCAATTGGTACCGCTGCCGATTTATGGCCACAAAGGATGTGGCAGACGCGGACGTCAACACGTTTCTGGAGGCGTTGAGCCGGGAAGGCTGGTGGTGGTCCGCCGCCCAAAAATTATGGACCTATGACGGTGAAGCCGGGTACAGCAAGGCGTATTGAGACCCGCACGACGACATCGGACGGCGGACACCTGTCCGCCGCCCTTTCCCCTCGCACGCCCGCACAGCACAGGGCGCGCCTCTCACCAGGCTTATGAAGGAGTGTGTCCCATGGCCCAACGCGTCGAAACGAACTCACGACAACTTCCACATGCGGACAGGCCCCTGCCTGGTCAAGACGTGGACCGAAGACAACTCATCTCGACGTCTCTCGAGGCATTCATTGCCGACCGTTTCTGCACCACACTCGAAGATCCACGCACAGGCCGCAAGGTGGTTGTGTAGCTGATTCCAGCGGAAAACCGGCGCGTAGTTGGGGATCGTACTACGGGATGCTCCCCGGAACCCATCCCGACTGGTCTCACCCGTCATGGTCGCTCCTCCCTGCTTCCTTTGTCAGGTCTCCGATCATCGAGTGGGGAAGCACCCGGCGATGGCCGGGCTGAAACCTCGGACTGCGGACCGTGATGACGGGGCACGTCGTGAGCCGAAGCACCATCTCCGCCACACTCCCGAATCGCAGGCGTGCAAATCCCCGTCGACCATGCGTCCCCATCACGATCACGTCGCTACGGTGTTCTTGCGCGCAGGCCAGGATGGCATCGACCGGATTCCCGCCGCGAATCATCGCATCTCCCGGGAGGCCGAACGACTTGATCAAGGCAATCAGTTCCCCCAGCCGGCCTTCGCCACGCGCGAACGCCGGCTGAGATTTCTCCCCGGAACCGACGCCCGGGTCCTGATAGGCGGGCTCGATGATATGGACGAGCGTCAGGGTGGCGTTCAGCCGCTGCGCCAATTGAATGGCATACTCGAGGGATTCCAAGGAGGGAGCCGAAAAATCCACCGGCGCCAAAACCCGTTGTATGCCGATCGGACCACCGGACGGCAGCAGGGACCCGTCTTCTGCCCGAGGCAGCGGCACGGTGAGCACGGGACAGGGGGCGGTTTTCGTCACACGCTCCGCCACATTTCCCAGCAAGGTGCCGTCCGAGCCGGAACTTCCTTGAGCGCCCAGAACCACCAACTCCGCTCCTGTGTCCGCCGCGGCCACATGGATCTGGGCACTCGGGATGCCCTTGACGAGACGGACCGCCACCTTCAGATCATGAGATTCGTAGGCCATGCGAACGCCCTCCAGGCGCTGCTCCACCTCTCTTTGAACCCTCACGAGAAATGAGGCGACGTCGGGGTGGGATTCGAGCCATTGTGGACAGTCGACGACATGCAGCACTGTGAGCCGGGCGGAGAGGCGTGCCCCGAGGTACGCGGCATACTCTTGAGCCCGGACCGCACTCTGTGAAAAGTCCGTCGCAAGCAGAATGTGTGGTTGAACAGGCTGACTCATGAATACTCCTTCTTACGCGTGAACCCAACAAGGCCGCGTGGTCATGAACGTCGTGGTTCTCCGGTTGCGTGTGCTCCGACAAGCGTTGAGCCGGTCGTCTCCACCGATTTCATGGTTGTCCCAGCGAACGAATGTACGCCACGACGTCGCGCTTCTCCTCCTCGGACAGTGCCCAGTTCCATGCGGCCATGTCGGTGCCCGGTGAACCATTATGGATGGTCGAAAGCAACTCGGCGTCTGTTTTCTCCTGGACACCCGGGGCCGTCAGATCGACGGGAGGAGGTGTCGCCAACGCATAGGCGCTTCCCTTTCCCTGCTCTCCATGACACAGCCGGCAGTACCGCGTGTACAGCTGCTGTCCCCTGCCCAACTGATAATATTCGTCAAGGCCCTCTCGTGCGGACAGCGTCCCCCACCACAGAAGGCCCGGCACGACAAGACTCACCGCCAGCAGAAGCCTGCGCACGCGTCCGGCAGACCTCACGGTCAAGCGTCTTGCGAGTGGCCATTCCACGCTCACGCGTCACCCGTGCGGGACTTCCCTGCCGGTCCCGTCGCATAAGTCCGGTACACCAAGACGGAACAGGGCGCGTAGGTTGTCACGGCTTCCGAGACGCTCCCCATGAGAAACTGCTGCCGTGCTCCTGTGAGGCCGTGCGAGCCGACCACCACAAGATCGGCGCGAGTCGATTCCGCCAAATTGACCAAGGTGGAGCCGGGCTGTCCGTGCAATACCCTCGCCATTGTATCGAATCCCTTCTCACGCAAACGCTGCACCGCTTGACCGGCGACTCGAATCGCCTCCCGTTCAATTGAATCGGAGAGACTTGTGTCCGGGTTGCCGGCGCCCTCGCGCGACAGGGCCTGCGGGATGGGCAGCGGGGGAATCACCGTCGCGATGATCACGCGGACATCTCCGGCGAGCGGCAAGGTGAGGAGAAACTCCACGGCGGCCCGCGCATCCTCCGATCCGTCCATGCCGACAATGGCCACCCGAGGTGTCGCTGTGGATTTCTTCGCCACCAGCACCGGGCAGGGTGCATACAACATCACCCGGCGCGACACGCTTCCCAACAAAAAGGCGGGATTGTTCGTGACGCCGCGAGAGCCGACGACCACCAAATCGCGCCGCTCACCTTGCGCCGCACGCAGAATGGCCTCCGCCGGCCGGCCGCGAATGACTGTGGTCCGGACAGTCCGCCAGTGGGAGGCGACGTATTCGTGGGCGACGTGTTCCACGATCGCGCTGCCGCGGTCTTCGGGAATCTCGAAGGCCTTCATGCCACCCCATGTCCCGCTGCCTCCAATATCGATGACGTACAGAAGTTCCAGGGTCGATCCATGCCCTGCCCCCAACCCCTGCAAGGTTTCGATCGCCACGTGTGAATCGGGCGAACCGTCCACGGCACACAACACGTTCATCATGCGGGTTCCTTCGTCGGTCGATCAAATAGGTCACAAGCCTCAAGGGCTGGAATGCTCGATTGTCTTGGGCTCAACTGAGGCTGACGCGTCGTCCGTACATTCGTCGAAGGAGGGACGGCCGGGGCTATGTCTTGGATCCGATCGTGGGATGTACCTTCCGCATGATCCGCTATACCGGAACCGGGGCGGCACGGCACAAGCCGTGCCGCCCCGCACGTTATCCGGCGACGTAGATGGATCCCCCCAAATGGATATCTTTGTGGATGGGGCAGAAGACGCGGAAGCGTTTGCCGAGGGCATGCGGTCCTTGCAACTCGGCGGTATTGACCCTGATGCGTTTCGTCTGTCCGGCAGGGACGTTGAGGCGAATGGGCTTCAGCGTATAGTTCATCTTTTCCACTTCCACGCCGACATCGACCTGCTCCGTTTCCTTCGTCAAGATCAGTTCATACAACCCTTGTACCGCGAACGCGTGCTCGACCTTGGTCAGGTTCTTGACGACAAAGACCAGTCCGCCCTTGAGATCTTCGCGCTGGTCGATCAGCACCGTCGTCGGCTCCCAGATCGTGGCCCCTTCGCCAGGACTGGTGGCGAGAAACTGAATCTCCCCGGCCGACGCCGCCGGAGTCGCTGCGATCAACGCTCCGCTCAGTGCCATTGCCGCCACCACTGCATAGTGTCCACCCTTCATGACTTGACTCCTCCTGTGTAAGACCAGGTCGCTCGTGCGGGACCCAGGTCGGTGCATTGCGTTGACTCCTTGCGACTGCCCACCTCACGTGTTCATGACGGTTCGTCTACAGTTCGTTCGACTCACGGACTTCCGATGTGATCCGCATGCTGCACATCCCTACGTGCCTCCATCACCTCCCTTCGCGGCTGAAGCAGCATCTACCACCCGCCCTCTGCAGAAGCGGTGCCATCGCGATCGATCACACAAACCCTCCTGAGACTATGCATTTTGATGCCAATAAAATTGGCACTGATGCGCCACCAGTCATTCGCTGTTGCAAAAAGACCCAGCGCAATTCACCCGCTCGTGGAATGACGCCACAACATGGATCATGGCATCGTTGCATGCTGGATTCATATTCACCGGAAATAAATCTACTTAGTGATCGTTTTAATTGCGGCCTCGTCAGTACCGCTTTCACAACGTCGACACGACTCTTCCCCACATGGGTGCGCGGTACACAGGGGGGAATCCGCAGCGCGACTGTTGGCAGGATTTTCACGGCCTGTTCCTGGGGGTTTTCCTAGCTAAGGATTCCCCAAGCGTGGGTCTATGATGATCCTAGTCTGAGCTGTGCCCTTAAACAAGGAGGCGACCAATGGCAGCATGGTACGAAGAAGAACGGGAATACCGGCGGCGGTTGCTCGCGGCCGCGCGACAGGGCAAACGGGACGCGCAGGACGAATTGCTTCGTGAATTCAACGTCCGCGTCTATTCGGCCGCGGAGCGCAAGCTACTGCGATATGCTGCCTGACCACCGCCTCAGGCGCGCGACGGCTCCCCTCTTTTCACTCGCGGGTGAACCGAGTGGCCTCTGCTTGCCCCGGGACGTATTGACAGAGCCGCTCGATTTTCCTACACTCCCCCTCGCTGTGGGCACCCGAGGAGAGTGATGGCTCCAACGAGTTCGGCCCGTCTGACTTCCGTGCTCTTCACCGCCTTTCTCTGCTTCGTGATCGTGATGCAGATCTTGGGCGTCGCCACGTCGTTTTGGGCGCCCGGGTTTGATTCCGATCCCCTCAGGTCTTCCTTATCGGAAGGTCTTTCGCTCATTCCTCCGCACGTCACGCTTTCCACGGCGATGTCCCCGATGCCGCACCATGAAGCCGCCGTCCGCCGGTCATCCGTCCTACTCGATGAAATTCCTTTTCGGCCTCCCTACCCTTTCTCTTGGGCGCGGTCCGTCGTCTGACCAGGACGGACCGATCGTGCCGCCGGCCACGGCCCGCCGCACGACATCCCGTGTGAACGAATGGTACGGAGGGTGACATGTCAGAACTGCATTTGGTCTTCAGTTGTGCCGCCTGCCGAAAAGTTCGCGACGATCACTGGGACGGCACCCATGAGGAGGTATGGTGTTCGCTCGTGGATTTTCTCCGGCGTCATCAGGCCTATACGGACGAAGTGATGCTGTCCGAGAGTTATTGCCCTGAGTGCTCGTTGTCCTACGATCGCTTGATGCAGTACGGGCAAACCCAGTCCAACACGCTGCAATAAGCGTCCGCACCGGACCGAGTGAGGTTCCGCAGGCGTGCGGTCGGCGCCGGATGGCCATGGTGAGTCTCTTTCATGGCCGTCTCGCCGACGCCCTCGCCTCGACGTCTACATCCCGAAAGGACCTGAACGGCCGTCTCCCCCCGTTACAGGAGAAAGACCAGCCACAAGTAGAGGGAACTGATCAGCACCGTGCCGATCATGACGGGGAATCCGAATTTGAAGAATTGCCAGAAGGTAATGGGATAGCCGGCCTTTCGCGCCAGGTCGACGATGACGACGTTGGCGCTCGCGCCGATCAACGTCCCGTTCCCGCCAAGACACGCGCCCAACGCCAGCGCCCACCACAACGGCAGAATATCCGGCTGATGTACCAGGGTGGAGTAATCCGTAATGTCGGGGTGAAGCGACCGCGCCAAATCGACGATCAACGGATTCATCGCGGCCACATAGGGGATGTTGTCCACTGCGGCGGACAACACCGCCGACCCCCACAACACGGCCAGCGTCGCTCCGGTCAAATTGCCCTCCGTCGCCGTGACCAACTGATCCGCCACCAGTCTGATCGCCCCCACTTTCACCAACCCGCCGACCAGGATGAACAAGCCGATGAAGAAAAAAATGGTCTTCCACTCGACTTCCGTCAGATAGGAGAGTTCTTCCGCATCATGCGTGCCGTTGCGGGGGTGGCCCATGAGCATGAACAGGCTTGCTCCCAACAGCGCAACGGTCGCCGGTTCCTGGTGAATCAGTGAATGCAGGCAAAACCCGATGTTGACGAGGGCGAGCAACCAGAGGCAGCGTCGCAACGACGCGGGGTCCCGGACGGCATCGCGGGGATTGAGCGCGAGCACCGCCTCCCGCAAATGACCCGAGACGCTCATGCGCCGGCCAAAGAGCAACCAGAGGACCGCGACAAAGACGACGAGGATCACCGCCACGGCGGGGCCCAGCACGATGAGGAAGTCGAGGTAACTCAACTCGGCTTTGCTGGCGATCATGATGTTGGGCGGATCGCCCACGAGCGTAGCGGTCCCTCCGATGTTGGAAGCCACCGCTTGAACGATCAGAAAAGAGATCGGATTCAGCTCAAGCCGTCTGGTGATCGACAAGGTCACCGGGGCCATGAGCAGGACGGTCGTCACATTGTCCAACATCGCCGACAACACGGCCGTGATCATCGCCAGCAAGACCAGCAGCCGAAACGGCTTGGCATCGGCCCGTTTGGCCGCCCAAATCGCCAGGACTTCGAACAACCCCGTCTCCCGGATGATGTTCACGATGACCATCATGCCGATCAGCAGAAAGACGACGTTGTAATCGACTCCGTACTCATGGGAATAGAACGCCTCGTCTTGCGACACGACCCCCAACGAGATCATCAACGCGGCGCCGAACAGGGCCACAATGGTCTTGTGGATCCGTTCGGTCATGATGAGCAGGTAGGAGACGCCGAAGATGAGGAGAGCCAGATGGAAGGATGACATCAGTGCGAAGAGGCAGGACGTGACCGGCGCGACATGGTAGGCACATTATCCAGGGATAGCCCCGGCAATGCAACGAGAGTTTCCTAGTTTCGGGCGAACGGGTTTTCTGTTCCTGATGTTTTCCTCTTTCATATCGTCATGGAGCGATTTAGGATAGAGCCTATGATGACACCGACCGCTGTCCCCCAAGAAGACCTGATACATCTCCTAGCCGGCACCCACTGGAATCCCCGGTCAATCCTCGGGCCGCATCCCGTGGAGGTGAACGGCAAACGCTCCTCGGTCGTACGCGCGTGGGCTCCTGACGTGACGCACATGGAGATGGTGATGACTACCGCGCCGGACGCTCCCATCCCCATGACCCGCGTGCATGAGGACGGGGTGTTTCAAGCGATCACGCCGACGTTCGCCGCCCCGGACTCCTACCGACTGCGCCTCCGGCGTCCGGACGGCACGTTCCGCGAATACCACGATCCGTACGCGTTTCCTCCGCTCTTGACGGACTTCGAGCTCCATTTATTCGCGGAAGGCACGTTTTATAAGGCCTATGAGACGCTCGGCGCGCATATGCGTGCCGTTGACCGCATCACCGGCGTCCATTTCGTGGTCTGGGCCCCCAACGCCGCACGGGTCTCCGTCGTGGGAGACTTCAACCGGTGGGACGGGCGCTGTCATCCGATGACGAATCGAGGAGCCACCGGCCTATGGGAACTTTTCATCCCCGACCTCCAGGAAGGCACGCTCTATAAATATGAAATTCGGTCACGGGAACACGGGGCGATCCTCGTGAAGGCCGACCCCTATGCCTGCGAGGGCGAATTGCGCCCGCGAACGGCCTCGATCGTCCACGATCTCTCGCGCTACACCTGGCGAGACCAGTCTTGGATGGAGGCGCGGAAGGCCTGGGAGCCGTTGACGGCGCCGGTGTCCATTTATGAAGTTCACCTGGGATCCTGGATGCGCGTGCCGGAAGAAAACCAGCGCTGGCTGACCTATGGGGAACTCGCCCACAAACTGATCCCTTATGTGAAAGATCTCGGCTATACGCATATCGAACTCATGCCGGTCACGGAGCACCCGTTCGACGGTTCCTGGGGCTATCAGGCCACCGGATACTTTGCGGTGACCAGCCGCTACGGATCGCCCGAGGAGTTTATGGCATTTGTCGATGCCGCACACCAAGCCGGGATCGGGGTGATCATGGATTGGGCGCCGGCGCATTTTCCGGACGACGCGCACGGGCTGGCTACCTTCGACGGCACCCATCTCTACGACCATGCCGATCCGCGGCTCGGATACCACCCCGAATGGCGAAGCCGCATCTTCAACTACGGCCGGCCCGAAGTCCGCACCTTTCTGTTGAACAGCGCCCTCTTTTGGCTTGACCGCTACCACATCGACGGCCTCCGCGTCGATGCTGTGGCCTCGATGCTCTATTTAGATTATGGGCGCAAGGCGGGCGAGTGGATTCCCAACCAGTTCGGCGGGCATGAAAACCTGGGCGCCGTGGAATTTCTCAAAGAACTCAACGTGTCGATCCACAGGGAATTTCCCGGCGCCGTGACCATCGCCGAAGAATCCACCTCGTGGCCCGGTGTGTCGCGGCCGACCTACACCGGCGGGCTCGGCTTCACGTTCAAATGGAACATGGGGTGGATGCACGACATGCTGGACTACTGCAGGCAGGACCCCGTCCACCGCAAGTGGCACCACGACCGCATCACCTTCTCGATGCTCTACGCCTTCACCGAGCACTTCATCCTGCCGTTCTCGCACGACGAGGTCGTGCACGGGAAGCGATCGATGCT
>CAYQDJ010000052.1:0-22194 GCA_964416255.1 uncultured Nitrospira sp. | reverse complement strand
AAAACCGGACATTTCTACTTTGGGAGGAAGCGGACATTTCTATCTTGGGTTGACACCGGTGCCGTCATTTATTGACAGTCTGAGAAAACCTGTGCTACCGTCCACCGTTCACTTCGCCGGATAGGCGCCCACACCTCGCTCCGGGCTTGGACCCGGGGCCTTTGTCCAGGAGGATCGCTGCATGGAGCTCTACGAGTCCCTGTTTATTATTCGTCCGTCCGTCTCCGACGAGGAGACCAACGTCCTGATCGAGAAGATGAAGGGCGTCGCCGATAAAACCGGTGCGCAGTTCATCAAAGCTGAAAATTGGGGTCGCAAGAAGCTGGCGTATGAAGTGCGGCGTGAGCGGAAGGGGACCTATGCCTACTTCTACTTCAAGGCGCCGAACAACACGGTCGGCGAATTGGAACGGGCCTATCGTCTGGAAGACAACATCATCAAGTTTCTGACGATTCACTTGGAAAAAGAACTGGTCCCCAAACGAGAAGCCTCAGCCCAGGAGGCTGACGGTGGCCGGATTTAATAAAGTCATTCTACTTGGAAATCTGACCCGTAATCCGGAACTGCGGTATACTCCGAGCGGAACGCCGGTAGCGAGTTTTGGTTTGGCGGTGAGCCGCCGGTTCAAGCAAGGGGACGATCTGAAAGAAGAAGTTTGTTTCGTGGACATTGTCGTGTTTGGCAAACAAGCTGAGCATTGCGGGCAATACCTCAGCAAAGGCAACGGAGCTATCATCGAAGGCCGGTTGCAACAACGTCGTTGGGAAACAGAAGACGGTCAAAAACGCAGCAAACACGAGGTGGTCGCGCAGACGGTCACCTTCATGCCCAAGCGCCAAGACGGAGGCGGGAGTGCGGGAGAGGCGCCGATGTCCGATGAACCCGGGTATGACTTCGACGAACATAGCTAATCGCGAGCGAATGAGGAGGCGGTCATGGAGCGAGGAGAAGGTGGCGGTGGTGGAGGGCGGTTGTTTCAACGGCGACGCCCGTGCCGATTCTGCCTAGAAAAGGCCCCAATCGATTTTAAGGATGCCGGCTTACTGCGCAACTTTCTGACGGAGCGCGGCCGCATCGTGCCCCGTCGGATTTCCGGCAACTGCATGGGACATCAACGCGAGTTGACCGTCGCGATCAAACGGGCGCGACACATCGCCTTGATCAGTTTTGCGGAAGAGCGATAACCAACGTGACGGGCAATCAAGTGATTCGACTGTTGTGGGACCGCAGCGGAGCGCCGGAGATGACGATGGACCTCCTCACACCGAAGATTGCCGATATTACGAACGAAGGGTTGTCCGTATCGGGGGATGTGACGGGAGAGCAGCTTGACCTGACCGACGCGGATGCCATGTTGAGCGGTTCGCTGGCAGTGGGATTAGACCTCAGAGCGGTGGACGAGACCGTGTGTGTGACGGGCGTGGTGGAAGGGATGGCCGTCCGGCAATGTGTGCGGTGCGTGAAGCAGTTCGAGGAGCCGATCGCGTTTTCCATCCGAGCCGCGTATGAGCGTGAAACCAAGGCGGTCCCTTCAGTGACCAAACGGGACGATGACCGAAAGAAGCGACCGACCTCGTCCGTGGACGTCGAACACGACGAGCGCAACGACGATCTCTATCCGTATGCCGGCGACCATTTGGACCTTGCGCCGATGCTTCGAGAGCAACTGATCCTGGCGGCGCCGATGCATCCCCTGTGCAAAGACGAGTGCCTGGGCCTTTGTCAACAGTGTGGAAAAGATTTGAACGAGGGCCCCTGTGGCTGCGCCGCGGAGCCGACTGGCGGACCGTTTCAGGTGCTCCGCAAACTGACGCAAAAACACGACTGAGCGCTGTCTGACCTGGGTCGGCGGGGCTGAACGAGAGGAAGGGAGTTGCCATGCCAAATCCGAAACATAAACATTCTCGCGCGCGCCGCGACAAACGGCGGACCGCCAAGCTGCGCATGACGCCCCCCGGCATGTCCGTGTGTCCCCAATGCCATGAACTGAAGCTGCCGCACTACACCTGCTTGAACTGCGGAACCTACAAGGGCAAGGCCGTCATTCAGGTCGAAGAATCCTAGCGGTGTGCAGTCATGCCGAGGGGTCATCCTGCCCCGGCGGTTGGCTTCCACGGAGGCGGGCTTACCGGACAGTCTGTGACCGTTCCTGGTGTCCAGCGCGCAGCTGCGCGAAGGTCCCGGCCCATCAGACCGGGCGACAGGTGTGACGCGTGTTCAGCCGGCCATCCACACAATATCCGTGAATACGCCATCTCGCATGACAATCGCACTTGATGCGGTCGGCGGCGATCACGGCCCCGCCCCCTGCATCGAAGGCGCTTTTCAGGCGATTAAAGCCTTCGACCTCCACGTTGTATTGGTCGGCGATCACACACTCTTGAAGCAGGCCTGCGACCGGCTTGGCTGTCGCGACCCGCGTCTCTCTATCCGTCATGCTTCCCAGGTCGTGGAAATGCATGAATCGCCGGCTGCCGTGGCCAGGAAAAAGCGCGACTCGTCCATTTGGGTCGCGACCGAGTTGGTCAAAAGTGGAGAAGCCCAGGCGGTCGTCAGCCCAGGGAATACGGGCGCCAGTATGGTCGCCTCCTTTTTTGTCCTTGGACTCACCAAGGGTGTGGAACGTCCCGCGATCGCCACGAGCCTGCCGACCCTGACCGGTGAAGCCATCATGCTGGATGTCGGTGCGAATGTGGACTGTACGGCCAAACATTTGGAGCAATTCGCCTTAATGGGTAACGAGTATGGGAAACATTTATTCAACAAGCCGAATCCCCGAATCGGGCTGTTGAGCATCGGCGAGGAGGACAGCAAAGGCAACGAAGTGACCAAAGAGGCGTTCAAACGCCTCAAGGCCAGCCCGCTGAATTTCGTGGGCAATGTCGAAGGGCGTGACGTGTATAGCGGGAGCGCGGATGTGGTGGTGTGTGATGGGTTCATTGGGAACGTGGCCCTGAAGATTTCGGAAGGGGTCGCGGAGACGATCAAAAAGCTGTTGTTCAAAGAGATTTCCGGCTCGTTTTTCGGACGACTCGCCTATCCGTTGATTGCGGCTCCATTGCTCAACCTGAAGCGTAAGATCGACTACGCCGAATTCGGCGGCGCTCCGTTGCTCGGCGTCAACGGTGTGACGATGATTTGTCACGGCCGCTCGTCGGCCAAAGCCATCAAGAACGCGATCCGGCGGGCCAAAGGCATGGCCGAACGTCGCGTACATGAACTCATTCAGCGGGATGTCGAAGAAGCGTCGTCACGCGCACCGACGGAATTGGAATGAACGCTCGTATTGCCGGCACCGGATCCTACGCGCCAGACAAAGTCCTCACAAATGCAGAATTGGAGCGTATGGTCGCCACATCGGATGCATGGATTCGTGAACGGACCGGCATCGCGGAGCGCCGGATCATTGGAACGGGTGAAGCCTGCTCCGATCTGGCCGTCCAGGCGGGCAAGCGGGCTTTGGACGCGGCGGGCATCGCGGCGGGCGATCTGGACATGATTCTGCTTGCCACCTGCACGGGGGATTATCCTTTGCCGGCGACGGCCTGCGTGGTCCAGCACCGATTGGGCGCGACGAAAGCGGCGGCCTGTGATATAGCGGCCGCCTGCTGCGGCTTTGTGTATGCCCTGTCGGTCGCCGATGCCTATGTCAAGAGCGGGTTGCGCTATGTGTTGGTCGTCGGGTCCGAGGCCATGTCGGCGATTACGGATTGGACGGACCGCAATACCTGTGTCTTGTTCGGCGACGGCGCCGGAGCGGCGGTGATCACCGCCAGTGACGGGAGCCGCGGCATTCTCTCCATTCATTTACGGTCAGACGGCAGCCTGTGCGACCTGATCACGGTCCCGGGCGGCGGATCTCGCTTGCCGACCTGCGATAAGGTGATCGCCGAAGGTCAGCAGTTCATCAAGATGAAAGGCAACGAGACCTTTAAAGTGGCGGTTCGCACCTTGGAAGAAATCGCCCGGGAAACCCTGGCTGTCAATGGTCTGAAAGTGGACGATCTCGATCTGTATGTGCCGCATCAAGCCAATGTTCGGATTTTGAGGGCGGTGGTGGAGCGCCTCGGCCTTCCCCTCGACAAGGTCATGTTGAACCTGGATCGCTATGGTAATACCTCCGCGGCGTCCATTCCCATTGCCTTGGATGAAGCGGTGCAAGCAGGACGTCTCAAGGAGGGATCCTTGGTGATGCTTGGCGCGTTCGGCGCGGGGTTGACCTGGGCGTCTGCATTGATGCGGTGGTGAACGAAGGTTATGGGGCCCTCTCGCGCGCACAGGGGAGCGGTTTCTCGGAGCGGCTCCCGGATCCTCCGCACTTTTCCCGTTGACTTTCCACGGGGTTTCTTAGATATCTAACCCCTTATGGCATCAGGAATCGGGCTTGTTTTCCCAGGGCAGGGGTCACAATCGGTCGGTATGGGGCACGCCTTGTTCGGGGCCTTCCCTGCCCTGAAAGAGGTCTACGACGAAGCCTCGTCTGTCCTCGGTTACGATGCGAAAGCATTGTGTTTCGAAGGACCGGCTGAGCGCCTGAACCTCACGGAGTATACCCAGCCCGCGTTGCTGGTCAGCAGCATTGCTGCTTTCAGAATGTTGGAGCCCCTCGGCGTCAGACCGGTCGCTGTCGCAGGCCACAGTTTGGGCGAGTATTCGGCCCTGGTGGCGGCCGGCGGAGTGTCCTTCGGAGATGCCGTGGGGCTTGTTCAGAAGCGCGGTCGCTATATGGCCGAGGCTGTCCCGCCGGGCACTGGTCAGGTCGCCGCGCTGCTCGGGCTTACCTCCGATCAAGTCCAAGCCGTCTGTCGGGAAGCGTCCACAGCGGGGGTGGTGGCGGCGGCTAATTTCAATTCTCCCGGACAGGTGGTCATTGCCGGTGAGAAAGCCGCGGTTGAAAGGGCCATTGCGCTGGCCAAGGGACGGGGCTGCAAAAAAGCCATTCCATTGCCGGTGAGTGTTCCGGTCCACACGCCGCTCATGCAGAAGGCGGCCGACCGATTGGCCCGTGATGTGGCTGCCGTGGGGTGGTCCGATCTGATCGTGCCCCTCATCAACAATGCAGAAGCCAAGCCTATTCGCCAAGCCAGTGAGATTCCGGCCTCGCTCATCCGGCAACTGCCCGCATCCGTTCTATGGGACGAATCGATTCGTACGATGGCGGCGATGGGGGTCACGACCGTTATCGAAGTCGGGCCGGGAACCGTGCTGACGGGGCTCATCAAGCGTATCGTGCCGGAGGTCCGGCTGCTGAACGTGAATGATCCCAAGTCTTTGGACGCCACGGCGAGCGCGCTGGCCACAGGGTCCGCATCTGTCCACGCCTAACCTAAGGAAGCTGGAAGTCATGTCGTTGCAAGGGAAAGTGGCCATTGTCACCGGAGCCGCCCAAGGAATTGGTCGGGCGATCGCCGAAAGCCTCGCTCAAGCGGGGGCCGATATCGTCGTCGCCGATTTGGATCCGGGCCGATCGTTGGAAACCGTGGCGGCCGTCGAGCAGGTCGGACGAAAGGCCTTGAACGTGAAGGTCAATGTGGCCGACGCCCAGGAGACCAAATCGCTCGTCGACCAGGTGATTAAGACCTGGGGGAAGGTTGATATTCTGGTGAACAACGCCGGCATCACCCGCGACGGCCTTCTGCTTCGCATGAAAGAAGAAGATTGGCATCTCGTGCTGCAGGTCAACCTCAATGGGACGTTCAATTGCACCAAGGCCGTCTTGCAGCCGATGACCAAGCATCGGTATGGTCGCATCGTGAACATTGCTTCGATCGTCGGGGTCATGGGTAATGCGGGACAGGCCAATTACGCGGCCTCCAAAGCCGCGGTCATCGGATTTACCAAGACGGTCGGACGGGAATATGCCAGCCGCAACATTACGGTGAATGCCGTGGCTCCGGGCTTCATTGATACGGCGATGACGCATGGCCTTCCAGTCGATGTGAAAGAAACCCTGCAAAAACAGATTCCACTGGGCCGGTTGGGCACGCCGGCGGATATCGCTGCGGCGGTGCGATTTTTGGTCTCGGACGACGCGGCCTATATCACGGGCCATGTGTTGCATGTGAATGGCGGCATGCTGATGGTCTAACCCAAGGAGTGAGACAGGTTCGAACGAACAGCCGTGGCAGATCCCCATGCCACGGACCGACGTGGTCACACACTGGGGAAGGAGGTAGGCATAGCAATGGCAACAGTCGAAGAGCGCGTCAAGAAGATCATCGCCGAGCAGCTCGGTGTCGAAGAGGATGAGGTGACGCCAGAAGCATCCTTCGTGGAAGATCTCGGCGCCGATTCCCTCGATACCGTCGAGCTGGTGATGGCGCTCGAGGAAGAATTCGAGATCGAAATTCCCGACGAGGATGCGGAGAAAATTCTCACGGTCGGAAAGGCGTTGGATTACATCAAGGAAAAGGCCTAGCGTTCGAGCTCCGCATGACTGATCGACCTACACGGCGTATCGTCGTGACCGGCCTGGGGCTGGTCACCCCGCTCGGAACGGGTGTCGACAAGTCGTGGGCGGCTCTCTGCGACGGACAGTCCGGGATCGGCCGGATTACACGATTTGACCCGACCGGCTATGACGCGCAAATCGCCGGCGAGGTCAAAGACTTCGATCCGGCGCACTTCATCGAAAAAAAAGAAGTGAAAAAGATGGACCGGTTCATCCATTTTGCCGTCGGCGCGGCCCACATGGCGGTGGATGACGCGGGGCTGAAGGTGGACCAGGAAGAGGCGATCAAGGTCGGCGTATATATCGGGTCCGGCATCGGAGGCCTGGGCGCCATCGAGCATTATCATGATGTGCTCAAGGAGAAGGGACCTGGGCGGGTTTCGCCGTTCTTCATCCCCATGACGATCATCAATCTCGCTTCGGGGCAAGTCGCGATTCGCATCGGGGCCAAAGGGCCCAATTCCTGTGCCGTCACGGCTTGCGCGACCGGGAATCATTGTATCGGCGATGCCTTTCGTCTCATCCAGCGAGGCGATGCTGACGTCATGGTCGCCGGCGGCGCCGAGGCCGCCGTGACTCCGCTCGGCGTCGCTGGGTTCGCCGCTGCCAAAGCCTTGTCCTTTCGGAATGATGAGCCGACTCGAGCGAGCCGTCCATTCGATCACGATCGGGACGGGTTCGTGTTAGGCGAGGGCGCCGGGGTGGTGGTGTTGGAGGAACGGGAGCATGCACTCCGACGGGGGGCGAGGATTTATGCCGAGTTGATCGGGTACGGGATGAACAGCGACGCCTACCACATTACCGCGCCGCCGGAAGAAGGCGAGGGGGCGGTTCGCTGCATGCAATTGGCACTGAACGATGCGGGCATCGAGAAGGAGCGGATCGGCTATATCAATGCCCACGGCACCTCGACGATGGCCGATGCGATCGAGACCCGCGCCATCAAAACCGTGTTCGGTGACCAGGCCTACCGTATTCCCGTCAGCTCGACGAAATCGATGACCGGACATTTGCTCGGTGCCGCCGGCGGCATTGAGGCCGTCTTCAGCATCTTGGCGCTCCACCATGGGGTTCTTCCGCCGACGACGAACCTGGAGCATCCTGATCCCGCCTGTGATTTGGATTATGTGCCCAATAAAGCCCGGCGGGTGTCGATTGAGGCGGCCTTGTCCAATTCCTTCGGGTTTGGGGGCGTCAATGCGTGCCTGATTTTTGCGCGGTCTGATGCTTAGTGTGCCTGCCATTATGACACCGGCTTCCCCAGCCGATTCGTCCCTGCCGCCGTTGCCGTATGAATTCAAGAACCCCGCTCTTCTGGCGGAAGCCCTCACGCATAAATCGCATGTGAATGAACGGAAAAGCCACCGCAAGAACAACGAACGGCTTGAGTTTTTGGGCGATGCGGTGCTGTCCCTCATCATCAGCGATCATTTGGCCACCTTATACCCTCATCTCAGTGAAGGCGCACTCTCCAAGCTCAAAGCCAAGCTGGTGAGCGAGCAGTCCTTGGCGTCCGCAGCCCGGCGCCTCCATCTTGGAGTTCGATTGCAAGTGGGACGAGGGGAGGAGCTTTCGAAAGGTCGGGAGAAACCATCCCTGCTGGCCGATGCGATGGAGGCGGTGATTGCCGCGGTGTATGTTGACGACGGGCTTGAGGCAAGCCGCCGTTTTACGCTGGCGGTGCTTGCCGAGGAACTGCAGGAAGCCGAATCCCAACAGGCGAAGCCTGGCGGAGACGATTACAAGACGAGACTTCAAGAGTGGTGCCAGCGGCGGTATGATCGCTTGCCGCGTTATGTGACGGTGCGCGAGACCGGACCGGACCATCACAAGATGTTCGAGGTGGAGGTGCAGGTTGATGGAACGGTGAGGGGGACCGGTCACGGGTACAGCAAGAAGGAAGCGGAACAGTTGGCCGCCCAACAGGCGCTGAACCAGATGGAAACAGATTGTTCATCGTCATGCTAAGATGAGCCCATTCATGATGGGATGCGTCGATGAGGGGGGATGAAGATGCACATGCGAGCCGGATTCGTGGTGGTCGTGATCATGCTGGTGGGTGGCCTCCTGTCTTTGTCGGTCGAAGCGCAGTCCGCCGCGGACAAGGGGCCGGCGACCAAAGCCGATGCGCCTCAAGCACCGCGAGCGATCCTCAAAACCAAATTTGGCGACATCGAAATCAAGTTGTATCCCGACGTGGCCCCAAAGCACGTCGAAAACTTCCTGAAGCTGGCGAAAGAAGGTTTTTATAACGGGACGATTTTCCATCGCGTGATTCCCGGCTTCATGATTCAGGGCGGCGATCCCAATACAAAAGATTCCTTGAAAAAAGAAACCTATGGCCAAGGGGGGCCGGGATTCACGGTCAAAGCCGAGTTCAGCGACATTCCACACAAGCGCGGCATCGTCTCGATGGCCCGGGCGTCAGATCCGGATAGTGCCGGCTCGCAATTCTTTATTGTGGTGGAGGATTCGCGGTTCCTGGATCGGAAGTACACCATCTTTGGCGAAGTCATCAAAGGGATCGGGGTCGCCGACAAAATCGT
Organism: uncultured Nitrospira sp.; assembly: GCA_964416255.1. GTDB lineage: Bacteria > Nitrospirota > Nitrospiria > Nitrospirales > Nitrospiraceae > Nitrospira_D. The sequence goes on along the minus strand of CAYQDJ010000052.1, from coordinate 13,197 downwards.
CAATTTGCCTCGTGATGACCGCGACAATCCCAAAGAGCGGGTGGAAATGACCGTGACCATTTTGCAATAGTTCGCGACCTCCGCCTGGCTCTTCTTCCGGACCTATTCGGCGATTGCTGGAGGGGATCCGGCACCGGCTCGTGATCGTAAGCGGGTCCGCGCGCTCCAGCCCGACTCGCGCCGCTCAGAGGTGATGGTGTTCGCAGCCTGGGCCGTGCGTGTGGCCCTCGGAGGCAGAAGGCATGAAGGGTTGCCCGGGAATCACGATATGACCGGGTTCGTGTTTCTTGTGCAGGTGTTCGGCGATGTGCGGATGATACATCTTGACGTAGCCGATGAGTCCGCTGAGGAACCGGCGCGATTGAAAGTCCTTCCCCGAAAACGCTGAGATAAACTGAATGGCTCGGTCCAGGATGTCCGGCGCATTCGAAGCGTCGGCGATCTGGTTTGGGTTCTGCTTGCTAAACAGCTCATATTCTTTGGTCAGGTGCTCGGCAAACACCGGCATCGGGGCGGAAGGGACGTGGAGAGGACTCAAGGTCCGGCGAAGCGACTGTATCGCGGCCTCCACTTCAGCGTCCTGTCCGTCGCGGCGTCCTTCAAAGTAGCTGAAGGTCACGACTTCGATGAGATTGAATAATGCCACCGCGTTATTCCCGCCCAGGTCGGACAACTCCCGATAAAACTCCCGCCGCATCGGGGCGAGTTGGTCGGCCAGACGTTTTTGTTGGTAATCGCTTCCGCTGTCGAGATACGGGCAATCAGTCGGGCAGGAAATCCGCACCAGGCGGTGCTCGCCGCAACAAGCGCTGCAAATGAGGCCGCCTAACGCGGGACAGGACCGTTTCCCTTTCCGTTGTGCACAGTAGACGCACGCGCTCACTTCTTCGTCGGTCCTTCCGGAGCGGGTTTGGACGGTGGTGGAACAAAGCCGTAATCGGATAGCGTGCGTTTGTCCACCTTGGGCTTGCCGTCGGACGGCGCCTCGAGTCCGTTTATCTCGGCGGCATGGGCGTAGTGGTAAGGGACCAGGATCAAATGGCTTCCCCGATCAATACTGATGTCCGCCGGCGACGGAAGATATTCGGCGATGACTTGAAAGCGATGATCCCTCGTCATACGCCAGATTTTTCCTTTGGTGAAATCCGACACATACATGTTGCCCCAGCGATCGAAATCCACGCCGCTCAAATTCTGAAAGCGGCCGGTAAAAAAGCCGTTCGCCTCCAGTTCGGTCAGCCGTCCATCCGGCGTGATTTCCAAGATCTTGCCTTTCTCCCAACTGACGGCAATGAGATGGTTCGTTCTCGGATTGACGGCGATGCCCGTTGGGCCTGCGAGCTGCTCATCATGAATCAAGAGGCTGATGCGGTGGTTGGCCGTGGAATCGATTCGATAAATGCGGTTGGCTGCTTGATCGGACGCATACAGAACACCGTCCGGTCCGACTGTGACATCCGTCAGCGACACCGGTCGTGATGGAGTGGCCGGGAAGGAAACGGCGAAGAGTAGTTTTCCGGTTGCCTTGTCAAAACCCTTGAGCTGGTCTAGGTCCGCCACATAGAGGGTTTGGCCGACGAGGGCCAGACCTTTGGGCGCATGGAGCAGGACGTCCCCCACTCCGCCTTGAATGAACTTTAGACGGGTGATCTTGCCTTCTGTGTCCAGTTTAGTAATAAAGCCGTTGTTGTCCCGTGCCTCCGGCTCGCCGTTGATATTGGAAATGAAATACTCGTGTCCCTCCGTGTCACCCACGAAGCTGTTGGGCGATTCCAACCCCGTGATCTGGGTTGCCTCGCTTGCGCCGGCCAGCAGGAACCCGAGCGAAACCGACAGGACAAAACGGACGGCGGAAGGGCGGGTGAATGGGGTGGTCACTGTTTGGTGGCTGGTACGTGATGTGATGAGCGGCATCGTAGCCAACGCCTGGACAGGCTGTCAAGGAAGCGTCCCACGCAGGCGAACACGTGAGGGGCCGTCATCCAAGTCGGAAGCGTTGACTTGCATAAAAACGCCCTGCTAAGGTGCCGAGACTTTTCACAGACTCGGCTTGAGGAGGAGGGATTTGTGGCCGCACGACTGATCGATGGGAAGATCCTAGCGCAACAGGTGCGGGACCGGCTGGCCAGAGAATCGGCTGACTTGGTCGCGCAGACGGGCATCCGTCCAGGGCTGACCACGATTCTGGTCGGCGACGACCCCGCCTCGCAGATTTATGTCAAGAATAAGCAAAAGGCCTGTGAGCTGGCTGGCATCCATGTCGATGATCACAAGCTTCCGGCCGGCACTACACAAGCCGACTTGCTGGCGCTGATTGAGAAGAAAAACGCCGATCCGAAGATTCATGGCATCCTGGTGCAGCTCCCGTTACCCAAACACATCGACAGCAAAGTCATTCTCGAGGCGGTGTCTCCGCTCAAAGACGCAGATGGTTTTCATCCCTATAATTTCGGACGCCTGGTGGAAGGCCATCCGGTCTTCGAGGCCTGCACCCCTAAAGGCGTGATCAAGATGATCGAATCCGTCGGGGTAACGATCGAAGGAAAGCGTGCGGTGGTAGTGGGGCGGAGCAACATCGTTGGCAAGCCACTGGCGCTGATGCTGCTTCAGCGGAACGCGACCGTCACGATCTGTCATTCCAAGACCAACGACCTCCCGGCCGTCTGCCGCGAAGCGGAATTGTTGCTGGTGGCGATTGGCAAAGCCAAGTTTGTGACGGCCGATATGGTTCGTGAAGGCGCCGTGGTCATCGACGTCGGCACCAACAAGACTCCGGAGGGCAAACTGTGTGGCGACGTCGATTTTGAACCGGTCAGCCACAAGGCCGGTTGGATCAGTCCCGTGCCAGGTGGAGTCGGCCCTATGACCATCGCCATGCTGCTCGAAAACACCGTCGAATCCGCCAAACGTACAGCGGGATTGCAGTAAGGAGCGAAGCGTGAGCCGTGAGCCGCAACGCCTAAAAGACGCCCTCGATCAAGGCACGTTTGCCGTCACCATTGAGTACAATCCCCCCAAGGGGACCAATATCTCTTCCGTGCTGGACAATGCGAAGCAACTGGTCGGTCGTGTGCACGGAGTGAATGTGACCGACAACACGGCGGCCGTCGTCCGAGCCGGGTCTCTGCCGGTCTGCCGTTTGCTGTATGAGCTGGGACACGATCCCGTTATGCAAATGACCTGTCGGGATCGGAACCGGATCGCCATGCAGTCTGATCTGCTCGGGGCGCACATGCTCGGCATTCGAAATATTTTGTGCCTCACCGGCGACTATCCCACTGTGGGAGACCATAAGGAGGCCAAGCCCGTCTATGATCTGGATTCCGTGCAGGTCATGCAGCTGGTCCTGGGATTGAACGGCGGCCGCGACATGTCGGGCAACAAACTCGACGGGAGCACGGCGTTCATGATCGGCGCCGCCGTGACGCCTGAGGCGGATCCACTTGGGCCGATGTTGGCCAAATTTGAAGTCAAAGTGAAAGCCGGCGCCCAGTTTTTTCAAACGCAAGCGATCTACAATCCCGAACAGTTTGCCGCCTTCATGACAGCGGTCCGGCCGTTTCAGATGAAAGTGCTGGCGGGTATTCTGGTCTTGCGCAACGCCAAAATGGCCGAATTCATGAATGCCAACATTCCCGGCGTCTCCGTGCCCCCGGACATGATCGACGAACTGAGGGCGGCCGGAGACAAGTCGGAAGATGTCGGCGTCGAGATGGCGGTGCGCACCATCAAGGCGGTGAGGCCGCATTGCGCCGGAGTCCATATCATGGCGATCAAGGCGACGCATCGCTTGCCGGAAATACTTAACAAGGCGGATCTCGGCTGATGACGGCCCCTGAGTTCCAACAATTCAAGCGAGAGCAGAAAAGGCTCATCGTGGTTACGGCCTACGATGCGCTGTTTGCGCGCCTCGTGGAACAAGCCGGGATCCAGGCGATTTTGGTGGGGGATTCGCTTGGCGTGGTCGTGCAGGGCAAGCCGAACACCCTTTCCGTGACGATGGACGAGATGTTGTACCACACCAAGCTCGTGGCGGGCGCCGCTCAGCAGGCCCTGGTGATCGGCGACATGCCGTTCATGTCCTACCAGGTCAGTGTGGAAGAAGCCGTGCGCAATGCCGGGCGGTTTCTCCAAGCCGGAGCCATGGCGGTGAAACTCGAAGGAGGTGCCGTGATGGCGGACAGGGTTGCGGCGATGACCCGCATCGGGATTCCCGTGATGGGACATCTCGGTATGACGCCGCAATCGGTGCATGCCCTGGGCGGGTACAAGGTTCAGGGGCGGGCTGATGATCATGCGGCGAGGTTGTTGCAGGAGGCGAAGACGCTGGAGGCGGCGGGAGCGTTTGCCATTGTCCTGGAGGCCATTCCGACACAGGTGGCGCGCACGCTGACGCAGGCGTTATCCATTCCAACGATCGGGATCGGGGCAGGGCCGCACTGTGACGGTCAGGTCCTCGTGCTCTATGATCTTCTCGGCCTCTTTGACGAGTTTGTCCCCAAGTTTGTGAAGCCCTATGCTCACCTGAAGGTCGATGCTCTCCAGGCGCTCCGCCGCTATAAAGAAGACGTCGAGCAAGGCAAGTTTCCATCGGAGGCCGAGTCCTATCACTGATCCGGACGTCTTCACTCTGCGTGTGACATGCGCAAGCGAATAGGAGGCATGGGAGCCGGAGGGCCGTGGATGTCGTCTCGAAGCGCATGCATGAGCCCATCGACATCGATCCCCATGTAAGGCGAAGGAAGGCTTTCCAGACGAATGAGGGCCCGATGCCGAAGCGTGTGCATGGCGGTGGCCTGGCCTTGCACCAGCTTGAGGTTTGAAGCGGCCAGTTGAATGAGCGCCTGATAGAAGCCGCCGTCTTCGCTCTCACGGCCCGCCGCATGCCACAGCGCCTCGAACAAGTTCGTGAGACTCCCACCAGTACCCGAAATTATACAGATCGATCCCATAGAGGTATTCAGCTGAGTGCGACCATTGCTGTGGAGGCAAGCGCCGGACCTGCGGCGCCGGAAGACTAGAGGAATGTCCCGACGGATGGCGGCGTGGGTGCGGATGATGTCCCGGCACGTACTGGTATGGGGGAAATGGAAGGGACGAATATCGAGGCCAGTCGGGCTGGCGAGGAGGCATGTCAGCCATGGTGGCCTGGGTTTTGGCAGGACACTTGGAATAGGCGCCGATCCTCCAGACGGACGGCCGTAAGCTGGCCGCCCCACACGCAGCCACTGTCGAGGGCCACAATGTTCTCCGTGGCGCATACCCCTAATGCGGCCCAATGACCGAAAAGAATGGTGGCCTCCGTGTTCCGTCTTGACGCAATTTGGAACCAGGGCAAGTGCCCCGCCGGAGCGTCGCGCGGTGGTCCTGAAAAGGCGGCTTCCATGACTCCATCCGGTGTGCACACCCGAATGCGGGTGAAGACGCGGGTTACGGCGACCAGACGTGGGATGCCCGTAAGTGAGGAGCCCCACTGGGCGGGAGCGGCGTGGAAGAGGGTGTGAAGAAACGTCCGGTAGTCCGATCCGGTGAGCGCTGCGGCCGCCTCTTGTCCGAGATGGTGTGCTTCGGAAATGTCCCATTGGGGTAACAGGCCTGCGTGGACCATGAAATAGCAGGCTTCCCGATAGTGCAGCGGTTGGTGGCGCAGCCAGGTGAGAAGCTCAGTTCGGTCATCGGCGGTCAACACGTCCTGAATGGTGTCGGCGGGGCGCAGGGCGACCAGGTGTTCCGCAGCCGCGAGCAGGAACAGATCGTGGTTTCCCAACACCACGCGGGCAGCTTCGCCAAGTCCCTTGACATATCGAAGGACGTGGAGGGAGTCCGGTCCTCGATTGACGAGATCACCGACGAACCATAAGCGGTCCGCCCCTGGTTCGAAGCCGATGTTAGCAAGGAGGCGCAGCAGGCTTTGATAACAGCCTTGCACATCGCCGATGGCATACGTGGGCATAGATGAAGAGAGTACCGTCGTGCCTGATTCAGACACAAGAAAAAGCGGACGTTGACACGAAGCGAGATAGAGATGTCCGTTGGTTATGGGTATCGTGCTTCGATGGTGCTGCTGAGGCCTCCCCGGGCCGCAAAGCGGCCGGTCACTAAGGCTCGGACAGGTCGAACGGCTTTTACGATGTCGTGAAGTATACGGTTGACGGCGTTCTCGTAGAAAATACCGACGTTGCGGTAGGCATGCACGTACATCTTAAGTGATTTCAGTTCGAGACATTCTTTATCCGGCATGTAGTGGACGGTGATCACGCCGAAATCCGGAAGATTCGTTTTCGGGCAGATGGCCGTGTATTCGGGAATTTCGATTGTGATTTCATACCCTTTGTATTGGTTCGGAAACGTTTCAATGTCGGGTAGCGGCGTGCGGATGCCGCTCTGTGCATGCCGCTCCTTATAGCCGAGTCTCGTCGTTCGCTGGGCTCTCGCTTGTTTCCGCACAATCCGTCCCCCCGATCATCACCCATTCACACTTGCTTCATCCAATCCGTTTGCCCGATTTTCTCGAGCTCAAAGAAGAGTGAAACCCAAGGGCATTTCATCTCCGGATAGACTTCGCACAACCCGCCTTTCCGTACCCCACCACAAGGCCCGTGGGCCATAAACTTGGGACACTCCGCTTTAAGTGAATTGTCCGGGAATGGGGGCCGTTTATGGACGCCACCCACATGGGTACCCTCTTCGTCCTCGCCTGGGATGAGTACTCGTAATGGCATGAATGCAGTGTAAACGGATTATCGTCCATCAGCAATGACCTAACGCATCTCGCGCGAACGCAGGTGTTCGCCTCAGTCTTGGGGCGAATGGCCTACTGGGTCGCCACAAACTTAGGCCTTCTTTCGGATGCCGTGGGCCTTCTGAGAAGTTGCTATGAATTTCACAGCGTTATAAAATTTAGCAGGCGAGGGCGGTGTGGCCCTGGGAGGAACATATAAATTGACAGCGTTTTTTAGGCTTTGTTAGGATGGGTACCGAATTGCGATACGCACGTGAGTGCTTCGTCCATCCTTGTATCGTCCCACTCGTGTCATCGCTTCGTGAAGACTGCATTGGATAATCAGCAGCGGATCGCCGTTGCAGCGACATAGGGAGGTGCCTGATGAGTCTCGATTATGTGAAGTTTTCAAACGGCTTTGAGAAATTCATGCCGAAAGAATATCGGGACATGGTCGAACATGGCCCTTTCGGGAAAAAAGTCTCGGTGTCGCAGATGGGGAGCTTCAAGGAAGTGCTGGAAGAGCACCCGATGTGTGCCGGTTGCGCGATGACGCTCTTTATTCGTCTCGCCATGATCGCCTTTCCGAACCCGGAAGATACGATTACCGTGGGAACGGCGGGGTGCGGACGGCTGGCCATTTCTCAAGCGGCCATCCCTTTCGTGTATGGCAATTATGGTGATCAAAATGGTGTGGCCAGCGGACTTTCGCGCGGACTTCGGCTTCGCTTTGGCGACAAGCCGAAGGATGTGGTGGTGATGGCAGGTGACGGCGGAACGGCCGATATCGGTTTTCAGCAAGTGCTGCATTCGTGGTTTCGCAAGGAGCGGTTCACCACCATCATGCTGGACAACGAGGTGTACGGCAACACGGGTGGACAGGAGAGCGGCATGACAAATCGCGGGGCCGTGTTGAAAATGGCTCCGCTCGGAAAAAAGTTTGAAAAGATGGATATGTTGCAGATGGCCAAGGTTTCCGGCTGCGCGTATGTTGCCACAGTCGTTCCGAATAACCCTCGTCGAGTCGAGAGCGTGATTAAGAAGGCGGTGTTGATTGCGCGGGAAGTCGGCTCGACCTACATCCAGGCCTATACCTCATGCAACATCGAATATGCGATTCCGACGGACAAGGTGATGGAAGACGCGAAAACCGTCGAAAACGACCGGTATCAGTTCTCCGAATATATCAGCGACGAAGCCAAACAATATTTGGCTGAGCGGTACGGTTACAAGGAATTCCTTCCGAAGCCGGCTGCCGCCGCGGGGGCGATTCCCAAAGCTTAATCCGATCGGTAAGGAGGTCGCATATGGCAAAGCGTTTTAACATTCGGATGGCAGGTGTCGGTGGCCAGGGGGTGGTGACGGGTTCGCACATCCTCAGTACGGCGGTCATCAATGCCGGCGGCGAGAGCACGATCGTGCCGTTCTACGGGTCGGAAAAACGGATGGCGCCGGTCGAAAGTTATGTGCGGGTGTCGGATGAATCGATCTATGAGATCGGTGAGATTACGTTTCCACACATTATCATTATCTTCCATCCACAGGTTATTACCCATGGGAAATCCTACACGATGCCGTTTTATTTCGGTTTGAAGGAAGACGGCATTGCCTTGATCAACAATGACGGGCCGATGAATCTTCACAAAGATCAGGCCCGCGAGTTGGAAGAGCGACGCGCGAAGCTCTACTATTTTCCCGCGACCAAGATTTCTTTGGAGGTTGCGGGCATGGATCTCGCCACGAACATGGCATTGATGGGCTGCATCGGAGCGATCACGGGCTTGACGAACATGGCGGGGTTGGAGCAAGCCGTGAAGGACCGGTTTCTTGGAAAGGGTTTCGTGGTGTCAGGCGGCACGGCCGCACTCGACAGCGTGGTCGAAAGGAAGTTTAAGAAAAAACAGGAATTGATCGAAAAGAACGTTGCCGTCATGCGGGCCGGGTGGAACTATGCCGTCGATAACGGTTGGGCGGCTCCGGACGTGAAGCATGCGGAAGAGCCTGTGACGGCGGCCACCGCGTAATTACGGCAGCGTAGAAGGAGCCTCATGTACCTCGTAGCTGATATCAATGTCGAAATTTGCGCCGCGAAGAGCTGCAAGCTCTGCACCCAGTATTGTCCGGAGGCCAATACCATTCTCTACAGCGAAGAGATGGGAAAAGATCAGGGCTTCAAGTACGGATCGGCGTATGTGGCCGTCGATCGATGCAAAGGATGCGCCCAATGCGTCTGGGTTTGTGACAATATGGCCAAGAATAATGCGATCAAAATGATCATGATCGATCAATTGCCGAAAGCTGCCTTGACCGACAACATCAAGTACGGTGAGAAAAGCACAACGGCAGTCCTGGCGAGCCCGGTCGTTGGGTAGCGGTACGAAAGGGGAAGGGCGTGGCGATAACCCAAGATAGCAGAGAAAAGATCATCGTTCCTGGACCGGCGGGGTTCCATCCGCCGTCAGCGGCTCAGTTGGGGGTTGCGCTGCCGGATCCGGGTCAAGGGCTGTATTACGGGCTGCTCGAACCGAATGAGGAGAAGGTCATCGAAGAGATGGCGCGGAAGATGCTGAGCAGCCCGAACGCCACCATCTTTCCCGGACCATTGGTGTTATGGGCCTGGAACGATCATGCGGTGGAAAAGGCGAAGGCCACGCTTGAAATAGCTGCGCAGATTCCAGATGTGATGATCATTCCCATGCCGGACTACCGGCCGAAATATCCCAAGATCGACCCTGAAGAAGTGATCAATCCCAACCATCCGAACTTGACGATTTGGGGGAATAAGATCGAAGCGTGTGTTTTCATCGGCGTTCACTGCCATTATGCCAATCTTACGCTCAAAATGATCCGTGCGGGAACGAACTGCTGTACGATGGCCATCTGCGCTGAGCAGGGACACGAAGACGCGATGTTGACGATTCGTGATTCCGATACGGTGAAATTACAGCGGGTGTCAGCCATCTTCAAGCGCGTGCGGGAAGAAATGGGTATCAAGCTTCCGGAGAACGGAGAGAACGTGCGCTTTACTGGTACGCAGTCGAAAGTTCACGGCGGCAAGACTCACACCAATCCTCTCACTTTTGTCCCCTCTCCTGCCGGGGTCGGCAGTGCCGCGGCGTTCGGCCATTCGGCTGAGCAGATGAAACGCGAGGGCTGAAGCGTAGGATCACGGGCGATATAGCCAAGAGGTGCACTGATGAGCGAAACAGAAGTGAAAACCAACCCCCAGGGCGATCCGATCACCAGCGTGGCTGTCCCCAAGAGCGACGGAAAGATGGATCCTCATGCCGACGCCAAGAAACAACGAATCGTCACTCCGGAATATATGTTCAAAGAGGCTCCGCGGACGAAGGAATTCATCACTGGGAGCGAGGCGGCCAAGGAGGCGATCCGCCGATCGAACGTCGACATGGCCATTGCGTATCCCATTACGCCGCAGAGCGAAACGATGCAGCTCGTGGGCGTGTTGTACGGCGAAGGCTATGTGAAGGAATATTACAGGGGAGAAGAAGAGGTCGGTGTCATGGCGGCCATCGCGGGTGGTTCGCGTTCGGGAGTGAGGTGCTTCACGGCCACCGCCGGTCCCGGCACCCTTCGCGGGTTGGAAGGTATCGCCTCCTGGCCAGGGCATCGGCTCCCGGCTGTGGCGATGTTCACCTGCCGTGTGGTGAACGCTCCTTTGGCCATCCAGCCGGACAACATAGAGATTTCCTACTTGCTCAACTGCGGCATGATCGTCTTCCATGCCGAGAATCAGCAGGATATGTACGATTTTATCATGGCCGGGTTTATCATCAGTGAGAAGAACGATGTGACCTTACCCGTGGGCGTCTGCTGCGACGGGTTTTTTGTGACGCATGCCCGCGGGTATGTGCGTATGCAGGATCGCGGGATCAAGCTACCTCCGCGGGAAGCCTGGCGCGGCGCGGTGCCGGTGCTGGATGCGGAGAACCCTCCCGCCAGGCTTTCCCGAGACGCCCCGGTCCAAAAATCGAACTTCATGGCCTACAACATTCATGCGGTTTGGCAGCAAGAAGTGTGGGCGGCGGTGGAACGATCGCGCAAGTACATTGATCAGTACATGGGCGGCCTGCTGACAGCCGAAAATGTTGAGGACGCCGAAGCAGTGATTATTGCCTCGGGCAGCGCGGCTGCGCAATCACGAGAGGCGGTCAGGATCTGTGCCGAAAAAGGGATCAAGATTGGCCTGATCAAAGTCCGCTCATTGCGCCCATTTCCCACGAAGGAGTTGCGTGCACTCTGCGGCAAGGCCAAGCTGATTGTGGTGCCGGAATTCAATTACGTCGGGTGGCTGGCCAAAGAAGTGGCGACGGCCATCTATGGCTTCTCCAAGGCGAAGATCATCGGTGGCCCGCGTGTGTATGGCGGTCAATCTATGCCGGTGGAATTGATTGTCGACGAAGTCGAATCCGGACTCACGGGGAAAAAGTCAACCAACGTGGCCATGTCGTCAATTATGGGCGGCGCCGTGAATCCCGATGAGGTGGCTCACTTCATGCGCAGCATCTAGTCGGAACGCCGGAAACAGCAAGGGCCCGTCCGGATGCCGGACGGGCCCTTTGCGTTTGGTGGCATCGCGAGCCCGTTACCCTTGAATCTCGTCCTGGACCATCTCTTCGCTGGCAGGCATGCCATGGGCGACATACTTCGCGTACGACAAGTAAATCATGGCGCTGTCGCGCATGGCTTTGTAGCCTTGTGTCATGCGCAAGAACTTATCGGAGTCCGGTCCTTCCGACCGCTGTAGGGTGGTCACCTGTTCTTGGAGCATGAGAGTAAAGCGCTCCATGGCCTGTTCGACTTCGCGATAGGATTGAAGTATGGCTTCTGTCATAAAGACCTCCTGACGGAATGAGCATACACGAGCATATGGAGCCCTTCAACCGGCGACCACCCTATCGATTGTCGGACCAGGCCGCAGCGCTGTTTGAACCTCTGGCTCAGCCGGCCGGCGACAACACGTCGCTGATCGATAGCATTGCCGCACTCTCCATGCGCTTCACGAGAGACCGGAGAGGCCTCTGCAACCGGTACCTGGACGAGCCGGCTCTGGCGGCGGCATACACGGCCTATTTCCTGCCCGTGAATTTTTCCAAGGTTCAGCTTCTCTTACATGAGCTACCGACTGGTTGGGCGAAACAGGACTGCCTCCATGTCCTAGATCTGGGCACAGGACCGGGAACGGCCGCTCTTGCCGTCCGCGACTGGCTCGCGGGGCAAGGAGATGCCCAACCAACGCGACTGCATGTTCGTGCCGTGGATCATTCGAAAGCCGGCTTGGCGACCGCCGCCCGATTATGGGATGCCTATGAACAACAAAGCGGGTCGGCTGGTCGGGGACGGTTGTCGACCACAAACCTGGAATTGGAGGCGCTTGGCCCGCATGCCTTCCCTCAGGTCATCGCCGGAGAGTCGCCATATGACCTGATTATTCTGGCAAATTCTCTCAACGAGTTGTTTCAATCGGCCCGTGCTCCATTGGAGAAGCGGGTTCTCTTGATGGAACGCTTGCTCAATGTGCTCAAGCCGGACGGCACACTGATGATTCTTGAACCGGCCTTGCGATCAACCGCGCGCGACTTGCACCACCTAAGAGACAGGGTGCTGCAACAAGGGAGTTGCTCGGTCTATAGCCCTTGCCTGCACGAGGCGGCCTGTCCCGCCTTGGCGAAAGCGGGAGATTGGTGTCATGAGGAGCGGCCGTGGGTGCCGCCATCCTGGATTGTCGACCTCGATCATGAACTGGGGTTCATCAAAGACGCCCTAAAATTCTCTTATTTGCTTCTACGGCGGGACGCGCAGACCATTGTGCCGCGGAGTCCGGACCTGTATCGGATGGTGAGCGAACTGCGGGTCATGAAAGGAGAGAAACGAGCCTGGCTGTGTAATGAAGCGGGGCGGTCAGAGATCGGCAGGCTGGATCGGAAACGCACAGGCGCCAACGCAGACTTTGATGCCTGTCACCGAGGAGCGCTGGTTCAGATCGCCCGCATCGTGAAAAAAGACCGAATGGAAGCCCATTCCATATTGGGGCGAATTGCGGAGGAGAGCCCAGTCAGGATCGTCCGCGAGGCCTGATCAGTCGGCTTCGGGTTCCGAGCTGCCATGTTGATGGCTGACGCGGTCTTCCTCAAACAGTTCCGCCATTTCATCGGCAATCATATCCCGATCGTTCGGAACGGACACCAGCGGGATTTCTTTCCGCTGAGGCGGTGACGGCTCTGGTTTCTTGGGTGGTTCATGCATGGCAGTAGTATACACCATGGATGGCGGCCTGGCGCTACTCGAACGCTTCCAAGAGAGATATTTCACTGAATGAATGCGCGCAAGCCTTGCAAGTGACGAAATAGTGAGCTTCCCTCACCGACATCACGATTCTGAAATCCAATGCAACCCCCTGTGCCTGACATCGTGGACAGGGAATCTTTTGCATGACATAGGGAATATCCGGTTGC
>CAYQDJ010000051.1:0-23326 GCA_964416255.1 uncultured Nitrospira sp. | reverse complement strand
CTCGTGCTCTTGGGACAGGTGTTGGAATTGCGCGCGCGCAGCCGGACGAGCAGCGCGCTGAAAGCCCTGCTCGGGCTCGCACCGAGAACCGCGCGCGTGGTGCGCCCGGACGGCCCGGAAGAAGACATCCCGTTGGGCCAGGTGCAGGTCGGCGACCGGTTGCGCGTGCGGCCCGGCGAGAAAATCCCGGTCGATGGTGCCGTCGTGGAAGGCGCCAGTGCGGTCGATGAATCCATGATTACCGGCGAACCGATGCCTGTTGAGAAGAAGTCCGGCGACAAGGTGGCAGGCGCCACGGTCAACGGGACCGGCGGTTTCGTGATGCAAGCGGATCGGGTCGGCCGGGAAACGTTGCTGGCGCAAATCGTCCGCATGGTCAGCGACGCCCAGCGGACCCGTGCGCCGATTCAACGGCTGGCAGATGTCGTCGCAGCCTACTTCGTCCCTCTGGTGATCCTGGTCGCCGCGGCTACGTTCGCCCTCTGGGCTTGGTTCGGTCCCGAACCCCGCATGGCCTATGCGTTGCTGAACGCCGTGGCCGTCCTCATCATTGCCTGCCCCTGCGCGCTGGGACTGGCGACACCAATGTCGATCATGGTCGGGACCGGCCGGGGCGCCACGGCCGGGGTGCTCATCCGCAATGCGGAAGCACTGGAAACTCTCGCGAAGGTCGATGTGCTGGTGGTCGACAAGACCGGCACGCTCACGGAAGGGAAGCCGTCTCTCGTGAGTACCACGCCGCTGGCCCCTTATACGGACTCCGAATTCCTCCGCTTGGCGGCCGCGCTGGAGCAGAGCAGCGAGCATCCGTTGGCCACCGCGATCGTGTCGGGGGCCCGGGATAAGAACGTCCGGCTGCCGAAGGTGCAAGACTTCCGCTCAGTCACCGGCAAAGGCGTGCAAGGCACCGTCGACGGGCACACGGTCGCCATCGGCACCGCACTGTTCCTCCAGGAGCTGTCGGTCGAAACGGCGGCGCTGCAGGTGCAGGCGGAGCCGCTCAGGCAAGAAGGCCAGACCGTTATGTTCGTCGCGATTGACGGCCGGCCCGCCGGACTGCTGGGCGTGGGCGATCCGATCAAATCCTCGACGCCCGATGCGATTGATCTGCTGCATGGAGAGGGACTCCGGATCGTGATGCTGACCGGGGACAGCCGTACCACCGCGGAAGCCGTGGCCCGCCGGCTCGGCATCGATGATGTCCAGGCCGAAGTCCTCCCGGAGCAAAAGGCCGCGGCCATCAAGCACCTGCAGGCTCAAGGCCATATCGTCGCCATGGCGGGCGACGGGATCAACGACGCGCCGGCGTTGGCCCAGGCGCATGTCGGAGTGGCCATGGGCACCGGGACCGATGTAGCGATGGAAAGCGCCGGCGTGACGCTGGTGAAGGGAGACCTGCAGGCGATCACGCGGGCGCGCCGGTTGAGCCGCGGGACGATGCGTAACATCCGGCAAAATCTTTTTTTCGCCTTCGCCTACAACACCCTGGGTGTGCCCATCGCCGCTGGGGTTTTGTATCCCTTCTTCGGCGTGCTTCTCAGCCCGATGATCGCGAGCGCCGCCATGACCTTTAGCTCAGTGTCGGTGATCGGCAACGCGTTGCGGCTCCGCAAACTGCCGCTCTAACGGCCGGCTGATGTGACGTGAGGAACGACGACGTGCTGACGAGACGACATCTGCTCAAACGAGCCGCGGCCCTGGGACTGTTGGCCGCGGGGGAACAGGTCCTGCCGGGCTGCGCCGTGAGACCGTCAATCCCTGCGGCGCAGCCCGGTACCTCGGCCACAATGCTCAGCGGTGAGGTTATCGATCTGCTCATCAGCGAACGGGCCTTTACGCTTGGCGGACGGACCGGCACCGCGATGACGATCAATGGAACCATCCCCGGCCCGCTCATCCGTCTGAAGGAAGGGACGGAGGTCACCCTGCGCGTGACGAACCAATTGAGCGAGGTGTCATCCATTCATTGGCACGGATTGCTGTTGCCGCCTCAGATGGACGGGGTGCCGGGAGTCAGCTTTGCCGGGATCAATCCAGGCATGACCTTCACCTATCGGTTTCCCATCAAGCAGAGCGGGACCTATTGGTATCACAGCCATTCAGGAGGGCAGGAACTCCAGGGCATGTATGCGCCGATGATACTTGAGCCTCTTGAACCGGAGACCGTTCAGTATGACCGCGAGTACGTGGTCATGCTGTCGGAGTGGACCTTCGAGTCTCCGGAAGCGGTCTTCGACCGTCTCAAAAAGGACCCGGGCTACTACAACTATCAGAAGCGCGCGGCGCCGGAGTTTGTTAGCGACGTCGCCCGGCTCGGGCTTGGACCTGCCCTGGCCAACTACTTCATGTGGGACCAAATGCGGATGGATCCAACGGACTTTGCCGACGTCACCGGCTCTACCTTCACTTTTCTGATGAACGGCCTCCCGCCTGCTGACAACTGGACGGGGCTCTTCCGTCCCGGCGAGCGGGTGCGTTTGCGCTTTATCAATGCGGCGAGCATGAACTTCTATGACGTCCGCATTCCGGGCCTGACCATGACCGTGGTCCAGGCCGACGGCCAGAACGTGCAGCCGGTCGTCGTGGAGGAGTTCCGCTTCGGCCCGGCGGAAACCTACGATGTCATTGTCCAGCCCGTCGAAGCCCATGCGTATACAATTTTTGCCGAGACGATGGATCGCAGCGGCTATGCCTGCGGCACGCTAGCGCCGCGCGTTGGGATGACCGGCGAGATTCCGGAACGGCGGCCTCGTCCTCTGCGGACGATGGACGACATGGGCATGGCCGCGCATGGCGGTCATCGGATTGACGGTTCGACCATGGACCAGGACGGAGGTGACGGTCCTACCCATGGGATGATGCACGCTCCCGCGCGACGCGAACAATCTTCCAGAGAAAACAATGAACAGCAGCTCTCCCCGATACCGGGCGCCATACCGGTCAAGCATGGCCCCGATCACCATGGAACCGGCAACCAGACAGTGGCCGAGTATTCGCAAAACCGCATGCATGAGCCTGGCAGAGGGCTAGAGAACAATTCACGCCGGGTCCTCCGGTACACCGATTTGAGAAGCGTCGTTCCGTATCCCGATCAGCGTGAACCGGAACGTGAAATCGAAATGCACATCACCGGCCATATGACGCGGTACCTGTGGTCGTTCGACGGCAGGAAATACTCCGACGCCAAGAGACCGGTTCGCTTTCGTTACGGCGAGCGCCTTCGGCTAACGCTGGTCAATGACACGATGATGGAACATCCGATCCATCTGCATGGCATGTGGATGCATTTGGAGAACGGGGCCGGAGCGTACCTTCCACGAAAACATACCGTCGTCGTCAAGCCGGCGGAACGGGTCTCCGTCGCCATCAGTGCCGATGCGTGGGGACCCTGGGCCTTCCACTGCCATCTTTTGCTCCACATGGAAGCGGGAATGTTCCGCGTCATTGAGGTGTCGGAATAGCAAGCGAGGCGCTGCGTCGTGATTCTAGCTTTCCAGACATGGTGTGCGCTGGCGGCAGCCTTTGTGTTGGGTGGAGAGGTCGTCCCGTTCACGGTTCTTGCGCAGTCGAGTAGAGGAACCGTCGCCCATCCGAGGGCTCTTCACGGCGCAGTGCACGGCGCCGGTCCTGCCACCGCTTCAGAGCCTTCGCCGATGATCGGGCCGGTGACCCCGGACGATCGCAGCCGGCCCCAGGCCTTTCCGCAGAAGGACTGGCCCAGCCCTGTGAGCGATCAAGAAAGGAGGCTGTTCGCCCTTGTCGATGTGCTCGAATATCGACCCGCTGCCGGAGGTCGTGAACACAGGAATGACTACCGGTGGGATATCGAAGGGTGGTATGGCGGGGATGACCACCGCCTCTGGTACAAAAGCGAAGGGCAGCAGGATACTGCCTTCAAAGCAGACTACCACATGGATTTTCAACTACTCTACGGCCGTTTCGTCCAGAAGTATTATGACGTGCAGGTCGGCGGCCGCGTGGAAACGCAATCGTTTCGCGGCCGCAACGTGACGCGGGGACTGAGCGTGATCGGCCTTCAGGGTCTCGTGCCCTACAGCCATGAATTCGAATCGGCCTTGTTTGTCGACCAAGATGGCAACGTGTCCGCTCGTGTCTCCTTTACGAAAGACCTCCTGCTGACCCAGCGGTTGATTCTTCAGGGTCGTTTGGAGACCAATGTCGCCGTACAACGTGTCGAGGAGTTCACCACCGGATCCGGCCTCAACAATCTCGAATTTGGGCTGCGTGTCCGCTATGAAATCCGGCGAGAGTTCGCACCCTACCTCGGGATCTCCCTTGATCGCAGCTTCGGGGGGACAGCCACGCTCGTACGAGAGGACGGTGGCGACCCCAACCAAATACGGTTTGTGGCCGGAATACGGATGTGGTTCTGACATCCGTTGCGGGCTTAGCGAACCTTCTCATAACTGGGGGCACGAACTCTATCGTGAACGAGCATAGCGCTGAAACCTCCGCACGTAATAGCACTGTCTCGGCAGACTGCGCTCTTCGCTTCACGGCTATTAGTCGCACGTGCAGTTCAGGCAGCCATGCTTCGTGCAGATCCCACAGGACTTCTCGAGGCCGGCGCGCAATGCTTGGCGGGCACGATGCAGCCGGACGGTCAAATTGTTCGGTGTGACGCCGAGATCTGTGGCCACGGCGGCAAGCGATTCGCCTTGGAGGTCAACCCGCCGGAGCAGATCCGCATAAGCAGGACGAAGCGCCGGCAGCAGCCGCTGCAGACAAGAGCAGACGGTCGGTCGCCATTCATCCAACCCCGGAATCTTGTCATCACCGGCGCTGATGAGTTCCTGCAGGAGCGCTTCGGTCTTTCGGTGGTCGGTCGCATGAGCGCGGTAATAATCGACGACCGTATTGCGGAGAATGCGATAAAACCATGCCACGCTCTGATCCGGCTGTTTCAGACAATGCACTTGCTGGACGGCCCGGAGAAAGCTCTGCTGAAGCAGATCCTCGGCCGTGGTCTTATCCGAGACCCGGCGGAGGACAAAGGCGCGGAAATCTGATTCACACGATACCAAGTCCTTTAGGACGCCGGAAAAACCGGGGTCTCGCGCCGCTTCCGGTGATGGGGATTCCGGCCTTCGTACCCGTCTCGTTGTTCTCGACCGCTTGGTGGTCATAGGGCTGCGGCCCCAGCATTATTTCGACATTCCCATGGGCCAGAGCGACTCCAATTCGGGGAACTTCGCCCGATAATCGAGATGACTGGAACGAATCACCTTTAGTGCTTCCTCGCGCCCATAGACGCTCGTAATCTCCACTTTCTTAGTCAGCACCTCGGCCGGCGCCTGCTTATAGGTAAGGAAGTAATGCTGCAGGCGATCGATCAGCGACACCGGCACGTCGCCGATATCTTTGAAATCTCCGTAAGCGGCGTCGTCCTTCATGACCGCAATGATCTTGTCGTCGGCCTCGCCTCCGTCGGCAAGGCTGAAGCCCCCGATGGGAATGGCGGTGAGCAAAATATCGCTGTGCGGAATCGTCTTCTCCGTCAAGACACAAATATCAATCGGGTCGCCGTCTCCGACCATACCCTTTCGTTTGGCGCGCTTGGAAAACAACGCGGCGACCTTCTCTCCGCAATAGGTCTGCGGGACCAACCCGTAGTAGACGGGACAGTAGTTTGAAAAGCGCTGGGGCCGGTCCACCTTCAAAAATCCGCTCTCCTTGTCGACTTCATACTTCACCGTGTCTGTCGGGACGATTTCAATATAGGCGGTGACCACTTCCGGTGCCCGCTCACCGATCGACACCCCATGCCAGGGGTGCGCCTTGAACATCAAATTCATCAACCGCTGGATCGGATCGCCACCCAAACGCCCCATTGCCTCCATCCTCCATGAAAAGAAAGGACCAGGGAATGCCCAGAGGGCCCCACCATAACACACTTCGCACGTTTCGATGCGGTGTCGGCGGTTGCGCGCACCCAACTGGTCTCGGCTGGTTGCGCGCACGTGAGGCTCGCTTGGCTGGGTCAGTCGTCCGGCTCTTCGATGGGTCCCGCCCACTCGCCTTTGGCCAAGAGGACTTCCTGAAACCCTCCATCCGGCCAGTGAAACTGCCCGGCGGCGTCCACCAGCACGATGAACGGGTCCGCCTCATGCGCTTCCCCGCGAAACCAATACCAGCCTGAAACTGTGGGTTTGACGGCGGTCCATCTCAACTGGGTCATGTCTGAGTCTCTCGTGAATACGGTCCAGCTCTGATAGAGTTGACCTCCGGCTCCTGAACCTAACATGTCCCGACTTCCGATAGAAGACATCCTTCCCGCGCTTCACGAGGCGTTAGCCCGTCACCGCAACGTGCTGCTGACGGCGCCGCCCGGTGCAGGCAAAACCACCCGGCTCCCACTGTCGCTGCTGAACGCTTCATGGCTCGAGGACCGGAAGCTCTTGCTGCTCGAGCCTCGCCGGCTCGCCGCTCGCGCAGCCGCTCATCGTATGGCCACGACGTTACATGAACCGGTCGGTGACACCGTCGGCCATCGCATGCGGCTCGATACCAGGGTTGGACCCAAAACGCGCCTCGAAGTCGTCACCGAGGGGGTGCTCATGCGGTTGCTCCAAGAGGATCCCGCGTTGAGCCGCTACGGTCTCATCCTGTTCGATGAATTTCACGAGCGCAGTCTCCAGGCGGACACTGGGCTCGCACTGTGCTTGGAAAGCCAGCGGCTCTTCCGCCCCGATCTTCACTTGCTGGTCATGTCGGCCACGTTGGAATGCGGACCGGTCAGTGCTGTGTTGGGGCAGGCGCCGACGATTGCCTGCCAGGGCAATCTGTTTCCGGTGGAGACCCGGTATCTGGACCAGCCGGTGACGGGCCAGCTCGAAGCCGCCGTCTTCCGTGCCGTCCGGAGATCGATCGCACAGGATCGCGGCAGTCTCCTCGTCTTTCTTCCCGGCATGGCTGAGATCCGCCGCATCGAGCGGGCGCTGTTCGAGGCGAACCTCGGTCCCACCGTACATCTTGCACCCTTGCATGGCGATTTGCCTCAAGCCGCTCAAGACGCCGCCATTGCGCCAGCCGAACCGGGCACCAGAAAAATCGTGCTGGCCACTTCGATCGCCGAAACCAGTTTGACCATCGACGGAGTGCGGGTGGTCATTGACGCGGGCCGGTCACGCGTGCCGCGCTTTGATCCGCGGTCGGGACTGACCCGATTGGACACCATTCGAGTCACGCAGGATTCCGCCGAACAACGGCGAGGCCGCGCGGGGCGACTCGAGCCCGGAGTGTGCTATCGGCTGTGGACCGAAAAGGAGCACGCCTCGCTCAACGCGCGTCGACCACCGGAGATCCTGGAGGCCGACCTGGCCCCGCTGTTATTGGACTTGCATCTATGGGGCACGAACGACCCTTTCGAATTACCATGGCTGACCCCTCCGCCGTCTGGGGCTGTTGCGCAAGCTCGGGACCTCCTAACCGGTCTGGGCGCCTTATCGCCAGCCGGCCAGGTCACGGAACACGGCAAACAGATGGTCATGCTGCCCATGCATCCGCGTCTGGCGCACATGCTGATCAAGGCCGCCGCGCTGGGGTTGACCGCGCTCGCTTGTGAGATCGCCGCCCTGCTCGGTGAGCGGGATCTCCTGCGGGGAGCGGTCGGGTGGCGGAACTCGGATCTGCGACTCCGGCTCGACGCCTTGCACGGCCATTATGCGGGAGGAGCTTCCGTGGACCGGCGCCTGGCCACCCGTATTCTGAGTACTGCCGCCCTCTACGGCCGGCAACTGGCACAGCAGGGCCTCACGCCCGGCCGCCGCTTGGGGGATGATCCGTACGCTGCGGGTCGTTGTTTGGCTCTGGCCTATCCCGATCGCATTGCACAACGGCAATCGGGACCGGAGGTCCGGTATCTGTTGGCCAATGGCCGCGGCGCTCGCTTTCCCCACCCCGACCCGCTGTCGGCTGAGGCGTATCTTGTCGTCGCCGATCTCGATGCTGGAAGCGGATGGGCCAGAATCGATCTGGCCGCACCGCTTGCTCTCAGCGACGTGGAGTCTCTGTATGCCGAGGAGATCAGTGAGGTGGAGGCGGTCATCTGGGATGATAAGGACAAAGCCGTCCGCGCGACCGCACAACGGCGCTTCAAGGCGCTGGTTCTGTCCGACCAAGCGTTGGCAGCGCCGGACCCCGCGTTGATGACGCAGGCGTTGCTGCAAGGCGTTCGGCAGGCCGGCCTCGCAACCTTGGCTTGGACTCCGGAACTGCGGCAATGGCGCGCGCGTGTGCAGTTTCTCCGAAGGGTCGAGGGGCCGGCCTCCGCCTGGCCTAATCTGTCGGATGACGCCCTCTTGGAGACACTCGACGATTGGCTCGGACCCTTTGTGGCCGGTCTCACGACCGTGGCGCGTGTACAAGGGTTGGATCTGGCCCCTGCGCTGCGTGCGTGCCTGACGTGGGAGCAACAGCGCCGAGTGGATCGCCTGGCGCCGACACATGTCACGGTCCCCAGCGGTTCCGCCATCCGCCTTGACTATGACACAGCCGACGCGCCAATCCTGGCCGTGCGGCTCCAGGAAATGTTCGGCTGCAAAGAGACGCCTCGGGTTGCGGATGGAACCGTCCCGGTCATGGTGCATTTGCTCTCACCGGCCAAGCGACCGGTTCAGGTGACCAGAGATCTGACAAGTTTCTGGGCGTCGGCCTATCAGGAGGTTCGTAAGCAGCTCCGCGGGCGTTATCCAAAACACCATTGGCCCGAGGATCCGCTGACCGCGCCGCCGACGGCCAAGACCAAGCGACACACTGATTGATCTAATCTCTCCGGCTCCAGTGGACGGTCCTCGACCGTTCACCGGCGAGCCCACCCTTCGTAGGGTAGACGTCACTTGGTGTCTCCTCCTATGGTAACGGCCCATGCGTCGCCCGGCAGTCATCTTGATGACGGCTCTTCTCCTTGGTTCGTCCTGGTCGTCGGAGATCCAATCCCATCCTGCTTCCCCGCCACCGGACCAGCCTTTTGATGATGTGGATCCGGCGCTCGTGCAGCGTGAACTCACACAGCAGGTCGCCGAGTTCTTGGAGACGCTCCGCAGGCATTGGGGAAAAGATCAGCTTGCGGTACGCCGAAGTGTGCAGGGACACCTCGAGCGGGAAGACGGCGCCGCCCTGCTGTTTACCCGCAAGGTGGCCGACCACGACGTTCTGGAGGGATATGCGTTCAAGACCGGTGCCCTGGTGGGCGGACAATATCTCTGCCTGCAACGCCCGGTGAACGGCCTGAACGAATTCATCGACTATTACACGGCCGTCAAAGAATCGCTTACCGCTTCCCATGGGGCGCCCCTCTACGATCGGACCATCTGGGCGAATGATCTCTATCAGCCGCTTCCCGACTACTGGGGCGTCGCCGTCCAAATCGGCCACCTTCGGTATGCCGCCGAATGGGACGCCGGGGACGGGGTCCTCTCCCTTGAACTCACCGGGAACCATCACAGTCGGTTGATCATCCTCTATCGCAGCAAACTGGCTGTTGAGCCGGAGCACACCGCGTACGTTGCCCCCCTGGCCCGTTCGACCTCTTGACCGAGGAACCGCTGCTGCGTCATCTTCGTGGATCAATCCATGAGGAGACCTCACCATGGCTATGGCATCCGTCATGCTCCCCCTCGGGACGTTGGCGCCCGACTTTCACCTTCCCGATGTCGTGACCGGCAAGATCATAAGCCTGGAAGTCGTCGCAGGTACGTCGGGCCTGCTCGTTATGTTCTTGTGCCGCCATTGTCCCTATGTCCAACATGCCGAACAGGAGATCGCGCAGATTGGACGCGACTATCGGGACAAGGGTCTCGGCATGCTGGCCATCAGCAGCAACGATCCGGCCGGGTATCCCGACGATGCGCCGGAACGATTGAAAGACATGGCGGAGCGCCTGGGCTTCACGTTTCCCTTCTGCTTTGACCATACTCAAGAGGTGGCCAAGTCCTATAAGGCCGCCTGTACGCCGGACTTCTATCTGTTCGACGCCCAAAAGCGATTGGTCTACCGTGGACAGCTTGATGACAGCCGGCCGGGCAACCGGCAGCCGGTGACCGGACGTCATCTTCGCGCGGCCATCGACGCCGTCCTCGCCGGGAAACCGGTGGATGGCCGGCAACAGCCCAGCATCGGCTGCAGCATCAAGTGGAAACCAGGCAGCGCGCCTGCCTACGCCTGACGGTTGCGACCCATGGGGTGTACCTTACGCAACGACGGACCAGGCAGGGCGCCGGGGGTGTCGGACGAACGGAGGGAGGCAGAATCGGAGACGTATGCGATGCCGCGCGCCGCGTCGGTCAGGGTCCCTCCTGCTCGTCTGCCTGAGTTCGGTCCTCTCCTGCGACGGGGCGTCCTCTGTCAGCCTGACGGCGGAAGATTTCCGATTCGTGCCGGAGGTATTGCGAGTATCGTCGTCGTCTCCCTTGACGCTCTCCGTCTACAATGCCGGCCGGGAGCGGCACGAGGTCGACAGTCCTGCGCTCCGGTATGCCGTCTTACCTGTTCGATCAGGACAAGGAGCCGACTCGGCCGGTGGCGTGGGGCTTACGCTGGCCCCCGGGCAATCGGTCCGGTTCGTGATGACCCCTCCTCCAGGGACGTATCTGTACATCTGCCGTCGCAAAGGCCACGCGGGCATGACGGGCACGCTCATCGTCGAGTAGCGCATCGCGCCTTTCATGGATCCTCGCGCTCGCCCGTCAACGGCATGCCCTGTCGAGGTCACAGGGGCCATGTCTGAGTCACGCGCCCCTTTCCGTTTACTCGCGCTGGGTGATGCCGCTCTTACCCTGGAATTCGGGCAGACAATCGACCCGGCGATCAATGCGCGCGTTCTGGCCTTCGCACGCCGTGTCCAGAAGCGGAATTGGAGAGGAATTCGTGACATCGTTCCCACCTACCGGTCGTTGACGATTCATGTGGATCCCGTTCGTGTGGATCTGCAAAGGTTGGCGGACCGACTGATCGCCCTGTCGAGAGCGGCCCCTCAGCACGGCCGGACGACGACTGGCCACCAGCAGATCATTCCAGTCTTGTATGGAGGGGCCGCGGGACCGGACCTCGACGATGTGGCGGTTTTCGCGAAGCTGTCTCTCGATCAGGTCATTCACTTACACAGCTCCGTGCCGTATCGGGTATATATGCTGGGGTTTACTCCAGGATTTCCCTATCTCGGTCGGGTGCCTGAGCCGCTGGCGATGCCCCGGCTTGCCTCGCCGCGCACCATGGTGCCGGCCGGCTCGGTCGGTATCGCCGAAAACCAAACGGGCATCTACCCCACGAGGTCGCCCGGCGGATGGCGGCTGATCGGCCGTACGCCGCTGCCCCTCTATCGTCCCGGCCATCGCGTCCCCTTTCTGCTCGGTCCAGGGGATGTCGTTCGCTTTTTGCCCATCACTCTGTCGGAGTTCGCACGTCTGCAACAGGAGCACCATGCTGACTCGGATTGATTTGAACAGTGACATGGGAGAGCGGGATACGCCGGAAGGTCTGGCCATCGACGCCGATATGATGCCGTTGTTGACGTCGGTGAACATTGCCTGCGGCGGGCATGCGGGAAATGCGTCGCTCATGCGGCGAACCGCCCACCTGGCCGCTCAACATGGAGTGGCCATCGGTGCCCATCCGGGGTTCCACGATCCCGACAACTTCGGTCGTGTGGAACTGAGCCTTTCGCCGCACGACATCCACACAGCGGTGGTCGACCAAGTGGCCGCCCTCACCGACGTCTTGGCCCGAGAACGTTATGCAATAAGACATGTGAAGCCGCACGGTGCCCTGTATGCGATGGCGGCCAAGTCTCCCGAGGTCGCCCAGGCCATTGTGACCGCCGTACAGGCAATCGATCCGAGGTTGCGGCTCTATGCTCTGGCAGGGTCCGTCCTCGCCCAGGCCGCGCAGGCCCTCGGTCTTCTCGTGGTCCATGAAGCCTTTGCCGATCGTGCCTATCGGGCGGACGGCACGTTGGTGCCGCGAACCGAGCCGGGCGCCTTGCTCACTTCCGAGGAGAGTGTCCGTCGTCAACTTCGTCAACTGATTAAAGGGTCTGTCACCAGTATCGAGGGTGCCGCGGTGCTGATCAAGGCTGGCAGTGTGTGCCTGCATGCGGACACTCCGCAAGCGGTCTCCTTTGCGCGCCTGATCCGACAAGAACTGGAATCGGCCGGTATTCGGCTTACGGCCGCCACGCATGCGTCCACGTAACTATTCTCGCACCGGGCGGTCGTTGTCCTCCCGATCCGGCGTCGCCGTTCTCAAGCCCGGGTGGCTTACCACCGTACAAGACCTCGGCCGTGAGGGGTATCAGCAATACGGCATGCCGGTCAGCGGAGCAATGGATCGATATGCCTTCGTCTCGGCCAACCGCCTCGTGGGGAACCAGGACGTGGCCGCCGCGCTCGAACTCACCCTCAGCGGCCCTGAACTGCTCTTTACCCAGGACAGCGTCATCGCGGTCGCCGGCGCCGACCTCACGCCCATGATGGATGGTCGAGCTATTCCACTCTGGACGAGTATTCGGATACCGGCAGGAAGCCGGCTCTCGTTTGCTGCTCGGCGTAGCGGAGTTCGGGCCTATCTTGCTGTCGCCGGCGGGATCGACGTGCCGAGGCTCTTCGGAAGCCGCTCGACCCATCTGCCGAGTGGAACGGGCGGCCTGCACGGCCGTGCATTGATCGCGGGAGACCATTTGACGATCGGAAGGGCCATACGGCGGCGCATGGTCGTCGACCGGTCGGTCCCCGAACGACTGCGTTCGGTCTATCCACGCGACCTCCCGCTTCGCGTCCTGCCCGGTCCGCAACCAGGCTATTTCCCAGCCGAGGCGCTCAATGTGTTGACCGGTGGAGCCTATCGGCTGACCAGCCGCTGCGATCGCATGGGCTACTGTTTGACCGGATCGCCCCTTCCGCCGACCGGCGGGACGTCATGGATTTCTGACGCCACGGCCATGGGCGTCCTCCAAGTTCCGCCGGATGGACAGCCGATTCTCTTGATGGCCGACCGGCAAACGACCGGAGGGTATCCGAAAATCGCCGTGGTGATCACGGCGGACCTGCATCGAGCGGCCCAGTTGATGGCCGGCGATGTCGTCCGCTTTCACGTCACCACGCTGTCGATGGCGCGGACTTTGCTGAAGGCGCAGCGGCGGACACTGGACGTCGCGCTCCCGCCGAATTGACCGCCGTGCAGACAGATCCCGAAAGCAGGCGCCACATCCCTCCTTCCTCACTTGCACTCGCCGGCCAAAGCCGCTAGAAATCAGTATGGCGATTCAACGTCCATGAGGAAAACCACGACAACGCTCGTGACGGGCTACCGCCCCATCATCCGTGCTCGGGAGGGCTTCATGCTTGGCATCCGTCAACCCTTGGATGGCCCGGTCTTCCAGGCGCGCGAGGATGCTGAAAACTGGTGTATCGATGCAATGGTCAACCACTACAAGCGAGGACTGGGCATGTCGGATGCCCGCATTGAGCCGTTCAGCGGGATGGTTGGGACATGGTGAAGGCAACCAGATGGGTGAACCCCGCCGACCGGTATTTGGTCAGGAGGTCCCGGAGTGTCCGATCGCTTTCCGGACGGCCAGGTCCAACGTCGAAGCATCGGTTAGTCCTTTAATCAAAAAGTCCTTCGCGCCCAGAGAGAGGGCGCCCTCGTGTAGAAGGTCCAAATTCAGGACCGTCAAGACGATCACCGTTCTCTTGACTGCCGCATGTTCGCCGACCAAGTCTTGCAGCACTTCAAACCCTGACTCGCCGATGCGCAATCGGATGTCCAGCAGGATACAGTCGGGGTTCAGGTGTTCGGCAAGCCTCAGCCCGCTCTGGCCGTCTTCCGCTTCATGCACTTCGTATTCCATCGTGCTCTTCTCCAAATACCGTCGATAGGTGTACCGATCAGTTTCGGAGTCATCGATGATCAAGATCTTGGTGACAGCGTGCGGCATCGTGGAAGATGGCGGCTGACTGCGCCTACAATAACACCTCCTTTAAAATACCCACTCTCGCCCGGAGAATCCCAGTTAGAACGGTATAATCTTCGGAAGACACGGCATCCGAGGGCCGGTCGTGTCTACCTGCAAGGGCTGGGAACAATACCAGGCCACACGACAGGCTCCCAATCTCTCGCGCGTGGGGACGGCCGGGGAGCTTCTTTCTGGGCAAGGAAACCCTGTCATTTTTCCTAGTATGTCAGGCCCCTCCTTTGTCGGTAGCATCAATGAAACGGCAGTGCCGTCAAAAACTAACGGAGGAGGACATCCATGAACAGGGTGAAACGGTCGGTATTCAGTGTGCTGACGATGGTGGCCGCGAGTGCGTCCTTGGTTGCAGCTGAAGGAACTGTCCTGTCGCAAGCACAAGGAGGCACAGCCGCACAGACGGAGAGCAAGGGGGAGGCAAAGTCGCAATCAGAAAGCGGCCACAAAGGCTCTGAGAAGGGCATCGCGAGTCAACCTCCGGGAATCGGCGAACAGGGAAGCGGCCAGGCTCAAAGCACGAAAGAACGATCCGGAGGTCAAGAGCGAGACCAATCACAGGCTGCCGATCTCAGTGAAGGGAAAACAGCTCAGGCTATGGAAGAACAGGTCCAGGACAAAACTCACGAAGAACGGAAATAACGAAGGTCTGTCCGATGGCGGGCGCGGGCGCCAGGCCGTCGCCCCGCCACCGGCGCCATCTCACATCTAAGCAGGAGACCAGGAGTGTGTTGTGGGATGAATGGGGTGAGCGATCAGCGGCCGTCGATTCCTGACTCGTTCATGCAGGCGGTGAGGAATCGGCTGTGGCGCCGCATGGAACTCCGGTGTTATGCCTATCGCTTCGCCAGTTTCGAGTCCCCGCCTCGCCAGTCGTTTCTGCGCCGCGACTGTATGGAGGATCTCCACCGGTACGTCCGCCACGAGTCCGATCAGATGACCCGGGAGGATTTCCTGGTCGAGAGCCGCAGGCGCCGCGCGCTTGGCAATCACCTCTACAGTTTGGTCCACGACGGGACGCTTCTCTACTACGGCTGGCTGGTGGATCGGCAGGACCGCAGCGAAGACCCGATGATGGGCCATGTGTTCTTTCCGCCGGCCAACGCCTCCGTGATATTTGACTGCTTCACCCATCCAAGCGTCCGCGGACAGGGACTCTATTACCGGGCTCTTTGTCAGATGATCAATGATGCCAAGGAGTCCACCCAGGCGGGAGCGGTCTGTCTCGGCGTCTTTTCCGACAACCTTCCGTCACTGCATGTGATCAACAAGCTCGGCTTCTGCTACCTCGGAAGCCTGATCAAGGAACAGCGACTGGGTACAACGAGGCGCTATGCGACGGCGGCCGATCCGGCCTTCTGCTCGGCCTTACTGTAACTGTTCACCAATAAGGATCCCCGACCGCCCGAGAGGGCGGCCATGGACGACCAAGGGTTCGGCGGTGTGAATCTTTGACTGCCTGTGGCCGGGCTGGTAGTCTAAGCAGGCCCCGGCACCTCACTGAAAGACGGAAAGGCTCCGATGCGAATATTTCTGATACACGTCCGTGATCCGCAGTTTTATGCCCTTCCCGCCGAGACCCGCGCCAAAAACGGAAATATTCGCGTCATGGGGTTCCCACCGATCGGCATCATGTCGCTGTCCGCTGTGGTCAAGGCGGCGGGGCACGAGTGTGTGATGTTCGACGAAGCCAATCCGGACACGCCGACCGAGGTCATCGTCGACGCCATCCGTCGAGAACGTCCGGCTCTCGTCGGTCTCAGCTTTCTCAGTACGACCAGCTATCCCTACGCCAAACTGCTCGCCAGACGGATCCGAGCCGCCGATGCCACCGTGAAGCTGGCGTTTGGAGGGGTCTTTGCGAGCCTCAACGCCGGATTAGTCAAACTCCAATGCACCGAAGTGGACTTCGTCTGCCGGGGTGACGGTGAACAGCTGCTGCTCGATCTCCTGGCCCATCTGGATGACCCCGACGCCGTCGCGGGGTTGACCTGGATGAAGGATGGTCGAGTGATGCACAACGCGGGACGCCCGATGGAGCGCCATTTGGATCAATGGCCGTTTCCGGACCGGGAAAGCCTGAAACTTGATTTTGTGGAGTCGATGCCCCTGGACGTGCCGGCGGTCCTGTCGATGGAACGCTTTACAACCATGCAGACTTCCCGGGGATGTCCATGGCCCTGCATATTTTGCGATATTCCGATTTTTAACGAAGGGAAATGGCGGGCCCGCAGCGCGCGCCACGTCGTGGATGAGCTCAAACACCTGGAGGCGCAGGGATATGGCTCGGTTTATTTCGTCGACGACCACTTCCTCTTGCAGCCGAAACGAATCGAGGCGATCTGCGATGGGATCACCTCCGCGGGGCTGTCGATTCAATGGGGGATTGAAGGGCGCGTGGATTCTGTCGCACAGCATTTATTTCCGGCCATGGCCAAAGCCCATTGCCGGACCATGATGTTCGGGATCGAAAGCGGGAGTCAGAAGATTCTCGACCGGCTCAAAAAAGAACAGACGCTGGACGAGGTGCGGACTGCCGTGTCCAATGCGAAACAAGCCGGCATCGAAATCGTGCATGGGTTTTTCACGGTGGGTAATCCGGACGAAACGGTCCAGGACATACGGGCCACCTTTGATTTCGCCGCACGATTGCCCTTGGACACCTTCGGCTTTAACCGCCTGTGCGTCTATCGCGGCACGCCGCTCTGGCAGGAGTACGTGAAGCGCGGTTTGGTGCGCGAGGACACCGATTGGTACAAGTATTTTAAGTGTTCGGAAATCGACCCGACCTGCTTGCCCGGCCCGGTGATCAACGAGGAGCGACAGGCAGGGCTGCGCCGGTTGTTTCTGTATAAACTCACGCATTATCCCATTCAAACGTTTCGGCTCCTGCGTCGCTTTCTCCGCTACATGCGCGTGCGGGACGTGATGTACCTCATCATCAAGCCGTTCTTGGGCCAGAAGAAAGGCGCCACCAAAGCGGAGGTGCTGTCCCGTGCCGTGGAACATGCCGAGATGAAAGATGCGGCGGCCCACCTCACGCAGCTGAGCGATGATCTCCTGCAGGATGTGCTGGAGGCCTCGCGCCAGGAACGCCTTCGTCTGCAGGCGACCGCGGCCTTGCGCGAGTTGCCCATGGCCCCTCCGCGATGACGAGGTCCGGTCCGCCCACTGCCCGGGCAGCAATCGGCCCCTATCGCCGACGGCTCCCCTTTCCGCCCCGAAAAGGGAAAGTGTAGGATGATCCAATGCGTCTCAACCAGATGAGAGTCACGTGATGTCTTCACAGATGTCTTCACGCACCGATACACCGCCGCTTCGGGTGCTCATTATCGATGATAGTGAGGCCGATCGGTATCTGTACCGCCGTTATCTCGAAAGCATCTCTCCTCAGTACGACGTGCACGAGGCCGAGAACGGGACGAGAGGTCTGGCCATGGCCGAGCAGATGCGGCCGGATTGCGTCCTGCTGGATCTCCGTCTCAACACCGAGTCTGGTTACGAGGTCCTGGATCAACTCGTCGGACTCGAACGGCCGCCGAAACTGCCCGTTATTATTCTCACCGAATTGGCATGGGATGCGCTGGATCAAGGCGCGCGCTGTCTCGGCGCCAGCGGGTTTCTCGTCAAGGCCAAAACGGACCCGGCGTCTTTGGATGCAGCGATTCGCCAGGCCATCCGGGAACGAAACGAGCCGACCACCGCCGCACCCTAAGTGCATTTGCCCCCCGCCTGAACGTCCTCGCAGAGTTCACGTGCGTTCATCTGATGGGCAGGTGCGCTCGCCCGCCATCCTGCCCATCCGGGATTTCGTTGTTTTTGAATGAAGCGTTACGACCTCATCGCGTTCTTCTCTGCCGTCGTCGGATCGATGACGGTCTTCACCTCCTCGATGCGGGTCACAGGAAACCCTGCCTTCTCCGCATGCCCACGAATCAATGTCTCGTTCGGAGCGATATAGGAGCAATACACCTTGTCGGCTGCCACACGGCTTTCAATCCACTGAATATCCGGTCCGAGATCGCGCAAGACGTGGCATGACTTCTTGGCCATCGTCGCGAGTTCGTCAGGCCTCAGGTTGCCTGCTCCGGGAATGTCTCGCTCAATGATGTATTTCGGCATCGTTGCCCTCCATCGAAGTCTAAGGCTGATTCTCCGTTCTCCTCCCTTGCTGTAACATGACACGCATGCTGCACAGGCTAGTATTCAACCAGCGCCGTGCTCCACCACCTCCTTTCCAAACCTCTCCCTTGGTCACAAGGTAAAGCGCTGATGTTACTCATCATGAGGACATGTACAACTGGGGAACTCCCGAAACCAGGGAGCCGCTTGCCTCACGTGAACTGAGCGGCGGATGTGAAAGTGTGATTCATCCTTCATGATTGAAGCGCTTTAGGTGGGGACGGAAGAGAGATGGCGAAGATATCCTGTGCACCTTTACACAGGCCGTAACGTGTGCGATGCGGTTCAGTCTAAAGTTGATCCAAGTCTACTTGGCGGTCCCGCGAATCAGTGGGGACACAGAGCCAGAACGGATGGAACGCGATGTGAAAGGCCAAGTTGCTGAAGCAATCATCTCGATT
The DNA here is from genome assembly GCA_964416255.1 of uncultured Nitrospira sp. Classification (GTDB taxonomy): domain Bacteria; phylum Nitrospirota; class Nitrospiria; order Nitrospirales; family Nitrospiraceae; genus Nitrospira_D. The sequence continues at coordinate 4,759 of CAYQDJ010000051.1, read as the reverse complement.
CATGGTGCCCGAGGCCGGGATCGAACCGGCACGCCCTTGGAAGGGCACGGGATTTTAAGTCCCGGGCGTCTGCCAATTCCGCCACTCGGGCACAAACTTACTGTCGCCGAATTGTTGCATTAACCCGAACAGCCCCGCAACATCTCCCGCAACAATTTCCCAAGAAAGCCTTTTTACCACTCACCGAGAGATGAAAAGGCGCTTGCGAAAATGCCAAGCACTCAAGGAAGACAACGCTAAGGAGTGCATGGTTCTCTTCTCTCGTCGTGTTATGAGAGGAGGTTACTGGTGCCGAATCACTCATCTTGAGCGAGCTTCATAGATTGCCCGATGTAGAAATGGGACACGAGTATGGACAGGTAGTGGCCTCGGGCTGTTCCCGGTAACCGCTCTTCTGACATCACCTGCGAATGCTCCTCAGGTTAGCGAGCAGGTTACCCCATAGCGCACTGAGGTCCTTGGCAAAGACTCCCTGTGACACGCCGCATAGGCGCTTGATCCTCATTTCGACGTCCATGAACTTCGGATCTTCTTGTCGGACGATATTAAACGCCTCCAAGGCTTCCGCGGGACGGCCCAGTATCTCAAGGCTCAGGCCTAGCAGGTAGTAGGTGTACACAGCTTCTGCCGGAGAGAGGGATTCCTGGTGGAGCGCATACCGGAACGCGGCGACGGCGTCTTCATGGCGTCCCATCGCACGTAAACAAAGCCCAACCTGCGTTTGGGCTTGTCCAGCATAGTTGGGATCATCACTCGCTCGCCGAAGGTCCTCAAGCGCCTGGTTGTACAATTTGGCTCTCCGCAGGTTCCTCCCCCGTTCATAGAGTTCACGAGCCGAAATTTGCGTATTCATAAGGTGCCTCCCCGCCCGTGGTGAGCAAGAACAGCGCCCACAGGGCATCCCTGCGAATTTAAGGACTTGTACATGCGACCTTGCGCAGAAAAGGACAGGGTCCCGCTCTATGTACAACCATGAAGCTTTCCCTTGGTTTTTTCCAGGAGCCGCGCCACTGCCGAATCGCGGCACACATGGAGTTGCAGCGTTGATGTTGTGAGAGGTGACCGGCTGAAAACACGAAGGCGGTCAGGGAATCATCCCGGCGGTAAGACTCATACAAGCAGTCGCGAGGAGGCGAACGCAACGAACACCGGAACCACCCGCTTAGCGTTGGGACCTGGCAGCGCTGTAGGAAGAGTGGTCGATGAAAAGTCTCTACCGGCACGCAGGCGATACGATGCAGACAGCCTGTGCCGGGACCCGGCAACAGGCTGTCGTCCGATCAGGCACAACCGCGCTTGAGGAGGGTGCGTGTCAATTTAAGGCGGCTTCCAACGCCGGCTTGGTCTCCCGGGGCTTCACGACCTCACGGCTGCGGTCCACGGCGCCCTTCATGCCCGACTGAACGGCCCGTCCCCAACGCGTCGCCTGCAGCTGCGCCTTGCGGGCATACCGGCTGACATCCCGGCGGGTTTCCGCGCCGGTCTGATGGGCAAACAGGAGTCCGAGCCCCGCGCCGATGACGGCGCCACCGGCAATGAATGCAGCGGCCTTGGCGACTTGCTTCTGTTGCTCCGACATGGCGAACCTCCTTAAATGTTGGTGATGACTGAAGGGATGATGCGGCGTCCCTTCACGGAAGACCCTTTCAGCATGCTTTGTGCCAGGGTGGTTCCCCGTGAAATCAGCCGACATCCCGCATGAAATCGGGAATATTCCCAGGGTGAAACGGTGTGGCCCTGCCGAAGGGTCTCGTTTAGTCAACAACCGATGCCACAGTCGTTTCAGAAATCCAACACTCCGATGCACGTTCATGTGCCTGCCGGTTCCTTGCCTTGCTCACCGATGTCGGGGGCCGGCCATCATCCCTCCCAGCTTGCAATGGGGGTGGCTCTTCCCTATGATCCGCCCGGAAGAAAACGTGTGCGTGTCAATCAGTTGACGCGTGATCCCTCCGGCGCCAGGTCAAGGCGTGTGCACATGGAAGTGAGTTCATGAGGTCGCCGTCCGCCCTGCCTTATCCCCATATCGACCCGGTGTTCCTCGAGTTCGGCCCCTTACAGTTCCGGTGGTATGGATTGATGTACCTCATCGGGTTGTCCGCCGCGTATTTTTTGATTAAGCGCAAAGCGGCGGCCAAGGGAGTGGCTGCCCTGGGGCCGAATGAAGTCTACGACATGGTCGTCTATGCGGCGTTCGGCGTCTTTCTAGGCGGGCGGATCGGCTATACGCTCTTTTACAACTTCTCCTATTACGCCCAGCACCCGGCCAAGGTTTTTGCCGTCTGGGAAGGCGGCATGTCGTTTCATGGGGGCCTGATCGGTACGGCGGTTGCGCTCATCTGGTTCAGCAAGCGGCGAGGGATTCCTTTTTATACGATCGGCGACCTGGCTGCCGCGGTGACGCCGATCGGTCTGGGGTTTGGCCGGCTGGGGAACTTTATCAACGGTGAGTTATATGGACGCCCTACGGATGTCCCCTGGTGTATGGTGTTTCCCGCTGGTGGGCCGGCATGCCGGCATCCCTCCCAACTCTATGAAGCCGGCCTCGAAGGTCTGTTGTTGTTCACGGTGCTGTGGGTGATCGGCCGGAGTCCCAGGCCGCCAGGAACCATTATGTGGAGCTTTCTCACGGGCTATGGCATCTCGCGGCTCATCGTGGAATTGTTTCGCGAACCGGATCTCCATATGGGATATGTGCTCGGCCCCATTACGATGGGGCAACTGTTGTCAGCACCGATGGTCTTGCTCGGAATCTTCATGTTGGTGTGGGGCTACCATCAGGCTTCGCTCAGGACGGCGCGCGGTCTTTCGAGCGAGGAGGGGCCCTGACTCGATTCGACAAGCTGGATCATGACATAGGCTTCCCCCCTCGCCTCTCCGGAGTCCTGTGAGGTCTGCAATCAGGTCGGTCGGGCAAAAGAGACGTTTTGCAATCTAAGTGGCAGAACTCGCCTTGCATTGTCTGCACAATACGGCGTCCTTTTTCAGGCTGAGGGAACGATGGACGCCATTGAATCGCTGGCTTTGCGTAATCGCCTGCTGAATGCCCTGCCCAAACCCGAGTTGGCGCTTCTGGTGCAGTCCATGGAGCGAATCGATCTCTCGCCGCGCCAGGTGGTCTACCGCGAAGGCATACCGCTTGAATTCGTCCATTTTCCGCTCACAGCGGTCATCAGTATGATTGCCTCCACCCCCGAAGGGGAAACGGTGGAGGTGGCCACGGTCGGCAACGAAGGGTTTGTGGGAGTCACCGCCGTGCTCAATTCTTCAAAGACCAAAGGACAAGGCGCCTTGGTCAAGGCGATCACGCAAATCCCGGGATCAGTGATCCGTCTCAAGGCGGACGCCTTTGAGTCCGCGATGGATCGGAGCACGGAACTCAACCGCTGCGTGCGCCGGTATCTCGATATCCTGTTCACGCAACTGGTTCTGGCCGTCAGCTGCAATCGGTTGCATTCCTTGGAGCAGCGTTGCGCGCGCTGGCTCTTGGCCTGCATGGACCGGAACGAATACGAGGAAATCGCGGTGACTCAGGAGTTGTTGGCCGAAATGCTTGGGGTGCGACGTCAAAGCGTGGATCAGGTGCTGGGTGATCTGGAAGCCCAGGCCATGATCGTGTGCTCCCGCGGCTCCATCAAGATTGAGGATCGTGGTCGCCTCCTCTCCGCCGCCTGTGAATGTTATCGGTTGGCCAAGGACCGCCTCGATACGTTTCTTGGCTGACCGTCATAACCCCCTGATTACTCAGGCGAAGCCACGTCAGTGTTTTTCCTCATGATTTTCCGGCAGATCCCTACTACCCGCCGAGAAGTGTCTCGCATAGCATCAAGAATGAGCACGAACTCATTCGCCCCGGCAGCCCGTCATCTCCATCATCACATGCGCCGCCATGTCTTGCTGGCCGGACTCCCGAGGAAGGATCGGCTCAGGATCGCAGAAAAGCTGGAATTGGTCTCGCTCCCGGCGAACCTTCGGCTGTATGACTCCCACATGGTGATTCACGATGTCTTCTTCCCCCTTTCCGCGGTCCTGTCTTTATCTGGCACGACAGCCGAAGGGGCGGTGGTGGAAATCGGGCAGATCGGGCGCGAGGGCGTTGCCGGCGTGGAAACCGCGTTCCGAACCCTGTTGTGCGGTCACCCGTTGGCGAGCATGTTGGTGGAAAATTCGGGTACGGCCTTACGCATGAAGGCCGTAGACTTTGCGGAGGAAGTCGATCAATACGCCTCAGTCAACCGATGCGTCCGCCGCTATATGGGTTATTGGTTTCTGCAGCTTCAACTGTCGACTGCCTGCAACCGTCATCACCCGCTCGTGCAGCGCTGCGCCCGCAGACTGCTGACAGCCCAGGATCTCACCGGGACCGCGGATCAATTGATGACCCAGTACCAGCTGGCTCAAATGCTCGGCACTTCACGCCAAAGCGTGGAACGCGTCCTCAAGCTATTGCACAAGAACCACATTGTCGCCTTGAGTCGCGGATGCGTCCGCATCGAAGACCGAGCGCAACTGAAACGCTTGGCCTGCCGCTGCTACCGACTCATTAAGCGGGAATGGGACGCCTTGTTTGCCGCATCCTAGGGGCCTGTCCGACATTGCCGTTCGTGACGAGGCGAAGGAGGTGCGGCGAGGTGCGGCGAGCTGCGAGGCCGCAGGCCAGGAAGAACCGAGGTGTATTCGCTGGAATACATTGAGGATTGGTTAGGGTCGTGAACGATGCAGATGGCTGCAGATCGTTCACTGCAGAAAGAGCAATGTC
>CAYQDJ010000050.1:0-23816 GCA_964416255.1 uncultured Nitrospira sp. | reverse complement strand
CAAAAAGGTTTCGTGAATATCGATTCGTACCAGGCCAACCCGAAATATCGAAACATCTAAGCCGTTGGGGTGTTCCACCGGTGGAACAGACTCCTGTGCCGACCGGTGCGCCGAAGGCCGGGTATATGATCGAGTCGATGGTGTCGGCCGCCGTTCACAATATCAAGGCTGACATCGCCAATGACGCGAAGCGCGATACCGCGAATTGGAACGCCATCTGTCTGGCCGATATGGGAGATACGGGAATGGCTTTTGTCGCGCTGCCGCAAATGGCGCCGCGCAACGTCACCTGGGCCAAAAAGGGAAAATGGGTGCATCTCGCTAAGATAGCGCTCGAAAAGTATTTTTTGATGAAAATGAAGCGCGGCGTCAGCGAGCCGTTCTTCGAGAAAGCGATTTTGAAGGCCATCGGCATCCCGAAGTTGGAGAAAACAGGCTGAGGCGCTGAAAAACGGTTGAGGTCGAGGTTCACGTTGAGGAAGAAAATCTGAATCAGTTCCGCGTACCCCCGGGTTCAACCTGCACGATGGCGGGTCCGTTCAAGAATCCTTTGTCCCGGCCATGCCTCACACCGGCAAGATACAAGGAGGGCGTGCCATGAAGCTGAACGAACTGTTGAGGCTGATTGCCGGGGTGTTCGTGCTCCTTGCCCTGTTCCTGGGCGCGACGGTCCATTCCTATTGGAACTTCTTCGCCGCATTTGTGGCGGTGAACCTCATCCAATCGGCCTTTACGGGCTGGTGCCCGATGATGGTGCTTCTGCGCAAGCTGGGCGTGCAGGAGTAGCGGGGGATTGGAAGCAGGTGGAGGCTTAGGGTAAGGTTCAGGTTCGAACTGCTGAAGGTTCAACCTACCCTTGTTCCGGCAGGGCGAGAATGAATCGACATGACGAGTAAACCATGGCTGTTACTGCTGGCATGTCTGGTGGCTGCTTGTGGCTCGAAGGAGGAGTCGGCCGGCCGTGCGGTGTCCGATGCTCCTGAGACGACGATTCGGGGTGCCGTATTTGAGATCCAGACCGCCGACATTCCCGTCCGCGTTGAAGTCACCGGTCGGGTGACGGCCGCCTTGCACGCCACGCTCTCCAGCCGGATTCAAGGGACGATCGACCAGCTCCTGGTCAGAGAAGGCATGCGTGTCTCGAAGGGGCAGACGTTGCTCGAGTTGGACAGTCGGGATCTTCTGGCCGAGCAGGCCCGCGCCGCTGCGGAAGTTGAGAACGCGAACGCCCATCTGAGGCGGATGAAAACGCTGTTCGGCCAAGATGCGGTATCGAGGCAGGAGCTGGAGAACGCTACCCGTGCCTATCAAGTGGCCGAGGCGAACCGCAAGGCGGTCCTGGCCCAGCTCAGTTATACGGTCGTCAAGGCACCGTTCGACGGCGTTATTACGGAGCGAAGAGTGGAAGCGGGCGAATTGGCCTCGCCCGGGCAACCCTTGCTCGAAATGGAGGATCCTCATCGCCTGCGTCTGGAAGCGACCGTCGCCGAGGGAGATCTCAAGTCCATTTCACTCGGCGATACGGTGCCCGTGCTTGTAGATGCGGTGGGCGGTCACACCATCACCGGAGTCGTCGTGAAGGTGCTCACGGCGGGTGACCCGTTGACGCACACCTTCATTGTGAAAGTGGATTTACCGCCGACGCCAGGCTTGAAGACCGGCATGTTTGGCCGGCTGCAATTGGACAAAGGGACGATGCAGACAATCCTCGTGCCCGCGTCCGCACTCGTCGAGCGCGGTGAACTGACGAGCCTCTTCGTCGTCGGGTCCGATCACGTGAGCCATCTCCGGTGGGTCAAAATTGGACGGCGGCTCGAGGAACGGGTCGAAATCCTCTCCGGCGTGAATGTCGGCGAACGGGTGTTGCTCGAAGGGCCGCGGGGCATCGACGGCGCCCTGGTGCAGATTGTCAATACGGTAGCATCGCCCTCGAATCCGTAATTCGTCAACCGTCAATCGAAATGCCTTTCAGCATGATCGAACGTCCTCTCATATCGTCCGGGCGAATGACGTATGACGAATGACGCCTCTCCGTATGGCCTCTCCGGTCGCATCGCTTCCCTGTTCATCGGCAGCAAGCTCACGCCGCTCATCATGCTGGCGTCCTTGTTGATAGGCCTGCTCGCCATTCTCGTCACCCCCCGCGAAGAAGAACCGCAGATCGTCGTGCCGATGGCCGATGTCTGGCTGCCTTTCCCCGGCGCCTCCGCCAAGATCGTCGAAGAACAACTGACGAAACCGTTCGAACGCAAGCTGTCCGAGATCAAGGGCGTGGAGTACATCTATTCCATCTCGCGTCCCGGCGGCGCCTTGATCATCGTCCGCTTTTATGTCGGTCAGCCCCTGGAAGGCAGCTTGGTCGATCTGTACGACAAGCTGATGTCCAATCAGGATCTGTTGCCTCCGGGGGCGGCCCCGTTCCTCGTGAAGCCCAAAGACGTGAACGATGTCCCCATCGTGACGGTGACGCTGTCGAGCGCGCGATATGGGGAGTTTCAGCTGCACCAATTGGCTGAACAGGTGCTGGAGGAGACCAAAAGCGTCGCCGGAACGTCGGGAGGGTTCATCGTCGGCGGCCAGACGCGGGAGTTGAGGATCCAAATCGATCCCACGCGGTTGAAAGCCTATGGCCTGACGCCTTTGCAGGTGGCCGGCGTGATTCGCGGCGAGAATCAGGCGTTGTCGACGGGGCGGTTCGACAGCCGCAACCGAAGTTTTCTGGTCGAGACCGGACGGTTCATCCGGTCGCGTGAGGACCTCGAATCGCTGGTCGTGGGGGTGAACGATCGGCGTCCGGTGTATCTGCGCCAGGTGGCCGAGGTGGCGGACGGACCGCGGGAGTCCATGCACTACGTGTGGTTCGGGCAGGGCGCCGGTGGCGCCCGTGAAACGTCCACCGTGACACGTGTAGCGCAGGACGGATCGCGAGATCTGTTTCACGAACAACGCTTCACGGATGATGAGCCGGCCGTGACGGTGGCCCTTGCCAAACAGGCCGGCACCAATGCGGTGACCGTGGCGCGCGAGGTCATCCGCAAGCTCGAGAATATGAAAGGAATGACGATCCCTGGCGATGTGCGCGTGACGGTGACCCGTGACTACGGCGAGACGGCGCAAGAGAAGGCCAATGAACTGCTATGGCATCTGCTGATCGCCGTGGTGGCGGTGGTCGCGTTCCTCGGGATCACCTTGGGGCCGCGCCCGGCGTTCGTGGTGGCGCTCGCCATTCCGTTGACGCTGGCGCTGACTCTCTTTACGTCCATGCTGATCGGCTACACGATCAATCGCGTCACGCTGTTCGCCCTCATTTTTTCCATCGGCATTCTTGTGGACGATGCGATCGTGGTCGTCGAAAACACGTATCGGCATCTGACGCTGCGTCTCAGGCCCCACCATGAGGCGTCGATCCATGCGGTGGATGAAGTCGGCAATCCCACAATCCTGGCGACCTTCACCGTCATCGCCGCGCTCCTGCCGATGGCGTTCGTTTCCGGGCTCATGGGGCCCTACATGCGCCCGATTCCGATCAATGCGTCCATCGCCATGTTTTTTTCGCTGCTGGTTGCGTTCATCGTCATTCCCTGGTTCTGCCAAACCTGTTATGAGCCGGGAGCGAAGGTCGCCGGTGTCGATCACGAAGGCGACGAACGGGGACTGACGGTGCGGATCTACCGGAAGGCCCTTTCGCCGCTGCTTACCCATCCGATCCTGGCCTTCGCGTTCCTGGGCGGAGTCGCGCTGTTGCTCGTCGGGTCCTGCCTGTTGTTCTACACGCGCCATGTGGCGGTAAAGATGTTGCCGTTCGACAACAAGAGCGAGGTGCAAGTCGTGATCGACATGCCCGAGGGCACCACGCTGGAAGAAACCGCGCGGGTGACACAGGCCCTGGGCCGGTATGTCCGGACTGTTCCAGAGGTGCGGAATTATCAGGTCTATGTGGGCACAGCGTCCCCCTTCAACTTCAACGGGCTCGTGCGTCACTACTATCTGCGCAAGGCGCCTCATGAGGCGGATATGCAGCTCAACCTGGTGGCAAAACATGAGCGGGCGGCCCAGAGCCATGAAATCGCCCAACGGCTCCGTCCCAGGATTCACGAGATCGCCAGGCAGTATGGGGCCAACGTGAAGATCGTCGAAGTGCCGCCCGGGCCGCCGGTGCAGTCGGTGCTGGTGGGGGAAATCTATGGCCCCGACTACAACCGGCAACTCGCGGTCGCGCGGGAGATTCGGGCGCTGTTCGAATCCACGCCAGGCGTCGTCGATGTGGACGATTACATCGAGGCCGACCAGGTGAAGTACGTCTTTACGGTGGATCGGGTGAAAGCCGCCCTCGCCGGCATTTCGTCCGAAGACATCGTGTACACGCTCCGCATGGCGCTGCAGGGCACTGAGGTCGGATTGGTCCATATCCCGAACGAAAAAAGCCCGGTGCAGATCGTGCTGCGGCTTCCGCTCGCGGAACGCACCGGTCTGGAGCATCTCGGCCAGATCGGACTGCGCACGAACACCGGGGCGATGGTGCAGTTATCCGAGTTGCTCACCGTCGAACAGACGGTGCAGGACAAGGCGATCTACCGCAAGAATCAAAAGCGGGTCGTCTATGTGGTCGCTGATGTGGGCGGACCCGGCGCGGAGCAGGCCGAGAGTCCGGTGTATGGCGTGTTGGAAGTCGGAAAGAAGCTGGAGGGCTATCGACCGTCGGAAGGATACCAGATCGAGCAATACTATGCCTCGCAGCCCTGGTCGGGGGACAAGCTCGCGATGAAATGGGACGGAGAGTGGGAGATTACGTACAAGACGTTTCGTGACATGGGGATAGCCTTTGCCGCCGCCATGGTGCTCATCTACCTGCTGATCGTCGGTCAGTTTCAGTCCTTTCTCACGCCCGTGATCATCATGGCGCCGATTCCACTCACCTTGATCGGCATTCTGCCGGGGCATTGGCTCATGGGGTCCTACTTCACGGCGACGTCGATGATCGGGTTCATCGCGCTGGCCGGCATCATCGTGCGAAACTCGATTCTTTTGGTGGACTTTATTCAGCTGCAGGAGCGGGCCGCTGTCCCACTCGGCGAGGCGGTTATGAAGGCGGGCACCATTCGGACGCGACCCATACTCTTGACCGCCGCCGCGCTGATGGTCGGTGCGTTTGTCATTATTCTCGATCCGATCTTTCAGGGATTGGCCGTGTCGCTGCTGTTCGGGGTAGGGGCGGCTACGCTACTGACGCTCGTGGTCATTCCGGTGCTCTACTACCATGTCGTTGGCGCTCGGACGAAGGCGGAGGTTCTCTGTCCGACCGACGGCGCGACGGCCAAGAGTCCTGCGTCAATCATTGAGTAACCCAAGTCCGCTGGAGCCTTCCGCTGCAGTGCCTTAAATCGGCTGCGGCGAGGTACCCCGGACGACTCAATGCCACACAAAACGGCCCTCTTTTTAGAGTTGCCGACCCTACGGAGGATACTGCCATGCGCTGGACTATGACGATCGTGACCGTGATGGTGCTGGGAACGAGCCTAGAAGGAATCACGCCGGTGAATGCAGGTGAGGCGGCCGCCAGCCAGACGCCAGAATTACGGCTTAGCCTTCACGATGCCATCCAGGCGGCGGTGGATAACAACGGCAACGTGCGCTTGCTGAAAGAACGGATCGCCGCGGCGCAGGCGGCTGCGGACACGAGTCGGGGCGCCTTACTGCCGAAGGTTGCGGGATATTTGAACGGGCGCAATCAGACGGTCAATCTCGCCGCATTCGGCATTCCGCCGGACCGGCTGGGCGGCTTGGGATTAACAGGCAGCGTTACAGAACCCTTTGAGGTCTATGATGCGCGGGCGACGCTGGTACAGAGTCTCTTCAGCCTCAGCTTGATCCAGCGGTGGCGCGCCGCACGGACGGGCATCGACGTGGCCTCATTGGAAGCCGAGGTGGCTAAACGCGATGTGATGGCGACGGTGGGCTTGATGTATATGGAGGCGCTGCGCGCCGACGAAGCGGTGAAGGCCCGGTCGGCCGATATCGAACTGAGCGAGCAACTGCTCAAACTGGCACTGGATCGAAGAGCTGCCGGGGTCGCGACCGGACTCGACGTCACCCGCGAAGAGGTGCAGGTGGAGAACCATCGCCAGCGGCTGTTGGTTTCGCAGAACGAACAGGAAAGCGCTCGGCTCAATCTCATTCGAGCCCTGGGCATCTCGTTCGACGTCCGGCTGGTGCTGACGGACGAATTGCAGTTGGTGCAGGTAGAGCCCCAACGACCCGAGGAAGCGCTGTCCATCGCGCGGGACCAGCGGGCGGAACTGAAGGCCCAGGCTACCCGTGAGAAACTGGCGTCGCTCAGTCTGAGTTCAATTGCCAGCGAGCGCCTGCCATCTCTCTCGCTCAACGGCGATTATGGATGGATCGGAATCAAACCCGATGAACTCGTTATGACGCGGTCAGTCGGTCTAATGCTCTCGGTGCCGATCTTCGACGGCGGCCTGCGGGAAAGCCGTATCTCTGAAAGCCGAAGCCGGGTGCTGCAAGAATCCATCCGCATGAAAGACCTTGCCGATCAAGTGACCCTGGAAGTGCGGAATGCGTTGCTGACGCTGGAGTCGACGCGGCAACAGGTTGGCGTCGCACACAAGGGGCTGGAGTTGTCCATGAAGGAATTGAAGTTCGCGCGCGACCGGTTCGCTGCGGGACTCGCCACCAACATCGAAGTGACCAATGCCCAGACCTCCGTTGCGCGTGCCCGCGACAATCAAATCGAAGCGCTGTTCCGGCTAAATGCGTCCCGTATCAACCTCGCGCGCGCCAAAGGCGAATTGGAGACCCTGTTCTGAGTGCGTTGCGAATGTGCCTCATAGGCCAACCACAAAAACGATGTCCACCAGAGACACGCGTCACGCCGGGCCGGTCTTGTTCTGCTTGTCGTCGGTTCCCTCCTGTTTCTGGTTCTTGTGAGGACCGCATCGTTTGGTGTAAGTAGAGACAAGATGACCAGTGTGGTCGATCCCCATCGTAGAGTGCACGTAGACGCGCCATCCGGATAGAGAGCCGTTCGTCTGGCCTCTCTGTCGCATCGGGCGGAGAGGTTAGACGACTGTGCTTCGCTCAGCATGTTTGGTATCACGCCCGAGGCGATCGCATTGCGTGAGGGATGGTGGCGGTGGGCTGGCCTTCGCCGTTCGTCTTGCCGGAAGGTCCCCCTTTCTTCGGTGCGCAAGAGCGGTTCTACTGACCATCTTCGCTTCTTTTTTCCTCATGAACGCCGAAAGCTGGGCTGTGCGTCCATTCGTGACAGATGATGCTCGGATCGTCAATATTGGGCAACTTGAGACGGAATCGTGGGCGGAGATGCGGCTCGCTCGCGGGAGTGCTCCAGGGTTTCACGTGGCTTCGTTGCAAGGCTACAGCCCCACGGATCGGCTTGAAATCATCGCGGGTGTGATTGGACTGGACTATCAAGAGCGTCGGCTGTCGTTGGACGATATTGTGTTTCAACCGAAATACTTAATCTATCGTTCTTTCAACTCCCTCATTCCTTCCGTGTCTGCTGCAGCGGCCTTTCTGTCTCCGATCAGCGGGAATCGGCAGCAATGGAACAATTATGCGATGTTCCATGCCAGTTGGTTTCTATTTACTCCTCAAGGGAGCCCGGATCCCTACGACAACGGCCTGGCCATACATGTGAATCTGGGCATGAAAGGCCAATACGACGCCGGCCTGGGAGGTCGGCAGACAGCGAAACCGTATTGGGCCATCGGATTTGAAACCATCACTTTTGCCCGTGAGATCCGGTTTCTCGGGGAGATCTTTAACGGAGATCCGTTCCTCTACCAGGAAGAGTTTCCCGCGTTTCAGACGGGGTTTCGCTGGTATAAATCTTCCAATGTACAGTGGGATCTCGTCGTTGGTGGAGCCCGGACACACGAGGCCTTGTCGCAGATGAACTACACGGTGCAAATCGGTTTTCGGTGGCTTTTCGATGTCCTGAAGTAACCGACCGCATTAGAGGCGCTGGTCATCCCTTCTTTTTGGTCCGGAACATAGCAAGAGGGTACATGAACCTCGGATTGCTGACCGCCGTCTGTGTGCTGGGAGGAGTCCTCGCCGGGTGCGGCCTTGATGGAGTCCGTGGACAGATCACCGCAATCGAAGCGGACGGCATCCTCATCGTCCATGACATCCGCGGCCAAGACGTTCGGATTCATGTCGATGAACGAACGCATCAGGATGACGTCCAGGTAGGTGATCGTGTGCAGGCCTTCATCACAAGGAAAGGTCGCGCGGAGTTCGTGCAACGCCTAGACCCATAGTCATTGTCCCAATTCATCCCGCCGCCCAACCCGGTTTTCCCACAACGGCGGTAATCTCGCCTTTGAGCGGTTGCCCTGGTCAGCATCGATCTTCTCTTTGACAAGCCAAGTGATCCTTCCTCGTTCACCTCGCCGGCCGAGTGGTGGTTTTATTCAAAATCAAACAATTTTGGTCGTTAGATGATTTTACCTTTAACTTACGCCAACTTGCGATTGCCACAGAGACACGTCCGACATGCCCATCATCCGGCGCCCGTAACTGGGGAGCCGACTCCTGGTTCCCGGAGGGACGGCGGCATCTTCCATTTAACCCAGCGAAAGAACTATAGACTAGGTGTCTTTCAGTGAGCTATTGCTCTCTGTATGCTTCTTGGTAACTTATCCAGCTCTAAGTATGAAAACTAGGTAGAAACAAGGCGGCCAGAGCCGGTATAGTTCAACCAACTAGTTAAAACGTCAAGGGCAAGGCAGCGTACTAAAAACCATTTATTCTAAAAGGAGAATGGAGATGAGAATTCCCACTCTGGCAGTCGTCGCATTTGGGGTCGCGATGGGTGTTGCCTCCGTCGCGAGTGCGGCACCGAATGGAGGATGGAAGGGGCCGATCAATGACTTCCTCAACGGTAACAACGGGTCATCGTCTTCGCAAAACCTCTCCAGTGCTGAACGTACAACCCTTGTAGAGAATTCCACGCAAAGTGTTCCCGTCCCGGGCACCCTTCTCTTGTTTGGAGGTGGATTTGCCGCATTTGCGATCTGGCACCAGCGACTGCGGCGGGGGTAGGGGCGGAGTGAGGCGGAAGACTCTCTCCGTCGGATGCAAAGAGTTCCCGCATCGGTGAGGAACTACCTCAAGCACTCGCCGTCGAAGAACGCCGGCGAGTGCCATCCACAAACCTTCTAGCGATGCCGATTGAATCGCATCTCTGTCCCTCCTCTACTACAGGACCCTCGGCACCGCCTCGATACAGTTAAAAATGGTACCCCACGCCGAACACCAAGTGGTGGACATTATACGTCGCATCAACGTTGGTAAACGCGTTGGGTGTCGCATCAAAGTTGAGCCGGGCATGATTGAATTTCCATTCGCCGAACAGAGCGATGTTATTCGTCAATCGATACCGTAGCCCCACTTGCGTATTGAGACCCAAACTCGTGCTGGAAGAAGAGTCGCCGGTCCCTCCATCTTTGAGACGCGCAAAGAAGACGCCCATCCCCACACCCGCGTAAGGCTCTAACTGCCCAAGTTGATAACGCACGACGATGTTGACGGGGGCCCAGGTCAGGACACGGAGATAGGCGCCAGGCACGTCAAACGTGCCTGTTCCAATTCCCGGCGCCGTGACCGTGACCGGCTGCTGCTTCACATGGGGGGTGGTATTGAAGACCTCGGTTTCCACGCCTAACCACTTCATGGACTCAAAATAGTAACCCAACTTCGCGCCATACATCATCGACGTTTTGAGATCGAGGTTTGAAAAGGTGCTTCCCGCCGGGAGACCGATTGAGGGATCGCTCACCTCCACGTTGCTGAGGCTATGGGGCAGGGTGGCCCCGACCTGGCCGGATACATACATCTCAGCCTGAGTCGAAACAACACTTGTCAGCAAGCACGCACTCATGGCAATAAACCAGAGACCCCACTTCGACCACTTGCCCATACACTCACCTCCATATGCTAGACAGAGTGAAGTAGTTGGCTAGGCTCATGTTGAATCGCCGACCAACTATGACACTTCAAAGCAAAGTTTTCTTTATCACACGAGGAGAGTGCGGACAACTTAAGAAAGAGTTTTTACGCTGAATGGCTCAGGCCGATGGGGCGAGGTAATGAAGAACCCGTGTTCAAAAACATGGACTCAGTGTGTGTTTGTATGGAGCGCCAGCTGTCCTTGCCGTGCAAGGTCGATGGCCTCGGCCAGGATGCGCGCCGCTTCCTGTGGGGCGTGGAAGCCCATGGAATTTTCCGCCTCCACGAAATCGATCATGAATTGCGACTTTCGTTGGAGTGCCAGCGATTGGGCTAGTTCCTGATCGCGACGCCCGGCCTGTCGCGCTGCAGACAGATCCCGGATGAGGGCCACCAGCGCATCCATGGCACGATTGCGAAGCTCAAACGTGCGATGCTGAATCGTTTCGACGCGGTCTTTGAGTTCCGCCTCCGGCCATTTGTGACAGGTCTGACAAGCGCGGTTGATATTCAGCAGCGGGCTGCGGACGTGGTGATCGCTGATTTTCATGGCGCCTTCACGCTTGTACGGCATATGGCAATCGGCGCAGGCCACTCCGGACCGGGCATGGATGCCTTGGTTCCACATCTCGAACTCGGGATGCTGCGCTTTGAGGACCGGTGCTTTCGTGTCGGCATGGACCCAATCTTTGAATTGGGTTTCTTCATAGTACGCGAGCATGTCGTCGACTTTGAGACCCTTTGCCCAGGGAAAAATCAGCCGTTTCTCCGGCCCTTGGAAATAGTACTCCACATGGCATTGGCCGCACACAAATGCTCGCATTTCTTGCCGGGTCGCCATGGTGTTGACATCATAATTCTTGATCCCGTCGCGCTCCTTCAAGGCGCGGATGCCTTCCATAAACGCGGGGCGGGTGACGCGCAGTTGCATGGTATCCGGTGCATGGCAGTCGATGCAGGTGACGGGGTGCGAGACGAGAGGACGAGCTTCCGCATAGGGCATCCCGTTCATCTTGTCAAACCCCTTCTGCAAGTTCCCCTCGCCGAGTTTCATCATGGCGGTGTAGACAGAGGCATGGCATTGCAGGCACGTGCCCGGCTGCTTGGCAACGATTTGACGTTCCGTGTAGGTCTGATCTTCCAACATGTAGGCATGGCCCCGCTCTTCGCGAAAATCCGTCGCGAAGGCATAGCCGGCCCACATGGTCTTCAGCCGAGGATCCTCCTCGAGTTTGGATTGGGCGACCACCGAGCGGGGATCGGCATCCGTGGGAGTCCGCGGGACCGCTTCACTCCCCCCGAAGCGCGTTCGGACCTGGTCCACGGTCCTGGTGTACGCGTCATATTGAAAGGGGAAATTCTTTCCCCACACGGCTGGATCTTCGGTCTGGTCGGTCAACTCCACCACCCGGAAAAAGACGTTCTTGGCTTCCTGCTGTCGTTGGAACACGTTGACGAGCAGGGCGATCACGCCTACGGTGGCAATGGTCGTGATCAGCAATGCGATGGTCAGCTTGGTCACGGTCGGGGTCGGCTGGTTCATCGAGTCCTCATTTCACTATTGGTGGCCCACGTTGCGGTGACACCGCAGACATGGCAGCGGACTCTTGGGCTCATGCCCCACCGTCATCGCCTCGACGATGGGCGCGTGACATTTGAGACAAGACCGTTGCGTCAGCCGGTACATGTGCGGGGTGATTTGGATTTCGTCGGGGAAGCGCCCGGTCGTAAATGCATAGGCATGAAGGAACCCGTACATCGCCTTCGACGCATACTTCGGGATGAGGCCGTCCGCCGTGTGGCAATCGTTGCACACTGCCACGGATCGGTGGCTGGCCTTCAACCATCCGTCATGCTGCGACCGCATCACATGGCAGTTGATGCAGGCTTCCGGCCTATCAGTGAGATACGAGCCGCCACGAGCATAGACGAATGTATAGACTCCGACTCCCAGCAGCATGCCGAGGCCGACGGCCAGAAGCCAGGTCAGGCGGAGGTGATGAGCCATCCTGCTTTAATACCCGCTGCCGACCGGTTACGCAACCGGCAAGTCTTGGCGGCCTCAGGGAGCGTTGGTGAGATTCGACTGCGTTACGGAAGGAGAGCCAAGACGGCTTGTGTCGTCTTGAAGTGCAGCTTGGCTACGGAGTCGAGCCTGTCCCGTCCATGTTTTTTGACAATCATCCGGCCGGCCAGTTCCACGGCCGGTGAGGCGCCCTTTGGTAAGGTGGTTCCAACGGTTTCCGACAATGTTTTTAACCGAAACAGAAATTCTGCACGTGCGAGAATCGACGCGGCGGCCACCGCGAGGTCCGATTCGGCCTTTGTTCGCTGTTCCAAAACGATGGTCCGCCCTTTTTGCTGTAACGCATGTAGTATCCACCGTTTGTCGCCGAATTGATCCGAAATGGCGCGGTCACAGGCGACCTGCTCGAGCAGATTTTCCAAGGCTCGCGCGTGTCCCCAGGCGAGCAGCCGGTTGAGATTCCTGATCTTGGCGTACAGCTCGTTGTATTTATGCGGCCCGATCGCGACGACGCTGTGCGGGCACACCATCCGGATGTCCGGCGCGAGTTCAAGAATGCGTCCATCGCTTATTTTTTTGCTGTCCCGGACCTGCATGAGCGCCAACTCTCGTTGTCTCGCGGTATCCACATAAACCGCGGCAATCACCAGCGGACCGAAGTAGTCTCCCTTCCCGGATTCGTCGATGCCGATGCGCGCCTGGGCATCGGTTGAGGCTGAAGTGAGCATGGTCGGGCTTCCGAAGATGGAAAATACGGTGTGGGCGCGGTAATCTACCGGATCGCGGCAGGGCGGTCAATTTCTGTGGGGGAGGCGGATGATGGAACATCGGTGCAGAAGATCTATGTGGACGCTCCTGAGTGCGGCCATAGTGGGGCTCCTGGCGGGTTGTGAGACGAATCCCTATACGGGGCGTCAGCAATTGCTCATGACCTCGGTAGCGGACGAGATGCAGATGGGAGTGCAAGCCTACGCCCAGATCAAGAACGATCCAAAGATGCCGCTCTCCCAGGACCCTCGCGAGCTCGATCCGGTGAATCGGGTGGCGGCGCGTATTGTGGAGGCGGCGAAGCGCTCCAAGTATGCCGAGATGGCTCAACAGTTCCAGTGGGAAGTATCCGTCATCAAAGACGACAAGACGGCGAACGCCTTTGCGCTTCCCGGGGGAAAGATGGCGGTTTATACGGGACTCTTCCCGATAGCAAAAACGGAAGCCGGCTTGGCGGCTGTCATGGGCCACGAGGTGGTGCATGCCCTGGCGCGGCATGGGGCGGAACGTCTGAGCCAAGGACAAGCCACGAATATCGTTTTACAGGGAGCGCAGATTGGGCTGGGTGCGAGCGGCACGAGTCCGCTCATCAGCCAAGCGGCCATGGCGGCTTTCGGAGCAGGTGCGCAAGTCGGCGTGCTGCTTCCCTTCAGTCGAAAACATGAGTCGGAAGCCGATTATATTGGACTGCTGCTGGCGGCGGACGCAGGCTATGACCCGCGCGAGTCGGTTCACCTATGGGAACGCATGCAACAGCTCTCCGCAGGCGGAGGGGCTGCGGCCGAGTTCTTGTCGACCCATCCCGGGCATGACACCAGAATTCAGCAGCTTCACCAATGGATGCCTGAAGCGATGGCCCTTTATCAAAAGCGGACGCCTCTGCCGGCAGCCCAGTTGCCGGCGGTAGGTGGTCACTAGCGGTGCCGGCCGCTTGTGATTGCGAGCCATCCTCTCTATACTAATGCTGCGCGGGTGCGAAGACCGGGTGATCGCTCGATACTATCGGTATCGGGAGGAAAGTCCGGACTCCAAGGGCAGGGCGCTGGGTAATTCCCAGGCGGAGCAATCCGACACCAGCACCACAGAAAACAAACCGCCGATGGCCAAAGCAACGGGATCCCATCTGGTTGCCGCGGATCAGGCAAGGGTGAAACGGTGGGGTAAGAGCCCACCGCGACTATGGTGACATAGTCGGCAGGGTAAGCGTCGCCCGGTGCAAGGCCAAATAGGAAGACATCTTGCGAGCTTGCAAAAGTTTCGCAGACCGGCTGGCCCGGCCGCAGTCTTCGGGTAGGTCGCTTGAGGTTCGAGGTAACTCGAATCCCAGAGAAATGATCACCCTCGTGAAAGGAGCAATCCGTTCACGGGACAGAATCCGGCTTATAGGTCCTCGCTCCGCGCTTCTTCCTAAGACGGTTTTGACAGGCGTTGTACCTATCGGCTCTCTCGGCGCATCACCGTCGAGGCGGCCTCCTATTGACGCTTGAAATTCCTGGTGGTAGGATCTGCAATCCTTTTCCCCTTGATTTATCAGATGTTGTGCGTAGGTCATCAGCGTGTGTCGTGATGGTCGAACTGTTCCCTCTGCTGGGTTCCGTCCGGTAGACCGGGAGGGAGGTGGAAATGAAACTCAACGGGTCTGAGATATTGATAGAAAGCCTCAAACGGGAGGGCGTGAAAACCGTGTTTGCGCTTCCCGGCGGCGTTGTCCTGAAGATCTTTGACACGCTTCACCAACAGAAGGACTTGCAGGTCATTTTGACGCGGCACGAACAGGGGGCCGGTCACATGGCTGAAGGTTATGCCAAGGCTACGGGCAAAGCCGGCGTTGCGCTGGTCACGTCAGGTCCCGGGATGACCAACGTGATTACCGCTTTGGCTGATGCTTATATGGATTCGGTTCCCCTGGTCTGTATCAGCGGCCAGGTGCCCACGAACCTTATTGGAAACGATGCGTTTCAAGAAGCCGATAATGTCGGACTGAGCCGGCCGTGCACGAAGTACAATTTCCTGGTCAAGGACGTCAACGATTTGGCCGCCACCATCAAGGAGGCCTTTTATATCGCCACGACCGGCCGGCCCGGTCCGGTGCTGGTCGATATCCCCAAGGACGTGTCGATGAACAAGGCGGAATTCATCTATCCGAATTCCGTGTCGATCCGGGGGTACAACCCGACCTATGAAGGCAATAAGTGGCAAATCAAACAAGCCGCCGACGCCATCATGAAGGCAAAAAAGCCGATCCTCTACGTCGGTGGCGGGGTGGTCTTTTCAGGCGCGTCACAAGAACTGCTCGAGTTGGCGGAGTTGACACATATCCCCGTGGATATGACCCTGATGGGTCTCGGGGCCTTTCCCGGCGAGCATCCGCTGTCCTTAGGCATGCTGGGGATGCACGGGACATATCAGGCGAATATGGCGATGCACTATTCGGATCTGGTCATCGCCATCGGGGCTCGGTTCGACGACCGGGTCACCGGGAAAGTGGCTGAATTTTGTCCCTTTGCCAAAATCATTCACGTTGATATCGATCCCACGTCCATCCGAAAAAACATCCATGTCGATATCCCGATTGTCGGCGACTGCAAGACGGTGTTGCGCGAATTGAATCACCTGCTTCGCGCGACCGTGAATGGAGAGCAAAAGGCTTTGCGCAAGCCCTGGTGGGATCAAATTCGCGAATGGGAGCGAGGCCATCCCTTGACCTATCAACAAGAGCCGGACGGGCCGATCAAGCCGCAACATGTCGTCAAGCGCCTGTACGAACTGACCAAAGATCGGGATCCGATTGTGTCGACCGACGTGGGTCAGCATCAGATGTGGGCGGCGCAATACTTCAAACTGGCCAAGCCCAATCGGTGGCTGACCTCGGGCGGCCTCGGCACGATGGGCTTCGGGTTCCCAGCGGCCATGGGCGCGCAGGCAGCCTTTCCGGGACGCTTGGTGCTCTGCATCGCCGGTGACGGGAGCATCCAGATGAACATGCAGGAGATGGCGACCGCCGTGGTCAGCAAGCTACCGGTCAAGGTCATCATTCTCAATAACGGGTTTCACGGCATGGTCAGGCAATGGCAGGACCTGTTCTATGAAGGACGTTATGCGTCCAGCTATCTGGATACCACGCCGGATTTTGTTAAATTGGCCGACGCCTATGGCGCCCTGGGACTCCGGGCCAACACGGTGGGCGATTTGGACGGCGTGCTCAAAGAAGCCATCGCCGTTGATCGACCGGTGATCGTGGACGTGCCGACGTATCAGTTTGAGAACTGTTATCCGATGATTCCTGCCGGCGGGTGTAACCATGAGATGATTCTCGAGGATCCGCCAGAGTTGAAGAAACAGCAGCCAGGAGTGCCGAAAGTAACGCCGGAAGACAAGGACACGGTACTCACCGCGTAGAAAAGGAGCCGTTGGGTACAGGCGCCCTTCGTCACATGCATGGAACATATTATTTCGGTCACGGTCGAGAATAAGTTCGGCGTGCTCTCCCGGGTGGCCGGCCTGTTCAGCGGGCGTGGCTTCAACATCGAAAGCCTCTCCGTCGCGCCCACGCTCGATCCCTCCATGTCTCAAATGACCATTGTGACCTCGGGGGACGAACGGATTATCGAGCAGATCGTTAAGCAGTTGAATAAGCTGATCGACGTGATCAAGGTGGTCGACCTCAATGAAACGGAATTCGTGTCGCGGGAAACGGCCCTGATTAAGGTGCATACGAAGCCGGAGGATCGAGCTGAAGCGCTGAGAATCGTGGACATCTTTCGGGCGAACATCATCGATTCCACTCCCGGCACCTATACGATCGAAGTGTCCGGAGATCCCAAGAAAATCGAAGCCATTATTAATCTGCTGCAGCCGCTGGGAATCAAAGAGTTGATTCGAACAGGTCGCGTGGCGGTCGCCCGTGAACCGGTCCGTTCCGCAGTGCAAGCCAGGAAGGCAGCCCGCGAGTAGCATCCTGCCGTCGTCCATGTCGGTGAGTGTCCACAGGTAAGTGATTGAAGGAGCACAGCATGAAGATTTTTTACGATCAGGACGCAGATATCCAGCAGATCCGGACTAAAAAGGTGACCGTGATCGGCTACGGGAGCCAAGGTCATGCCCATGCGCTGAACCTGAAAGAAAGCGGTGTGACTGTGGTCGTCGGTTTGCGTGAGGGCGCGTCGTGGAAAAAAGCGGAGCAGAGTGGGCTCAAGGTCATGCCGGTGGCCGATGCCGTCAAAGCGTCGGATGTGGTGATGATCCTGGCTCCGGATGAAGTGCAGGCATCCATCTACCGGCAAGACGTGGCGCCCAATCTCAAACCCGGGTCTTATTTGGCCTTCGGGCATGGATTCAACGTCCATTTCGGGCAAATCGTGCCCCCGGCTTCCGTCAACGTCTTTATGGTGGCTCCGAAAGGGCCCGGCCATCTGGTCCGATCGGAATATACGAAAGGCAGCGGTGTGCCTTGTCTGCTCGCCGTCCATCAAGACCCGAGCGGCACCACGCGGCAAGTGGGCTTGGCGTATGCCAGCGCCATCGGCGGCGGCCGGGCGGGGGTGATCGAAACGAACTTTCGAGAAGAAACGGAGACGGACCTATTCGGCGAACAAGCCGTGTTGTGCGGCGGGCTGACGTCGTTGATCCAGGCCGGCTATGAAACCCTCGTGGAAGCCGGGTATTCACCAGAAATGGCGTATTTCGAGTGTCTGCACGAGGTCAAGCTCATCGTGGACCTCATCTACCAGGGCGGTATCGCCAACATGCGCTATTCGATTAGCACGACGGCCAAGTATGGCGATGTTACGCGCGGTCCTCGAGTGGTAACCGAGCAGACGAAGCAGGAGATGAAGAAGATTCTTGGCGAAATTCAAAGCGGCCAGTTTGCGAAGGAGTGGGTGCTCGAGAATCAAGCCAACCGTCCCGTGTATAATGCGCTACTCGCGAAAGGCGAAGCGCATCCCATTGAGGCCGTTGGTGACAAGCTTCGGGGAATGATGCCCTGGTTGAAAAAGGACCAGTTGGTCGATAAGACCAAAAATTAGCGGATGGCTGGGAGGTGATGTGGCGGATCGTGCTTTCGGCGTCCCCTTTGCCAAAGAAGGTCTTCCCTTCTTGGCAATCACTGCCCTTGCCGCACTGCTCGCCGGATGGCTGGGGTGGAGAGGGGTGGCGGCGATTGCCGGTGGGCTGACGCTATTTGTCGGCTGGTTTTTTCGCAACCCGGCCCGGACCATCCCGCAGGGCCCTAATCTCGTCGTCGCTCCAGGTGATGGGAAAGTTATTGCCATTGAAGAAGAATTTGAACCGCGATTCTTGAAAGAACGCAGCATCCGGCTTACGATCTTTTTGAACGTCTTCGATGTTCATATCAATCGGACACCCTGTGAAGGGGTCGTGCACGATGTGCAGTATCAGCCGGGGCAGTTCTTGGTGGCGAGCCGTCCGGAGGCGACCATTCAGAACGAACAGAACGCCGTGCTGCTGACGACACCCACCGGGGTGAAGGTGTTGTGTGTGCAGGTGGCCGGCTTGATTGCCCGTCGAATCGTCTGTTGGGTGTCCCCCGGCGACCCTGTGCCGCGGGGAGAGCGCTTCGGACTGATTCAGTTCGGCTCACGAATGGATACCTTTGTGCCCTTGGGAACCGCGCTTCGAGTGTCCGTGGGCGACCGCGTCAAGGGGGGCGAAACCATTCTCGGAGAATTACCATGAAAACGACCGGCTTGCGCCATGCGTTCGCAAAAGACGGTAAGCGCCGGAAAGCGGCCATGCACTTGATTCCCAATTTATTCACGACCGGCAACCTGTTTTGCGGTGTGTTTGCGATTCTCTCGGTATTCAACGCCAATTACATGGCGGCGGCGATTGCCATTCTGGTGGCGATGATCTTTGATGTGCTGGACGGCAAGTCTGCCAGACTGACCAACAGCACGAGTCATTTTGGATTGGAATACGACTCTCTTTCCGATGTCGTGTCTTTCGGCGTGGCCCCGGGGCTCTTGATTTATTCGTGGGCCCTCAGCGGACAAGGCACATTTGGTGTGGCGGTGATGTTTGCTTACGTAGCGATGGGAGCAGTGCGCTTGGCCCGATTCAATTCCACCGCGACGTTGTCGGACGGGAAGTATTTCACCGGGCTGGCCATTCCGGCCGCTGCGGGGGTGATTGCGTCATTGGTGGTGTTCGACCAGTACATTGTTCGAATGGGCGCCGAAGTGAAGCCGGTATTGGTCTTGATCATCACCCTGTCCCTGTCCTTTCTCATGGTCAGTACGATCAAGTATCGCAGTTTTAAAGACTTAAAATTCAAAGGCCGCCGGCAGATTACATATCTTGTCTGGGGCATCCTCGGCGTGATGCTGGTGGCGGCTTGGCCCCAAGTGATGTTATTCGTCGTGTTTGCCGGGTATGCCCTGCTTGGGCCGGCAGAACGCCTGTTCTGGTTGACGTCGCGAGCCCTGGGCAGAAAAGGGGTCGGGAAGCCCGAGTTGCCCCCGGTGGAATCGAAAACCTAGCGATCGACTGATAGGCGTGAGTGGATGCGTCGTGTTGGCTGTGACGAGGAGTAGTACGCGAGCCGCACAGAGTGTGAGAGAGCTGGTGGGTGGTGCAAACCAGCCTGTGCGTCGCCGAACTCGCCTCCGAGCCGAATCCTCGAAACCCGGGTAGGGGATTCCGCCTTGCCCCCGTCAACGGGCCCAATGAAGGGTGGTGTGCGGCCATCGGTCGTCGACCACTAAATCGGGGTGGTACCACGGAGTGCGCAAGCCTTCGTCCCTGACCATGGGATGAAGGCTTTTGTGTTTTGGCGGTCCAGCTAAAGGAAGAGGTGACGGGATGACGCGAACAATCAAAATCTTCGATACCACCTTACGTGACGGCGAGCAATCGCCTGGAGCCAGCATGAACGTCGAAGAAAAGCTCATGGTGGCCAAGCAGCTGGCACGTCTCGGCGTCGACGTGATCGAGGCCGGGTTTGCCTACAGCTCCCCGGGGGATTTTGAAGCCGTTCGGCGGATCGCGCAAGAAGTTGAGGGACCCACGGTCTGCAGTCTGGCCCGGGCACGTCCGGAGGACATCGATCGGGCGTGGGAAGCCTTGAAAGGCGCCCCGAAAGTCCGCATCCACACCTTTCTGTCGACGTCGGACATCCACTTGCGCCATCAGTTTCGAATGACGCGCGAGGAAGCCAAACGTCGCGCCGTCGACATGGTCCAGCGCGCACGAAGTTATGTGGATGACGTTGAATTTTCGCCTATGGATGCCAGCCGGTCCGACCCGGCCTATCTCTACGAGGTGATCGAAGCCGTGATTGCCGCCGGCGCCAGGACCGTCAACATTCCGGACACAGTCGGCTATGCGGTCCCTCAGGAATTCGGCGCATTGATCAAAGGCATTTGCGAAAGCGTGCCCAATGCCAAGGAGGCGGTGATTTCGGTCCACTGCCACAACGATCTCGGGGTGGCGGTGGCCAACAGCCTGGCGGCAATCATCAACGGCGCAGGCCAGGTCGAGTGTACGATCAACGGCATCGGTGAGCGGGCGGGCAACACCTCGCTGGAGGAGGTGGTGATGGGTCTGCGAACCAGAAAGGATTATTATCAAGCCGATACCCGGATCCGAACGGAAGAGATTGCGAAGACCAGCCGCCTGGTGAGCAAGATTACGGGAATGGTTGTGCAGCCGAACAAGGCCATCGTCGGCGCCAACGCCTTCGCGCATACTTCGGGGATTCATCAAGATGGACTGCTCAAGGACAAGACAACGTATGAAATCATGCGGCCGGAATCGATCGGCTTGGTGGAGAGCAAAATGGTGATGGGAAAGCTCTCGGGCCGGCACGCGTTTCGCCAACGGTTGGAAGAGTTGGGCTACCGGCTTAGCGACGAGGAAGTCAATCATGCCTTCGATCGGTTCAAAAAGCTGGCCGATCAGAAAAAAGAGATCTATGAAGAGGACCTCGAAGTCATTATCTCCGAAGAATTGGCCAAAATGGCCGAACGCATCGTGTTGAGGGCGTTTCATGTGGAAAGCGGCACCGATCGGGTCCCGACCGCGACCGTGGAACTGGAAATTGACGGCCAAGCGGTCAAACAGTCCGGGTCTGGCGATGGACCGGTGGATGCCATCTATCGAACCATCGCCGCCATGACACAGACCAGGAGCAAGTTGCTCATGTTCGGTGTGAATGCCGTGACCAGCGGGACAGATGCGCAGGGAGAAGTGGCCGTGCGGGTCGAGGAGGATGGGCGGACGGTCTCCGGCCATGGTGCGGATACGGATATTATCACCGCCGCCGCACGGGCATATTTGAATGCCCTGAATCGATTGGCCTACATGGCCACGAAGTCGGAGGACAGCACACAGAAGGTTCGCTTGATTTGATTGTTCCGCCCACGCTAGAGTGATGGGCTTCGCGCCCGCGAGTGCTCTTTAGTGGCGGCAGAGCTGATCGCAGCCCAGCAAGTCCGTTCAACATGCTCAAACGAACCCTCTCTGACTGTCAAGAATTTGTGGCTGGAGATCATACCGTTCTCCGGGAACTGCTTCATCCGGCGAAGCACGCGGTCCAACTGGGCTACAGTGTGGCCCATGGGAAGCTGGCGGCAGGACGGCGATCGAAGTGGCATGTTCTGACGTCTTCCGAAGTGTATTTTTTTCTCGCGGGTCATGGCATGTTTTCGATTGACGGAGAGAGCTGTTCAGTGGAGCCGGGGTCGATGGTGTACGTCCCGCCGGGCGCCACGCAGTCTGTGGAAAATAGCGGGGAGGCCGACATGGAATTTCTCTGTTTGGTCGATCCTGCCTGGCGCATCGAAGATGAAGCTGTGTTGGAATGAGCCGCACGGGGTGACGGAAGGAGCATGCTGTCGTGAATGCGAAGATTGCCGTGTTGGCCGGAGACGGTGTGGGGCGCGAAATTATTCCGGAGGCCGTTCGGGTCCTCAAGGCGATCGGCCAAACGTATCACCATTCCTTTGAGTGTACCGCCGGCGACATCGGCGGGCAGGCCATCGACAAGGTGGGCGTGCCCTTGCCGCAGGACACCTTGACCTTAGCCAAACAAAGCGACGCCGTGCTCCTCGGTGCGGTCGGCGGACCCAAGTGGGAACGCCTGGATTATGGCCTCAGACCGGAACGCGCGCTGTTGGGCATACGTGAGGCGTTGGGCCTCTATGCGAATCTGCGGCCGGCGAAACTGTATGCCAATCTCATCGATGCCTCCACACTCAAGCGGGACGTCGTTGAAGGCATTGACATTCTCGTGGTTCGAGAACTCACCGGCGGCATCTACTTCGGAAAGCCAAAGGGCATTGAGAAGCTGCCCAACGGAGAAGAGCGCGGAGTCAACACGGAGATCTATACCACGGAGGAGGTCCGTCGGATTGCGAAAGTGGCGTTCGAAGCAGCCAGAAAACGGCGGAAGAAGGTGGCGTCCGTCGACAAAGCGAATGTGTTGGAGTCGTCCGAATTGTGGCGCAAGGTGGTCATCGACGTCCACCGATCCTATGGCGAGGTGGAACTGACGCATATTTACGTGGACAACGCCGCTATGCAACTCGTGCGAAACCCCCGACAGTTTGATGTCTTGCTCTGCAACAACATCTTCGGCGATATTCTCAGCGACGAGGCGGCCATGCTCACGGGGTCCATTGGGATGTTGCCGTCCGCCAGTATCGGGGCCAAGGTCGGGCTCTTCGAACCGATTCATGGTAGTGCCCCTGATATTGCCGGGCGAAACGTTGCGAATCCGATCGCGACGATTGCTTCCGTAGGCATGATGCTGTCCTATTCGTTCCAGTTGGAGAAAGAGGCGGAGGCCGTCGAACGAGCCATCGTCAAAACGCTCGATCTCGGATACCGGACGAAAGATATTCAGAGCCCGGGGACCAGAATCGTGGGAACCACGGAAATGGGTGACGCGATTCTGAGGAACCTGTCCTGATCACGATGCGGTGATGAATCTGACTTTGCGACTATGGAACGTGACCACGCTGGCTGGGACAGGGGAGGCGGGCTATGCCGGAGACGGCGGGCCGGCGGCGTTGGCTTGTCTAAACGAGCCCAAAGGCCTGGCGCTCGATGGGCATGGGCATGTCTATATCGCCGATTCCGAAAACCATGTCATCCGCCGGATCGACCGGGCGACCGGGATCATCACCACGGCGGCGGGGCTGGGGGTAGCGCAGGACGGTCGCGCTCCCGTCCCGGGGCCACCTGCCGATGAGCCGCCGGTCGAGGACGACCCTTTGACCGAAACGAGTCAGGCCGCCACACAGACCTATACGCAGCAGGCGGATGTGAGCGGAATGGTTCGGTATCTCGCCAATGGAGCCGCGGTCCAGAAACGGTTTGGCGGGGATGGCGGTCCGGCGAGGCAGGCGTCACTGAATTTTCCCACCGCGGTCGCGATCGACCGGCAGGGACATCTCTATATTGCCGATACGATGAACCATCGGGTCCGTCGGGTGGAGGCCGGCACGGGGATCATCACGACGCTTGCAGGGACGGGCCACGCGCGTTACTCCGGCGAGGACGTCCCCGCCCATGAGGCGGGATTGAACGAACCGGCCGCCCTCGCGCTCGATGCCGGTCGGCTGTTCATCGCCGACCAGAGCAACCATCGAGTGCGCGTCGTCGACCTGACTACCGGCCGCATCACCACATTCGTAGGCACCGGGTCGGCGACCTATGATGGAGACGGGGGACCGGCGTCCGGCGCGAGTCTGGCCGGTCCGAGCGGACTGATGATTCACCAGGGCTTGCTCTATATCGCCGATACCTTTAACGGTCGAATCAGGGCGGTTGATCTCGCCACCGGTGTCATTGCCACGGTGGCCGGCGACGGCGGCGAATACCGATTTCAGTCATCGTCGGAAGCGCCATCGGCCAGCCTGTCCAGGCCTTCGGGTATTGCAATTGATGCGGAGGGGCATGTGTTTGTGACGGATTCTGACAGCCATCTCGTCAGATGGTGGGATCGTGACAATCACGTCGGGGTTCGCATCGCAGGATTGGGCATGGCCTCCTATGCGGGTGATGGAGG
>CAYQDJ010000049.1:0-24036 GCA_964416255.1 uncultured Nitrospira sp. | reverse complement strand
TGGTGCACGTGCTTCACGCCTTCCATAAATTATGGAAATTCCTCAAATTGGTTCCATTCATCGACATTGCGTGACCTCCTATACCATTGATCGCCTCCTTCCGGCGAGCCGGGGGATATTCGCTTAGTGGCCGGAAGGCGCCGTGTAGTTTCGTGGTGCTGCCCACCGACCGGCCAATGCGATTCGATATTCGTGGTGAGCGTCGGCTATCTCTCCGCATACATTCATGCATCCATGGGAAATGCACATCTTGAGTGCCGGATGACGAACGCTAGAGACAATCGATCAGATGGGGAGGAAAAACTGTCTGGCGAGACTTCTTTCGTTGGACATGGGAACCGATTCAAAGGAATAGGCCTTGCACAAATCAGGATAGTAACGTCGGCTAGTGCACTGGGACGATCCCCAGAGGCCGAACTTCTGAACAATCACGCAACAGGAGCGAGTAATACCACGCAACAATCATCTCGTCCGCGGAGCCGGAGCACCGGAGCCGGCCGGTCTTGGTCGGCGGACCTCACGCGGCGCCGTGACGCGCTCGACCTCAAAAAAGGCCTCTTCCAAATGAAGACCACGCACAAGTCGCCGTCTCGCTGAAGCGTGCATCGGAGCAGAGTAGCCGCCGAAAAGGCACACCCTGTCATCGTCGATGTCGATGCTGAATTGCTACATCAATCGGGCGGGGCACAAGCCATGTTGGAGCGCGCCAAAGAGGAACTTCGCAAGGTCTTCGGACGGGCAGACGATCATCACACCTGAGTGGAAGCGGCGGTGGACAGTCCCGTGACGATCCCAGCCGCAGCCAATTCCATCCCAAACAAGCAGCGGGCGGATTTCCATCTGTCCACGGCTCGACACGCCTCATGCGGGTGATCCCCAGGCTGATCGGGGCATCGACGGAATTTTCACATTGGTTTTGGGGAAATCCGCGATGGTGATAGATAGTTTCATGGCCAGGATCCTTCTCATCGACGATGAGGAAAACCTACGGAACGTCGTCCGTCTCATCCTGGAGGATGATGGCTACGAAGTCTTGGAGGCCGGCAACGGACGGGCCGGGTTGGAACTGTACCGTCAGCACCATGTGGATTTGATCATCACCGATCTTGCCATGCCGGAAATGAATGGACTGGATCTCATCTCAGCAGTCACCAAATATTGCGCCGGAGTCAAAATCATCGCCATGACGGGGGTGACGGATTGGGACAGCCGGTTGGCTGAGGCGAAGCTGTTGGGGGCGAGCGAAACCTTACAGAAGCCCTTCACCCTTGACAAGTTGCTCGATGTGGTGCGCGTGGCATTGGCGGGGAGCCCGTCGCCGGCTGCATCCTGATCGCACGGCGATCCGACTCCGCCCGAGGCCCTCTCGATCCACACCTGATCAGGTAAAGCGCTTTTTGTTCGCCCCCGGTATGTCCTGGGGTAGGATGGCCCATGGCAACCATACTCTTAGCCGACGACGAATCCGCCATCACCATGTTGTACGAGATTGTCCTGACGCGCATGGGCCATAGGGTGGTGGTCGCGCACAACGGGAATGAGGCCGCGCGCATCGGGTTGGACGCGACCCATGCAATCGATGTGCTGGTGACGGACTGGCGGATGCCCGGCATGAGCGGAGAAGCGGTGGCTCGCCGGTTACTGGCGGCCAGGCCTGGGATGGCCGTGATTCTCATGTCCGGCTACGATGAAGCGGAGCAAATGACCAAGACATTGGATTCCGCCCACGTCAGGTTCCTCCGAAAACCGTTCAGCCCGGCAGTCTTAGAGCAGACCATTCACAACCTTTCCGCCGGATTACCGAACGGCGCGCGTGAGTCTGCTCGGTCTTGATGGTCCCCGCAGAGCGAGGTGTGAAGAGTGACTGCCGCGCAATGATCAGGTCACGCGCCAATGGCATCTGCTGCAGCGTCTCGGCGCGGCGCGGAACGGGCTGACCCTTCACCCAATTGGTCGAGGCGATACCCGCCGAATTGACCAGGCATCCCCGCACGGTCCGCCGCGATCTGGCGGCTCTCTCCCACCGAGTTGATGGCGCTGGCCTTCAGCCGGCAGCTGCTCACCCCGCTCCAAGGGACCCTTATCGCCGCTTCCCTCAACTCCGGGCTCACCAAGATCACGGCGGCCATTCCGGCCGAAACCGCCGATTACGTCCAGCGGCTGGATCACTGGTTCTCCGTGGGGATGGGGCCGCATAAACACTATCGGCAGCATCGGGAGACCATCGATCGGCTGTCCCAGGCCATTACCCGCCAAATGCGGTATTTCTCCGCCGGACGCCATGTCACCACCCGCCGCGAGGTCGACCCCTATCGCTTGCGGTACGTGGACGGAGGCCTGTACCTGATTGCCATATGGTCACTGGCGACAAGACGTCCGGATGTTTGCCGTCGAACGGATCAAGTCCCTCACGCTGACCGACCATCCCTATCAACTGCCGCTCCATTTCGACATCGAGGCCTATGTCGAAGATGCCCCTGGTGGTCATGCGAGGAGAACGGATTACCGTCGAGTTAGAGTTTGACAAGCAGACCGCCGCCTGGGTGGAGGGATCGCATCTGGCACCCCAGCCAGCAACTCACGCTGATAAAAACGGGGCGTTTGCTGATGACGCTGCAGGTGGCCGACACTCCGGAATTGCTAGGATGGATTCTCAGTTTCGGGAGCGGCGTGCGGGTGCTCAAGCCCGGCAGCCTGCAGAAAGCGGTGAAAGACGAAACCCGCCGCATGCTCGGGGAGGGCGAGCCCCGCGAGCTTATAATGCACACCTCAACAAAGGCCGTTCTTAACTGACTCTCGCGCGCAGCACTCGACCGGTGTGACGGTGACGGACGGCAGGAGAACCTCACAAAACCTTGCGCGTCGGCGGATTTGTACCTGATCATGGGGAAACATCCAAATGCGGTCCGCTACCAGGGAATGGCATGGCGGTCTTTGACGAACTGCCCCGTCAATGACTGCGGGGCCGTCGTCGTAAGCCATACGATCGTGTCCGCCCCCTCTTCGATAGAGCGCGTCGCTTCACTCCCGCCCATGTCCGTTTTGACCCAGCCCGGGCAGACCGCATTCACCGCAATGTTGGCTTGCTTCAGCGCGGACGCGAATTGCCCCGTCACGCCGTTGAGCGCGGTTTTGGAAATGCTATAGGCTGGCGCCCAGGTGCCCATGTCGGTCAGTTGGCCGGCCCCGCTCGAGACATTGATAATCCGGGCCGACGCACTCTGCCGAAGCAGCGGCAGAAAGGCCTGGGTGACGACCAGCGCCCCGATCGTATTGGTCTCCAACATCCGCCGGAGCCGCTCTGCCGGGAGGTCGAAGATGGAGGCATCGTCGCCGTCCAAGATCCCGGCATTATTGATGAGCACATCCAGATGGTCCACCGTCTGCGCCACGGTCTTCACGGCCGCTTTGATGCTGCTGGGGCTGGTCACGTCGAGGGGGACCGGGATGACGGAGGAAGGGAGAGAGGCGGCGGCGCGTTTGACGGAGGGAAGCGATCGCCCGGTCAGAAAGACCCGCCAGTGGTGCTTCTCGGCGAGTTGCCGCGCGGTCTCGAGGCCAAGGCCTTTATTCGCGCCCGTAACCAGGGCAATGCCAGCCATGATTGAACTCCTTGTATACACCGGAGGGCCGGTGGGACATGTCATTATAACAACATAACAACCGCCAGATCGTCGGTGAGGGCCTGGGTAGGTCGAATCTTCTGCATCGTGCAGCTTGATGACGTGTCGGTGTTGAACCAGGAACTCCCGTCATGCAGCTCACATGGTTACGACGAAGATCCGGAAGTCACTCGATATCCCGAAACAACAAGCCAGATTGGCGGGCTTTGCCACTGCCCTGACTTTAAGTTCACCGGTGTCGTTGTGTTGCCACTGCGACCCGAATCTGTTTCTCTTGTTGTTGTGATCGCCGAAGGCGTGCATGCGCACGGTGGTGGGCTCGACGCGCATCATGATCATAAGAGCGGCGAGGATCACTGCTACCAGGGGCTATTCGCGGGTCAGTACGTTGCGTCTATAGACGAAATCCTGGCTGCTCTCGAAGCAACGATCCAAGAGCCGAAGAAGGACACTCCGGCGGGTGCAATCGACATCTAGATCGGGGAAGCTGACTGGGTCAAACGTGAGAGCGAAGCAAGGATAAGTCATGCAGGATGCCTCGAGAGAACCCGCGGTCTTGAGGTAACTCTCTGTCACCTGCCGTGAACATATGGAGGATCAATTCTCTTCTCGGAGTAGCCCTAGCGGAGCACGTGAAAGCAACCGCCTCCCGGAGATCTCCCCAGCTCTTCGACGGCCACACCCTAATCACTCCGTGAAGACCTGACATATTTGATCCCGGACCAAGAAGATTTATCCGTTGTGACAGAATCCGGAACTGCCATAGCATGACTTCACACGACATGGATCCAGAGATGGCCATTCAATCTGAGTTGGATCACAGCGAGAGTCGAGGCTGGCGTCTCGTCCGGACCTGGGATTTTGGATTGCTCTGGTGGGGACAAGTTACCTCGCAAATCGGCGAAGGGCTCAACAAGGTCGCGTTGTTGTGGTTCGTCTACGAACTCACCGGATCGGCCATGATGATTGCGACGGTGGGGCTGCTCCAAACCATCCCGCCGTTGATCTTCGGTCCGCTCATCGGGGTCTATCTGGATCGGCTGCGGAAGAAGCCGGTCATGATCTGGGTGGATCTGAGTCGCACCGTCTTAACGTTCCTCATCCCGGCTTTGTACGGACTGGGCCTCCTGCAGATCCAAGGGCTCTTCGTCCTCATCTTTTTGACCTCGGTGGTGTCCACGGTATTCGGGCCGGCGTTGGTCTCTGCCGTGCCGCTGCTGGTCCGCCGAGCCGAACTCGTGTCGGCCAATGCCCTCATTCAGGGCACGAACAACATCGGCCTGCTGTTGGGACCGGCCGTCAGCGGGATCCTCATTGCGTTGATCGGCGCGCAACACGTGCTGTACGTGAATGCGGCCACCTTTTTCATCTCGGCCCTGTGTCTGCTGCCGATCCGCACCAACGAGCGTATTCCGCCGAGGGCGTCGGTGTCCGGGGCGGCCGGATCAGTGCTGAGCGATCTCGCCGTGGGATTCCGCTTCGTCTTCGGCGATCGCTCGACGGTGCTGGCCTTGGTGATCATTTCAGCCCTCTACAACCTGGGCGCCAGTGCGTTTGTGTTCGTCTTGCCTGTGTATGCGAAAGAAGCGCTCCATGTGGGGCCGGCCCAGCTCGGCTGGCTCTGGTCGGGGCTTGGAGCCGGCATGCTCGCGGCGTCATCGTGGCTGACCTTGCAACAGCGCCATGATGTGCGGCGACGGCTGAAGATTCTCGTCAGCGGGAGCACGATGGGCGGGCTCGCCGTGTGCGCCCTCAGCATGCTGGAGTCGCCGCTCGTCGCGTCGGGGTTAGTGATGCTGGTGGGGGCGGGTGCCGCGGTGCTGAATCCGGTGGTGTGGGCCCTGCTGCAAGAGGTGACTCCCTCGCATCTGATGGGCCGCGTCCTCACGACCTTCAGTACGGGGTCCATGGCAGCCGCGATGGTGGGCATGTCGGGATTCGGATGGATCGCGGATAAAATCGGCCCGGCGGAGAGCCTGGTCGGCCTCGGCCTCGTGTTGTTGCTGACGGCATTGGTCGCCCGGCAATTCGGCCGCCGAGCCACGCAGGTCCCGATCCTGGCGACCTAGCCGGCCCCTCAGCCTTATCGCCTATTCCTTCACACGGTTTTTCCTCTGCCATTCCCCGCCGGAACCCTGTATCGTCAGGAGACGAGGGAGGAAGATGCCTGCCCAAAATCGATGGCTGCTCACGCGCGATTTCAGCCTGATCTGGTGGAGTCAGGTGCTCTCGCAAGTGGCCGATGGGGTGAGCAAGCTGGCTCTCCTCTGGTTCGTGTATGCCGTGACAGGATCGGCGTTGAAAACCAGCGTCATTGGTCTTCTGCAGACCCTTCCGCCCATTCTCTTGGGGCCGCTCATCGGCGTCTCCGTCGATCGCCTTCCGAAGAAAGCGATTTTGATCACCACGGATCTGGCGCGCGGGGTCCTGATCGGATTGATTCCCTGTTGGCTGACGATGGAAGGCTTTACGGTCGACATCCTGTACCTCTTGGTGTTCCTCTACGGGATCGCGACGGCCATGTTCGTGCCGACCTTGTCCTCATCTGTCCCGTTCCTGGTGGGCCGGCAGCGGTTCGTGGCGGCCAATGCGCTGCTCCAGAGCACCACGAGTATCGGGATCATTATCGGGCCCGTCCTCAGCGGGCTGGGGATCGCCTTTGCCGGGTCACAGGACGTCCTGTGCGCCAATGCGTTGATCTATTTCGCCTCGGCGCTCTGTCTCGTGCCGATCCGACTGCCCTGGCAGCCGTTGTCCCGTCCAGCCGGCAGCCCGGTCGCCGCGGCCTATCGGGACGTGATGGACGGGATCCGCTATGCGCTGTTCTCTCAGCGGACCATCCTGGCCCTCATTGCGATGGCGTCCATCTACACGTTCGCAACCGGCGCCTACACGACGTTGTTCCCGGTGTTCGGCAAGCAGATGCTGGCGTTGGGGCCGGTGGAAGTAGGCTATCTCTGGTCCTGGCTCGGCATCGGGTTCTTCCTTATGTCGGTTGCGCTCGTGCCGGTGACGCGATGGGACACACCCAAGCGCGTCCGACTGGTCTCGGTCTCCAGCGTGATCGGAGCGGCGGCGCTTTGCGGCCTCGCCTGGACGCAGAGCCTGACGGTCGCGTCGGTGCTCGTCACGATCATTGGAATGGGATTCGGAGCGTGGACTCCCATCGCCTGGGGCATGATCCAGGAATTCGTTCCCCCTCACATGGTGGGGCGTGTCATGGCGATCTACACGGCGGTCGCGACGGCGACTTCGCTGGTCGGCATTTACTTTTTTGGGTGGCTGACGGAGCAGCTGAACGAAAAGTCCAGCGTGATCGGCATCGCGTGTGCGTTGTTTGTGCTGGGTCTCGCGGCCGCCTGGTTTAGTCGCCGGATCACGGGCACTGGCGATGCTTCCGAGGCGATCGAGGGTGAAACCGTCAGGGGTGCCGGCACGTTTGTGGAAACCTGACTAGCTCTCCGACCAAAACGATCTCAGACGTCATCCTAAACACCCACTAGCTTTGGTGAATCACATCCGGCTTAGCGCGCCGGTTTTTTGCCTTTGCCTTTCTGGGGCGGCGCGGTGGAGTCTGTCGGGACAAGAGGGGCCTGGCCGAAAAGGACTTCAGCGGGCACTTTCACCAGGAAAGCATCCAACCGGTTGCTGCCAAGGTTTGCGGTCCAAATGAAGTACCTGCCGGTGATATCCAAATTGCCTTTGGGCATCTTGCCGTAATCGTCCCATCCCCCTGCGGCGTTGAGATCAGTCATGACCGGAGCCACAACCAGTCGGTTGTGAGAGCCGTCCAGGCGAAAGCAAACGATTTCATTTTGAGCATAGGCGTAGCGGTCGGCATTGCTCCCGCAGGCATACTGGTCCGCCGCCGGCGTGCCCGCCTTCGCGTTCGTATGGGAGACGTGGTTCGCATGATTGATGTACCAATCATAATTGTAGTGGACAGCGGGCCCCAATGAGGCCGACGGGTCCAAGTTCCACAGGATGGTCGCGCCCGGGAGTGAGTGATAATTGTCCGCACCTACCATATACCCGTACCCCAGATCCATATGTCCGAGTGTGTGGCTCGGTCCGTTCAGCCGGGTTTCTTGCCCGGTCGAGTTGTCAAAGATGCGATTGGCGAGGTCGTACGGGATACCGATATCTTCCAAGCTGACGGTCCAGCGACCAGATTTGTCGAGTGCGCACTCGGCGAAGATGCCGATTTTCGGATAATACCGGTATTGGCGGGTGGTTTCGAAATATACGAGGCAGCCAAGGTATTCGCCGGTATTGGCCGCTTGCAAGGTGGCGCTATGAATGCGGTCATCATCGCTGGAATGAGGCTGCCAAATGTTGCGGTTCGTCCCGAATTGCGCCGTCACGTCAAAGATCTCTTCGAACACCTTTGTGGTGACATCGTACCGGAGCAGCTTCGGCCCATCATTGATGTACATCTTGGTCGGCATCGTGCCGCTGAAGTACCAGCCTTCGCCGCTTTGGGCCGAGAATCGGCTATACGTCTCAAAGAGCGGTCCCACCTTGATAATGTGTTCGGTGGTCTTGTCATAGCTGAACAGTGTAGGCCCTGCGCCACCCAATGCCTTGGCCAGGCCGAGAAAAATGAGGATTTTACTGCTGGCCACATGGTTATTCATGTTGCGCCAGTAGGCGTATCCGACGTATCGAACGCAATCCCGTTGACCGCAGTCGTCGGCGGTCGTGAGGCGAAATGCTTCCGTGTGATAGGGAGCGGGAATCGCAAATTTCCCGCGTTGTGTGGGAACGAACGACTGTACTTGTGAATTGCTCCAGCGCGTTCGCGGCAGCGCGTCGTCCTTTTCGAGGAATCCGCCCGGGGCCTGCGTGCTCGTTTGGGCCAAACTGAGGTGGATGCAAAACACCAGCAAGAAAGCGAGACTGTGGATACCCGTGCGAACGACGGTCGATGGGCAAACGCACATTGTGATCCCTCCTGGTAAGGAGCGGACCACCTCGATCGAGCTGCTTGGCAGGAAGTCCAGGTTGTCCGCCCGAACGGGTGGACTTTAGCAGCTAACGTGAAATGGATTGTTAATAAGCCACAAGGTCTAGGTAAATATTCTGCGCGTATTCAGGCACACCTCGCTTTCCACGGCATCCCGTGCTGGAGTATCGCATTGCGAATGGTGAGCCGCCGTCGGCTGCAGGCCATCAGTACAGCTTCTGTCGTGGAAGGAGCGTTGCGCTGTCAGGATATAGAAGTCGATGCGCACGACAGCTCGCCTTTCGCGTAGCGCGTCACCCGGCACATTCGATGATGAGGAGGGTCTCCCTCTCGCTGCCGGCGCAGAAATCGCAGAATCAACTTGGTGGGTTCTGGGAGTATCCCTAGCGGGACGCTCCTACAGGAGGTGTGGCAAGGAAACCGCAGGTTTTCCTCGGTCATTCCCTAAACACTGCGGCTTCCAGACCCCAGGGCGTGTCGCCTCGCCCCCAGGCTATCTCTCGATATGCCCCTGTTTGTTCGTTTTCCCACCAGCTTCCCCTTTCTGGTCCGTCACTTGCTCAAAGGTACGTCCATCACTGATTGAAAACGGGGGTGTATGTGGTGATGGTAAGTCAATCCGACTCAGATCACAGCGAGAGCCGAGGCTGGCGCCTCGTCCGGACCAGGGATTTTGGCTTGCTCTGGTGGGGGCAAATCACGTCACAGGTCGGCGAAGGTCTCAATAAGATCGCATTGCTGTGGTTCGTCTACGAGCTCACCGGGTCGGCCATGATGATTGCAATGGTCGGTCTGCTTCAGACTCTTCCGCCATTGATCTTCGGTCCGGTCATAGGGGTTTATCTGGATCGGCTGCGGAAGAAGCCGGTCATGATCTGGGTGGATCTGAGTCGCACCGTCTTAACGTTCCTCATCCCGGCTTTGTACGGACTGGGTCTCCTGAAGCTCGAGGGGCTCTTCCTCCTCATCTTTTTGACCTCGACGGTTTCTACAGTGTTCGGGCCGGCGTTGGTCTCGGCCGTGCCGCTGCTGGTCCGACGAGCGGAACTCGTCTCGGCCAACGCCCTCATTCAGGGTACGAACAACATCGGTCTGCTGCTGGGACCGGCCGTCAGTGGGATCCTCATTGCGCTAATCGGCGCGCAACACGTCCTCTACGTGAATGCGGCCACGTTCCTCATCTCCGCGCTGTGTCTGATCCCGATCCGTGTCAACGAGAGGATACCGGAGCGGCCGACGGGTGCCCGGTATGGATCAGTGCTGAGCGATCTCTCCGTGGGATTCCGCTTCGTCTTCGGCGATCGCTCGACGGTGCTGGCCTTGGTGATCATTTCAGCCCTCTACAACCTGGGCGCCAGTGCGTTTGTGTTCGTCCTGCCGGTATATGCGAAGGAGTCGCTCAATGTGGGGCCGGCCCAGCTCGGCTGGCTCTGGTCGGGGCTCGGAGCCGGTATGCTCGCGGCGTCCTCGTGGCTGGCCCTGCAGCCGCGCCATGATGTGCAAAGACGTCTCAAGATTCTCGTCATCGGGAGCACGATGGGGGGGCTCGCCGTGTGCACCCTCAGCATGCTGGAGTCGCCGCTCATCGCGGCGGCTTTGGTGATCCTGGTGGGGGCGGGAGCCGCGGTGCTGAACCCGGTGGTGTGGGCCCTGCTGCAAGAGGTGACCCCCTCGCACTTGATGGGCCGCGTCCTCACGACCTTCAGTACGGGGTCCATGGCGGCCGCGATGGTGGGCATGTCGGGATTCGGATGGATCGCGGATAAAATCGGCCCGGCGGAGAGCCTGGTCGGCCTCGGTCTGGTGTTGCTGCTGACGGCATTGGTCGCGAGTCAATTCGGCCACCGAACCTCGCAAGGACAAATGGCGACGACCTAGCGCGATCAGCCGGCAGTGCCTTTGTAGCCATAGAGCCAGCGAGAGGTGGTGGTGCCGATGTTCCGCACGGTGTGTACCGCATCGGCCGGAATAAGCAGTTCCTCGCCCGGCGCCGGCCGCATCACCCGTCCGGCGATGTCGAATTCAACGTCACCCTCCAGAACCATGACGAGTTCATCCACGGAGTGTCGATAATCGTTCCACATCTGGCCGGGTGGGTCAGTCCACACGTCGCAGCTGAATCCTCTCGATTGCCAGTCCGATCGGACGGTCTTGATGGTGACGTTCTGGGCCATTCAGCGTGGATAGAGCTCAATGAGCATTCACCGTACCTCTTCCCGTCCCTGGATACAAGACCGGTCATACTCCATGCGTCCGGAAACTGGATCCAGCCCCATCCTCTCGGCACGGGGAAAAATAGAGCCTTAAGGCGGGATCAACCGTCTCCTGATTGGGGAGCCTTGGCTCTGGGTCGAAGGATTTACCGGCGATCGTACCCGGCCGTTGGCATGCTGCTCTGGGAGGGAAGAATGCGGCCGGTCTCGGCGTCCACGACGACTTTTTTCAGCACCTCGACTTCGTAGAATACGGCATCATTCGAGTGGGTCAATTCCACTTTAATGGCTTCGCTTTCGGGCACATTCTTTTCGGCAATCGTGGCGGCTTCCATCAGCGTGAGTTTCGCATGTCGGATGGTCAGGCTTTGTCCGACATCGTTCGTCGCGCAACCGCTGATGAGGAACAGCGTCGCAACACCGTATAAGACCATTGTGCATCTCGGCATCATGGGGTTTCCTGTGGTTAATGAGGTTCCAACGTTTTAGCACTGATACAGCAATCGAGATGCCTATCTGGTGGGTGGCATGAAAGAGGTTCACGTTCTCGCCGGTGGCCGGCACACTGTCTTCCTTCTCAATGTGTTACTCCAGCCATCCGTCAAACCCAATACCCGGGCCTATCCAGAACCCTAGTGAAGTGGTGAAGGCTGAAACAAACGGTTTCGCTCGGAGGCAGGATGCCCGTCACCGGCAGTTTGACGGACGCATGAGAAGTGGGCTCAACAGCTCGAGAAGAAGGCGCCGGATTGTTTAGAATACGCCATTTGACGCGCAGCCGGATCAGTAATCCGTGATCGTGAACGACCTGCCGCAGGCGGGACAGGTGTAGAGAAGCACATCGGTATCGACGTCATTGATCCCCGACTGTTCGACTTTGACTAAGGTCGAGTGAGGGCATTCGTGCATGTCCGGCCGGTTTCCGCTGCCTTTGGGTTTGGACGGTACGCTCATACTTCCATCAAACACTGCGACGGCTTCCCTGCGGTACTAGCCATTTCCTAGGTCCGCCGACCCCGCGTTAAGGGATCTCCGGAAGCTGCGG
This sequence comes from uncultured Nitrospira sp., assembly GCA_964416255.1. Lineage (GTDB taxonomy): Bacteria > Nitrospirota > Nitrospiria > Nitrospirales > Nitrospiraceae > Nitrospira_D. The sequence continues at coordinate 12,189 of CAYQDJ010000049.1, read as the reverse complement.
ATTCTTATCTTCACGCATGTCCACGTGAGGAAGTCTTGACCCCTATGGCCAATGCGCGCAGGCCAATGCGCGTAGCCTGAATCTGCGCGGCGGACCTCGCCGCTGCCAGATGACCCATCCTTTTTCCCGTTTGCCCGATGAACGGGGGTACGATCATGAAATCCTTCCACGCCTTCACCGAGTCGCTCCACGGTGATCGCCGCCACGCCTTTTACGGACAACACGCGATGGTCCCACGGGTGATGTAACTCGCCGTGGTCTTGCTGCCGATCGCGGGCCTATGGATGCAGGGTCTGATCGGCGGAGTGCTGGGCTTGACGTTCTTTTCCTGTACTATTACCCGAAGCCCTCGGCCTGGTTCGCGACGTACGATCAGCGCCATGCGTGATCGAATGCAGGGCGCCCTTGCGTTAAGGGCGTTTCCCGATGGTGGCGTGCAAGAGCGTCCTCCACTCATCCCGGCCGACGGCGGGCATGGTCGTGATCTCGATGTGCCCCAGCGAGGCGTTCAGGACCGCGGCTTTCATGGCCGTCTTGTTGTCGGGGAATTCCCAGATCGCGACGACGTCATACTCGCCGAGGCAGTAGTAAGCCTGGAGGAGTTTCCCGCCAAGGGCCTTGGCATTTTGCTTGACCGTTTCGGCCCGCTCGATACCTTGCTCTTTCATGGTTTGCAATCCGTGCGGCGTGAACTTAACAAGGCTGACATAGGTCTGCATTAGCGGCCTCCTGGGTGGGGGTGGACATGGTGAGACGATGACGCTGTCATCATTCTAGGCCTCTTGGCGAGAAGGCCACAAGCTCACGGACATCGTGCCATCGGGACAACGTTTACTCTCTGTAAGGCGCACAATGGCGGGCCCAGGTCTGCGGTGCGCGCTATACAAATCCATGCATTGGCCTGACGCGCGGACTAGGGGATTTCCTAGGAGCTAAGTCCTTGTTTGACGCGATATGAGTAGGCTCCTCTGCATGCCTTGCGTGAAGCCGCTCCTAAGGCCCGCCGGCGGGCATGCTTTGTAATTTTGGAGCATACGCGATGATCGACCAACAACAAGACGACCCCGTGGGAGCCAACGACTACTGCGCCAGTGGCGTCAGCGGACTGGATGAGGTGCTCGGTGGAGGATTTCCTGCTCATTGCTTTTATTTGATTCAGGGGGACCCTGGATGTGGCAAGACCACGCTGGCCCTGCAGTTCCTGCTCGAAGGGGTGCGACGAGGGGAGAACACGCTCTACATCACCCTGTCCGAGACCAAAGAGGAACTGCTCAAAGTCGCCCGTTCGCATGGGTGGTCGCTGGACGCCATTACCTTGTTTGAATTATCGGCCATCGAATCCCTGATTCGTCCGGACTCCCAGACGACGGTCTTCCATCCATCCGAGGTCGAGTTGACCAAAGTGACCGATCTGGTGCTCGAGGAAATCCGAACGACACAACCCACTCGGATCGTCTTCGATTCACTGTCGGAGTTTCGGCTGATGGCAGAAACTGCATTACGATATCGGCGGCAGCTGCTCAACCTGAAACAGGAAGTCGGGAAATATTTCAGCACGGTTCTGCTGTTGGACGACAAGATGGACAACAGCCAGATCAGCGGGGATCCACACGTATTGAGCCTGACGCATGGTGTGGTTGAACTGGAACAGCTCTCCCCTGACTATGGGCGATCGCGAAGACGGATGCGCGTGCTCAAGTTACGCGGCGTCAAATTCCGCGAAGGCTATCACGACTACACGATTGAGAAGAGCGGTGTGCGGGTCTTTCCCCGTATCGTCGCAGCGGATCATCGGACGGAGTTTCGGCGTGAGCCGGTTCCGAGCGGGCACCAGGACTTGGATGCTCTGCTGGGCGGCGGTTTGGATCGCGGGACGACCACGTTGATCATGGGCTCCGCCGGCACGGGAAAATCCACGTTGTCGATGCACTATGCCGCGCAAATGGCCGCACGCGGGGAACCGACCCTGTTGTTTACCTTCGATGAAATCCGCGGGATTGTGTTGGCCCGTGCCTCTGCGCTCGGGCTGGATTTTGTCCGGCATGTCGAGAGCGGCCTCATCGACGTGCAGCAGGTGGATCCGGCTGAAGTGTCGCCGGGAGAGTTCGGCATGCGGGTGCGCCATAGTGTGGAAGCCGGGTGCAAACTGGTGATTATTGATAGTCTCAACGGCTACATGAATGCGATGCCCGGTGAGAAGGATCTCACCAACCAACTCCACGAGTTGTCGGCATATCTCAATCAACAGGAGGTCGTCACCATATTCATCCTGGCCCAACATGGCCTGGTTGGTCCTGCCGAAGCCCCGGTGGACTTGAGTTATCTCGCCGATACGGTAGTCAGCGTGCGTTATTTCGAAGCCGCCGGCGCCGTGAAACAGGCACTGTCGGTGATCAAGAAGCGCAGCGGCCGGCATGAGAAGACCATCCGGGAGTTCCGACTGGAAGCGGGCCGCGGGTTACGCATTGGCCCGCCGCTGACGCAATTTCATGGCATCCTCACCGGTGCACCCGTTTTCAAAGGCGACAAGGAGCAGATTATGGAGCGCTCCGATGGGGACCAATAACCCGGAGGAACGGATTCTGATCCTCGCCCCGATCGGGCAGGACGCCGCGGCCATGAGAGCGTTACTCACCGCGCATGGCTATGGCGCGAAGATCTGTGCGGGGGCCGGTGAGGCCTGCCAGGAACTGACGACCGGCGCGGGTGCATTGCTGGTCACCGAGGAGGCGCTGGAACTGCCTCAGATGCCCGACGTGCTTCACCTCCTCAAAATGCAGCCGCCTTGGGCGGAGCTGCCGATGATCGTGCTGACGCATGGCGGTGAATCGCGATTGACCCGGCTGCTGAATCTCGCGGCCCAGGCAGCCGGAAGCATCACCTCGCTGGAACGGCCGATCGGCGAGGCGACATTGCTGCGGTCCGTCGAGGTGGCGTTGCGGTCGCGGCGCCGGCAGTACCAGGTCCGCGACTTGCTGGACCATCAACAGGTCGTGCACCGGGAGCTGAGCGAATCGGAGGAGAAGTATCGGACGCTGTTCGAGTCCATCGATCAGGGGTTTTGTACCATCGAGGTGCTGTTTGATGAGCAGGGCCCAGTGGATTACCGCTTCCTCTCCATCAATCCCGGCTTCGAGCGTCACACAGGTATCTGGGACGCCGTGGGCCGGCGCATGCGCGAAATTGTCCCCCTGCACGAAGAGCACTGGTTCCAGATATACGGCACCATCGCCATGACGGGCGAACCCATGCGGTTCGAGCAGAAGGCGGCGCAGCTCCATCGCCATTACGATGTGTTTGCGTGGCGGATCGGCGCGCCGGCCGAACGAAAAGTCGCCGTGCTGTTTAACGACATTACAGAGCGTAAACGGACGGAAGCGGCCTTACGCGAAAGTGAAGAACGATTGCGCCTGGCGATGGCCGCGGCTCAGATGGGCGCGTGGGACCTGGACCTCCAGGGCGGCACCATGGTCTGGGACGTGAGACAGTGTGAAATCTTTGGAAGCGCCGTCTCCACCGAGGCGCAGACGATGGAGCAGTTCTATAACCTCGTCCATCCGGAGGATGTGGAGCGGGTGAAGCAGGCGGTGGCGTCGACGGAGGTCACCGGTCAATTCTCCGAGGAATTCCGCATTGTCCGTGCGGACGGTGCCGTGCGGTGGATTGCCGGTCACGGCAAGACGGTCCTCGATCTCGCGGGCCGGGCCGTGCGGTTGGTGGGCGTCAATTACGACATCACCGAGCGCAGGGCCGCGCAGGCCAATTTGGAACAGTTTGCCGAGGAGCTGGAGCGCCAGGTCTCGGAGCGCACCCACGAGTTAGTGTCCTCCCAGGACCAGCTTCGAGCGTTGGCAACCGAACTGAATCTGGCGGAACAGCGCGAGCGAAAACGGATCGCCGGTGAATTGCACGACCATTTGGCCCAGATGCTGGTGCTCGTCAGATTGAAACTGGGTCAGGCGAAACAGGGGCCGGTGTACCGATCGCTGGAGATGATCAAGCAGGCCGAAGAAGCCGTCAATGAATCCCTCACCTACACGCGAAACTTGGTGGCGGAGCTGAGTCCGCCGGTGCTGCATGAGTTCGGTCTTTTCGCGGCCCTCAGGTGGCTCGGGGAACAAATGCAACGCTATCAGCTCCAGGTGGAAGTCCGGACCGGTCCGGCAGAGCATGTCCGATTACCTGAAGACCAGGCCGTGCTGGTCTTTCAGTCCGTCAGAGAACTGCTCATCAACGCGGCCAAACATGCGATCTCGAAGCACGCGAGGGTCCTGGCCGAAGAGCGGACCGGATGTCTCCGGATCGTGGTCGATGATCAAGGGGTTGGTTTTGATCTGCTGGCGATGGCCACCCAACAACCGTCTCCCATGTCGTCGAAATTCGGGCTGTTCAGCATCCGTGAACGCATGAACGCCCTGGGCGGTCGTTTCGAATTGCAGTCGTCCCAAGGGGAAGGGACCAGGGCCACCTTGATTCTCCCGCTTTCGCGCGGGTCTCAGCCGGCGCCCCGTGAACCGGCCGTGAACGTCCCCCTGTCCGAGCCGCCCGCCCGTCACATGCAGATGAGCCGGCCTCGCCACGGTCCCTGTCGCGTCCTCATTGCCGACGATCACGCGATGGTCCGGCAAGGATTACGCTCGGTGCTTGAAGGCTTTCCGGATATCGAAGTGATCGGAGAGGCGTCCAACGGGCACGAGGCCGTCGATCTGAGTACGCAGCTCGATCCGGCTGTGATCGTAATGGATATCAATATGCCGTTTATGAATGGGATCGAGGCCACGGCCAGGATCAAAACCCGGCATCCCGACGTTGTCGTCATTGGCATGTCCGTCAACGCGTCGGTTGATAATCATGATGCGATGCGCACGGCCGGCGCCTCGCTGCTGTTGACCAAGGAAGCGGCGGTCGAGCAGCTCTATGGAGCGATTCAAGCAGCCGTCACTGAAGCCGGGCGCCCTTGCGTCGATCCTCTCAATGGAGGCAGCCCGCGATCACGGCGATAAACGGATCGCCCGTTTCTCCCGTTTCTCCGGGTCCGGCCAGCGGCCCAACCCCGACAAGTGTGCATCCCGCGACAGCTGATTGACGATTCGGCTTCCCGAAGCGGGTTATTGTGCGCCTGCGCTCTTCCCCTCCGACGATGAATGGACGGACACGGCGTCGTTGTCGGGCCGGACGTGTGATCCGTATTCGCTCGCATATACGGCGATAAAGGCCGCGCCAAAGAGGAAAATCTGGGAGGCGTAATAGGCCCATAACAGCACAAGCACCAATGAGCCGGCTCCTCCGTAAAAGGCGACCAACGGAGTATGCCCCAGCTTCACCACGATCAGAAAGCTGCCGACCATATAAAGGCCCCCCGTCAGCCCGGCTCCGATCCAGACATCCCTCCACGCCACCGTTGCCTGCGGCACCCACTTATAGATCAAGGCGAAGAGCGCCGTGATGATGAGGAAAGAAATGGTGATCTCGAGAGCCCTCAGAAACCAAGCCGGTCCACCCAGGCTCCCGACCGCCGACTCGATGACGATGCTGAGCCAGGCGGTAAAGGTCAACGAGGCCAGAAGGATGAACGCAATGCCGAGAAGCGCCGACATGGACGCGAATCGTTGCCGCAATCGCCCCAGCATGGTGGGAGGCCGTTTCGACTTCACCCCATAGAGGCAATCCAAGGCGTCTTTGAGTTGGTCCATGACGTGAACCGTGCCGACGAGGAAGACTCCCAGCGCCACCAGTTCCTTCATCAGCGGAGACCCGGCGGATTTCCACTCATCGATCAGATGAAACAGTCCATCCGCCGACGGATCTCCGATCAGGTCGGCGACGTGCTCATGCAGGTCTCCTTGAAGGGCGTCCTCTCCCACCATCGTCGCCGAGACCATCACGATCAACACGACGAACGGCACGATGGTAAAGGCCGTGTAGAAGGCCAGCGCGGCCGCAAAACGCGGCGCCGGCTCGTCGTTCCATTTGTCCAATGTGCGGGTGACCAGGAATTTGATGGTGCGCCACGGTCCCGCCGCTCGGGGGATCCGACGAGGGCGTGAGCGGCCGGTGGACGGTGCCATACTCTCCTACGCGGTCAGGCTAGGGACGCAGCCCACGAGGCCACGGTGCGTGCGAGGTCACGGTGGACATCTGCATCCGTCGTGCCCGAGCGTGTGAGCACGTGAAAGGAGTGGTCCGCGGTGTCCACAATCTGTAACCTGGCGCGAGGCGCGAGCTTTTTGCAGAGCGGACGCAGCAGCGTCAGGTCGGCCAGCACGTCGCGCGTGCCCTGGAAGAACAGCATCGGCACCGTGATTCGTTCCAGGTGGTCCGCGCGTTGCGCGCTCGGGCGCCCGGGCTGGTGCAGCGGAAAGCCGAAGAACACCAAGCCGCGCACGCGGGCGGTGTCGTCCGCCTGGCCCGCCGATGGTTCCTGGGCCAGCATGAGCGATGTCATACGCCCGCCGAGAGATTTCCCTCCTGCCAGCAGCGGCAGATCGGGTGCGGCCTCGGCCCCTGCGGCTATGGCGGCGCGGACTGTGGCCATAAGGACCGGCGGGGAATCCGGCCGTTTCCGTCCCTGTTGCACGTAAGGAAACTGGTAACGCAAGGTGGCGACGCGGCACAGGGCCAGTTCGTGCCCGAGGCTTTCCATAAACGGGTGCTGCATCCCCGCGCCGGCGCCATGAGCCAGCACCAGCAGCCACCGCGCTTTGTGCGGACGCAGCAGCCGCGCCGCGACGTGGCCCGCTGAATCCGACACCCGGATCGTGAGCGGCGGAGGCCGAGTCGGCGTGGGCGAGATCATCCGGTTTCTTCCGGCGACAACCGCGCTCTCATCTGGCATCCATGCATCTCGATCTCCATCTACCGCAATCGCATTTGCGGGACAAGAAAGCAACCAGGGTTCTTCCTAGGCCGCTTGCCGGTGAGAGAGAGGCATAGTAATGGCATTCGGACCGATGAACACTGCAAACAGGACCTCACGCCAAAAGGAGGAGTGCCTTTATGGATATTCAACGCGCCGTGAACAGGTTCCTCTCGCAAGGAAAGGATCTCTATCAGCGGCTCCGCACGGAGGGGGAGGTTCTGTCCGATGTGGAGCTGGTGGCCCTTCGCGAGCAGTTGCATATCCTCGACACGGAGGCCGGTGACTTGCAGGAACTGAAGGAATTCGAGTCGGAGGCGCCATCCTTCGTCTTCAACGAAAGACGTCCCCCTACCGCCAACCAACTCAGCCGCAGGCACTCCGGTTGACACGGCCAAGTCATTCGTTCACAGGATGCGGCTCGACGCCATCCCCATCTGAGACAGGGTCAATGGGTTTGGTACGCTGCCGTAACTCGTTGGATCACGTTCGACCCAGGCTGATTGTCCACCCCGCATCCTCATGCTCGTCGCTTCCTTGCGGACCGCCAGGAGTTCACGTACCCTCACGGCCTCGTGGAGCACTTCTTCACCTGTCCTTCTTGCGGCGCACACATTTCGATGGTGCTCGATCTCTCGGTTGAGCGGCATACCTACATTGAAGACTGTGAAGTCTGCTGCCAGCCGCTCGAGATCAGGTATGAAGTCGAAGATGACGCGCTCGTGCAGTTCGAGGCGAGGAGCCTCGACTAATTTCCGGTGTAAACCTTCTCACCAACCTGCTGGGAGGTCACGCGCGCATGCGGGCGGCATTCATCGCGTCGGTCACGGCCGGCCTCTGTGTCCTCCCACTTCGGCGACGTCGGTGGGCGGCGATCCGAACTCGGTAGTTGCCGAGGGAGCGGAAGGTGCCGTGACCTGGGACGAGCCTGCCTGCACTTTATCTCTATTCAGCTATCCAAGCATGCATGAGTGAATCCGCCCGCGCAAAGATCTGATAAGATGCGTACACGTGCATGTCGATGAAGTCTCCGTATGTGACCAGAGGTCGTCTCATGAGTCCCATCGTCGGTCTCCTCATCAAGCAGCTCCCGAGCCTGATCCCGATGGTCGAATCGCTGGTCAAGCGGACGCCTATCGCGAGGCAGAGTGAGGACCGCCTGGACGTGGTCGAAGAATCATTGGATCGGCTGATCGAACGAACGCGTTCCCTCGAGGCGAGGCTGAGTCGAATGGCCTTGCTCGCCGTTCTCGCCGCGCTGCTGTCACTGGTGGCGCTCATCGGCGTCTTCGTGCGCTAACCACGGCCGTCAAATCAAACGGATGGGCGCGGCTCCCCTCAACATCATCGCAATTGACTGGTCAGGGGACCACACGCAGGCGTGCCGGAAAATCTGGCTGGCCGAGGCCCTGGAGGGGCGGCTCGTTCGGCTTCAGAACGGGAACGATCGGACCCGCATCGCCGACATGCTCACCAGGAAAACCGAGATGGATCCTCGCTTCGTCGTGGGGTTGGATTTTGCGTTTTCCTTTCCTGCGTGGTTCTGCACGGCCGTGGGGGCGACCACCGCCTATGATCTCTGGACTCGCGTGGATGAGTTGGGAGAGAAATGGCTGCACCGGTGTGTGGCGCCGTTCTGGGGGAAGGCGGGACAGAAGCGAGATGCGTCATACGAAGGGTTTCGGCGCACCGAGCAAGCCGTGGTCCGCGACCGGCCCGGCGCCATCCCAAAGTCGATTTTCCAGATCGGGGGAGCCGGCGCCGTCGGCACCGGCTCGATTCGGGGGATGCCGATTCTGAAACGACTGCGTGACGCTGGCTGTTCCATTTGGCCCTTCGATCCGCCCGGCTGGCCGTTGGTGCTGGAAATTTACCCGAGGCTCATGACCGGCCCGGTGAACAAGTCGTCGGCCGAGCGCAGAAGGGCCTATCTCTCGACACAGTGTTCCGCGTTGCCTCATGAGGACCAACTCCGTGCAGCCTCGAACGAAGACGCCTTCGACGCCGCGGTGTCGGCCTTGATGATGTCGCGTCGGGCTGACGAATTCGCGGCCTTGTCTCAGGCGGCCGATCCCTGTGAGCGGCTCGAAGGCAAGATCTGGTATTAACCGATCGCATCCGTCTCTCCAATCGCTCCTCTCTTGACTCATTGCGAGAGAGGGCAGAAACACCCTACCCTGGCGAGGAACCACGCTATGGTGTCCACCGGCCGGCTACCCTGGAGGCCATGAAGAGGGGCGTTGAGTTCCGAGGGGGAGTCTGGAATGAAACGCTTGATCATCTGTTGCGACGGAACCTGGAATAGAGCCGACCAAGAGCAGGATGGGGAGCCTTGTCCCACCAATGTCGTCAGACTCGCCTATCGAGTCGCCAAGCGCGACGGGACGATCCCGCAAATTACGTTCTACGATCACGGCGTCGGAACATGAAATCTGGTGGACCGCTTCTCCGGCGGGGCCTTCGGTGACGGCTTGGAAGAGAATATGCATGATGCTTTCTAGCCGGGAACTATGAAGCGGGAGACGAGTTGTTTGTCTTCGGGTTCAGCCGGGGCGCCTTCACGGCGCGGAGCCTGGTAGGCATGATCCGCAAATGCGGCATTCTCCGGCGAGACCGCGTGGACCAGTATCGCGCGGCATTGACCCTCTATCGAAACGACCAGGTCGATCCCGATCACGAGCAGGCGATCCGTTTCAGAAAGGCCTCGTGTGTCTCCCAAATCGAGGCCATTCCGGTCAAAGTATCGGCGTCTGGGACACCGTCGGGTTCTTAGGGATTCCCTTTGAGGGGACTGCGCGCGCTGACCCGGAACACACATCAGTTCCACGACACCGAACTCAGCAGCACGGTCGAACACGCGTATCATGCCTTGGCGATCGATGAGCATCGTGCGCCGTTCGAACCGGCGGTATGGCTCTATAACCAAGCCGGGACAAACCGTGGAGCAAGTGTGGTTCTGCGGCGCGGACAGTGGCGTCGGGGGCGGCTATCCCGAGTGCGAGTTGTCGCATATCACCCTGGAGTGGATGATGACCAAGGCTGAAGGCGCCGGACTGCGGTTTGATCCGGATGTCGCGCGGGCCTTTCCCCCCAAGCCAAGTCCGTTGGGCAACCTGCACAACTCGAAGGCCGGGTTGTACCCGGCTCACCATCGGGATTGATCGGACCATTGGGACCGATCCAACCCAGTCCATTCATCCGACCGTCCTCGAACGCTGGGACCGGCTCGACTATCGCCCAAAGCCGCTTCGGACCTACCTGCAAACGATCAAGGATCCTCGGGCGGCAAACACGTAGAGGGTGCGGCCACTCAGCAGGCCGGTTTGTACAGGTCCATGAGCTCGATGTTGATGCTGGCGGGGTAAAACTCGCCGAATCGGTTCAGCACCCAGCCCTTGCGCTCGTTGACCTCCTCCACCAGAATCGGCTGTCCCACGTAGGTCGGACAGACGGGCGACACCACGACGAAGTGATGAGACGGCCGGTCCTGCCCTCGCCAAAAACACTCGTAGATCTGCACCTGTACCAGTTGGTCGCCTTTGGTCGTCGAAACGGTGGTTTCATTCGGTGTGTGGGCCGGGCACGTGGGATTTCCCTGCAATACCAACATCAAGAACAAGGCAATGGCATTCATGAGCATGCCCTCCTTTCTTCGACAGGGCACTGCTTTATTTCGTCCTTACCCTGTCCACCCATATTTTTTACTATGTGATTCTGCCCCCTCAGTATTGCAAAAGCAGTTCCGAGTCTTTTCGGTAGAGAGTTTTCCCTTAGATTTAGCTGAAGTGGTTCAAAAAGAGCCGCACGACTCACCTGGATCATCTCCAGGTCGAGCACGACGAAAGATGGACAACTTGTCCCGCACTAGATCCTTCTTTTCCGTATGACGCTCTGATGTGACCAATATGCTAACGGGTGCCTTCACGCACGTGGTGCCAGATGAACTGGTCGTCTTCCTAGTCACAACTCTACTGTGGATCCGGCAAAGTGGGAGTGGCAGGGGAATGGAGCACACGTCGTCTCGGTTCTACACGAAGGAGGCGGCAGCGGCCGCATGACCAGGCGGCGAGCCGTGCATGATCACCCCACATCGCGATCACTCTCCCGCAGCGAGGGCCTGCTCATGGGCCCGGCACCGAGCCCTCGATGCTGGAGAATACATCCGGACCGTATCGGAGAGCAGGTGATGTTCGAGGTTCGCCGTGCCGTTCCAGTGTGGACGCCTCTGCCCGTCCTGTTTCTTGCGGCGCTGTGTTCCCTCCTTCCCCCGGTCTTCACCGCCGCGAAACCGTCCGACCATGGGCCAGGCGTCTGGCATTCGGCCCCACCTGTTCCGACGAAGCGGACGGAGGTGGCGGCCGGGACGGTCTTCGGCAAGATATACGTCGTGGGCGGGTTCGAGCGTCCCAGTCTCGGCAACGTGATGAATCTGGCAATTACGTCATCGGTCGAAGAATACGATCCCGCGACAGAGCGATGGACGTCGAAGACTCCTCTCCCGGTCGGTCTGCATCATGTGGGCATTGGGGTGGTTGGCGGGAAACTTTATGTTATCGGCGGATACGCGCAGTCTGGACTGAGCGTCTGGCATCCCGTCGCGACGGTGTACGCCTATGATCCCGCCACGGACATATGGACCGAGCGGTCCCCGATGCCGACCGCTCGCGGCGCGTTGTCGGTCACGCTCCACGACGGAACACTTTATGCGATCGGCGGGTACGACCGGAAGGCCAATAGCGCGGCGGTTGAGGTGTATGATCCCGAGCGCAATCTCTGGGCGTCGCGGGCGTCGCTGCCGACCCCTCGTGATCATCTGGCGACTGCGACCGCCTCCGGGAAGGTGTATGCCATAGGGGGGCGCCTTCAAGGTGACTATCGACGGAATCTCTCCGTGACGGAAGTGTATGATCCCGCCATGGATCGGTGGACCCGCGCCTCGGACCTTCCGACGGCACGCAGCGGTATCACCGCATCGGAAATGGGAGGAAGCATTTACGTGTTCGGAGGCGAAGGCGGAGAGGGAACCTTCCGTGAAAACGAGCGGTATGACCCGGCGCGTGATACCTGGGAGGTCATGGCGCCCATGCCCACCGGGCGTCACGGACTGGGATCGGCGGTGGTGCAAGGGCGCATTCACGTCCTCAGTGGCGGTCCGACTCCCGGCGGCTCCTTTAGCGACCTGCATGAAGTGTTTACTCCGCCGAATCCTAGGACTTCCCAGTGAGGAGGCGTCCCGGTCCGGCGGGGATGAGCCGCGGCGGCGCCCCGGCCATCCGGCGGCGCCGCCTCCGCTCAGGCGGTCGCACACGCGGGACTCGCGCTCTTGCCTGAGG